>JBEVXV010000230.1:0-12103 GCA_040505915.1 Sedimenticola sp. | reverse complement strand
TCCAATGAGACGCGTCGTTCAGTCGACGCGTATCCGGACTTTCAGTCCGTAACTCGAACCCACCGGCTTTAGCCGGTGAGTTGTTCAGTTTTATCAAATAGTTTTGTGTGATAGTAAAACCACTACTGGAAGCAAGTGAATGAGTCGAAAAGCCGGAAGCCCTGATCTGGAAACGCTTCAGCATTTTGTTCCCCTGCGGGATCTTAGTGGGAGCCAACTTGAGCTATTAGCCCAGTATCTGCTCATAGAGGAGGCGGATGATGGGCAGGTGCTGATTGAGCGAAATAGTAATGAAGAGCACAGTTTCTATCTGATTGAAGGTTTGGTGAAGTTGCTTGCCGCAGATGGTCGGAGTCTTGAGATCAAGGGGGGCACGGATCATGCCTCCCATCCTATCGCTCAGCTCATTCCCCGACGGTACCAGGTAACCGCCTTGTCAGCAGTACGCTTTCTGCGAATCGATAATCAGGTGATAAAAAATATCACACCCAAGTCAAGCATGCGCAGCTATCTGCGGGGGTACGATGTTGCTGAAGATGACATGGATGAGATAGGCGCGGGTGTGGAGGGAGAGTTTGCCCACTATCTTTTGACTCAGCTCAAAGAGGATAAGTTGGTGCTGCCGAGCCCGCCGGAGATGGCAGCCCGCATCGGCTGTGCAATGGAGGACGATGTGGCCGATGGGGAGAGTATTGCCCGTATCATACAGAGTGATCCCGCAATCAGTGCCAAGATTGTGAAGGCGGCTAATAGCGCGCTTTACGGTGGAATGGCACCGGTGGGTAGCTGTACCGATGCGGTCATGCGTTTGGGTATGGGAACCACCCACAGTCTGGTATTGACCTATTCTCTGCGTGATATCTTCAAGACAGATTCGGTTGCGCTACAGCAGCGCATGGAGATGCTGTGGAAACACAGCGTCCGTACTGCCGCGCTCTGCCATGTGATGGCACGCCGTGATATGCGCTTTAATGCTGAAAAGGCGATGCTAATAGGGCTGCTCCATGATATCGGCCTGATGGCCATTATTCAGTGCGCTGCCAAGCATGAAGCGTTGATAGATACCCCAGAGACGCTGGAGCATGCCATTGAGCACTTTCGTGGGGTGATCGGTAGCAAGATAGTACGTACTTGGCGTTTCCCCCATGAGTTTGAAGTCAGTGCCTTGGAGGCTGAGAGTTGGATGCGGGATACAAGTGCTGAGCCGGACTACTGTGATCTGGTGATCATTGCTCAGCTCCATAGCTATATTGGCACACCGATGGCGTTCAAAGTGCCACCCTTGAATGAAGTTCCGGCGCTGGCACGGTTGGGGCTGGGCGAGCTAACGCCCATTGCCAGCCTTAATCTTCTGGAGGCGGCAGATGATGAAATTGGTGAGACAGAGGCGCTGCTTTCAAGTTAAGGCGTCTCTCGCTCCTCCATCACCCGCTCTACCGTATCAACAATCGCCTGAGTCTGTGGGTCGATCTCTATATTGATGAGGTCACCCGGTGTGCGGCTGCCGATATTGGTGCGCTCCAGCGTCTCCGGAATCAGGTTGACGTTAAAGTGAGCGCCACGCAGATCGCCTATGGTCAGGCTGATGCCATCGATACCGATATAGCCTTTAGAAAATATGTACTTTTTCAGCGCCTCAGGCAGTCGGAACCAAACCTGATGGTTATTTTCACTCACAATTACGTCGGTCACTTCGGCAGTACAGATGATGTGTCCTGACATTTGATGACCACCGATCTCATCACCAAAGCGTGCTGCCCGTTCAAAGTTGACCGGGTCGCCCTCTCTGAGCAGGCCCAGGTTGGTTAGCCGCAGTGTCTCTTGCATCAGGTCGAAGGTGACCAGTGAGCCCTCACGCTTAACCACTGTCAGGCAGCAGCCGTTGTGAGCCACGGAGGCCCCCGGTTTGAGGTTGTCGGTAGACGCTTCCGGCATACGGATCTTGTGGGTGCGGAAATTCTGTTTTTCGATGATGGCCACGACCTCTGCCGTGCCTTGGACAATTCCGGTGAACATGCTTCGCCTCCTGATGGGTAGATCGCAGATCTTACCACTTCAGAGGTCTCTTTTAGAGGTGCCTTAACCGTAGGTGCGGGCAAACCCTTCCATGGCTTCAGTTTTTAGGCCGGACTGTTTCTGGATGAAGAGGTGCGGTCTGCGCCGGTCGTTATCCCGCCGTTCGGCACTCTCGGGAAGATCGGTAAGTGAGAGAGGATTTCGGCGGTCATTGTGGGGAGAGCGGTGAAAATAGCGGTGCACTTCAAGTGGACGGCGTCTGATCTTATTGCCACTGAGCCGTTGGATGATGCTGTTGATATCGTGAGTGGGGAAGATGCTGGCAATGCCGTGATACTCCACGGTGCCAGCACTCTTATTGGTAATTTTGATGATATGGCAATCCTCGAGCTCGTCATGGGGGAGAAATGAGAGCCCAAAGAGGCTTGATTTTAGCCCCTGCCGAATAAACATAATCAGATCCTGACGGCGGGTACCGGCTGGAAGATTACGTATAAAAACCATCTCTTTCACTTTCATAATGCGGAATCCTTGACGCAGTTCACGGATATTCAATCTAATATTTAGTATAGACGGCTTATTATTGCAAGAAGATTTTCCCTCCAGGGATACTACTTCTAGATTTTCAGCCAAATGGAAAACCCAGGGTATTTGGGGTACAACCTCTACCCATGAGTAATTTTCTCCATCTTCAGTGTCGTTTACCAAGACTAGTTTTTTTACTACCGGTGACTTTGCTGGTTATCTTCACTCTGTTGTTGGTCGTCTTGGTTGGGCGTGCCGATGCGGGTGTGCAGCAGCGCAGTATTGTGGATGTGTTGATGCACTATCGCGTAAAAGTGGCACTGCGGTTGCAGCCAAGATTCAAGTTTGCCAACGTTGCCTGGCCCCCCCGGGAGGTCACCCTGGTGGCATTTAAGGATACCCGCCAGTTGGAGCTGTGGGCGCGGGATGATGGTGACTGGGTGCATATCAAGGATTACCGGATCAAAGGCATCAGTGGCCACCCTGGACCCAAGCTGAAAGAGGGGGATCGGCAGGTGCCTGAGGGTAGGTACCGTATTGAGCTGCTCAATCCAAATAGTGCTTTTCACCTCTCTCTCAAACTCAACTATCCCAACGCCTTTGACCGGGAGAAGGCGCAGCAGGAGGGTCGCCGTAATCTGGGGGGGGATATCTTCATCCATGGCGACCGGGTATCAAGAGGGTGCCTTGCCATGGGGGATACTGCGGTAGAGGAGCTGTTTGTGCTGACCGGGATGCTGGGAATGGATAAAGTGTCCGTCTTGATATCGCCACGGGATTTTCGTTTTAGACCGGCACTACCTCTCCACCCCGATGCTCCGGCCTGGGTCGCGGGATTGCATCGACGTATTGCCCTCAATCTTCAAAAGTTCCCTCTGGAGCTCAAATAGGGGGAGCAGGCTGTGCTATTCTTCACAGCTTCACTTTTTTGAGAGTAGTTGAGCATTAATGGCCAAAGCCCCACAGAATCCGCGTAAGAAAACAGCCAAGAAAACAGCCAAGAAAAGCACCAAGAAAAGTGTCAGGAAGAGCACTAAAAAAACGGTGTCAAAGCGGGGGGTGAAAGCCCGACCCAAGGCTAAAAAAAAGGGTGCGGGAGCCCCTAAATCAAGACGCTGGCCAGCGCGTCTGCTGGCACTCTTATTTCTACTCTCCTTGGTGCTGGGCATCTATCTGCTCTATCTTGATCATACGGTGCGGGAGAAGTTTGAGGGGAAACGCTGGGCGATACCGGCGCGGGTCTACGGGCAGCCACTGGAGATCTACTCAGGCATGGTAATGAGGCCCCAGCGGCTGGTGGCTGAGCTGAATCGGCTCGGTTATGGTAAGAGGGGTCAAGCACTAAAGCCCGGAACCTGGTCCCGTCAGCAAGGACGTTTTCTGGTACGCACCCGTGGTTTCCGTTTCTGGGACGGAGAAGAGCCAGCACGTCATCTGGAGATCAGTTTTAACTCTGGGCGCTTGAGCCGACTAAAGCTTGTTGGCGGTGCAGACCTTCCGCTTGCACGGTTGGAAGCCCCCGAGATTGGAAGTATCTACCCGGCTCATAATGAGGATCGGGTGCTGGTTCAGCATAAATCATTGCCGAAACAGCTGGTTCAGGGGCTTATCGCCACCGAAGACCGCAACTTTTATCAGCACCGGGGTGTTGCTCCCAAGTCGATAGCCCGGGCTCTCTTGGCCAACTTGCGGGCGGGAGGCGTGGTCCAGGGGGGGAGTACGCTGACGCAGCAGCTGGTGAAGAATTTCTATCTCACTCGGGAGAGAAGCCTCTGGCGCAAGGCCAATGAGGCGGCAATGGCGCTGCTGTTGGAGGCTCACTACGGCAAGAGTGAAATTCTTGAAGCCTATGCCAATGAGATCTATCTTGGCCAGGATGGGGGGCGGGCCATCCACGGTTTTGGTCTGGCAGCGCGTTTCTATTTCAACCGGCGGCTGGAAGAGCTGAACCTTCCACGGCAGGCACTGTTGGTTGCGCTGGTTCGGGGGCCCTCATACTACGATCCAAAACGGCACCCTAAAAGGGCGAAAGAGCGACGCAATCTAGTGCTGGGAATGATGCATGATCAGGGCTTGATTACTGCAAGTGAACACAAAGCGGCTGTTGCAGCCCCTCTTGGTATTGGCGCGGCAAAGGGGCCGGGGAAGGGGGGGTATCCGGCATTTATGGCGCTGGTTAGACGACAGCTGCATCGTGATTATCGGGAGGAGGATCTCACCTCTGAAGGGTTGCGTATCTTCACTACACTGGATCCCTGGAGTCAGGGGCAGGTTGAATCCCGGATAGTCACCAAGTTGTCAAAATTGGAGAAGCAGCACAGCTTGCCACCTGGCAAGCTGGAGAGCGCGGCGGTGGTGGTAGATAGTCAGAGTGGCGAGGTGCGTGTACTGGTTGGTGGCCGCCACCCCGGTTACGCCGGTTTTAACCGGGCGTTGGATGCGGTGCGGCCGATCGGCTCCCTGGTTAAACCTGCGGTCTATCTGGCAGCGCTGATGCAGCCTGAGCGCTATACCTTGCTTACGCCTTTGGATGATGCCCCGCTGACTTTGAAGAGAGCTGGCGGTGTGCTATGGCGCCCTGAAAATTACGATAAGAGATCTCACGGCTTAGTGCCACTGCATCAGGCGTTGGCAAAGTCATACAATCTATCGACTGTGCGCCTGGGGTTGGATATTGGTCTCGATCGGGTGGCTGACCTGCTGCACCAGATGGGGATAGGTCGACCGATAACGCCTGTCCCGGCGATGCTACTGGGTTCGCTGTCGCTGTCACCACTGGAGGTGGCTCAGCTCTATCAGGGATTTGCCGCAGGGGGGTTCTACTCGCCGTTGCGGGCTATCCGTGCAGTGCAGTCAAGCGATGGGGAGCCACTGCAGCGTTATCCTCTAACGGTACGCCAGGCAGCACCTGCGGGGCCAGTCTATCTACTCAATCGGAATCTCCAGGAGGTAATCCGCAACGGTACCGGGCGTGGGCTCTCCTCCTACCTTGATCCTAATCTCAATATTGCGGGTAAAACAGGAACGACGGACGATCTACGTGACAGCTGGTTTGCCGGTTTTAGTGGTGATCGGGTGGCAGTGGTATGGCTGGGTCGGGATGATAATCGCCCAGCCGGCCTGAGTGGATCGAAGGGTGCATTACAGGTTTGGGGTGATATGATGAAGCAGCTTGAGGCGGCCCCTCTTGAGTTATTGAAGCCAGATTCGATTGAGACGGTATGGGTTGACCCGGCCTCCGGTTTTCTTGCGGATGAGTCGTGTGGTGCGGCCCGCCGTTTCCCCTTTATTGAAGGGTCGGCACCCAGGGCCCGCTCCGCCTGCATTGGTCAGGGTGGGGGCCGTGTTGAACGTTTTTTTCGGAGTTTTTTTGAGTGACCTATATTCCCAAGAGAGAGTGGTACATAGCGGCTGAATATTTTACGCCCTTGGTTTGGGTCAAGAGCGGAGGGTCTCTCTGCCTCATTCTGCTGTTGGCCGGTTGTGTAGGGACAATGCAAAGGCGGCCCGCACCGGTTACCGAGTCAGGAGTCACAACGGTGACAGCACCGTCTGAAGTTGTGACTCCGGCAGAGGTGCGGGAGAGTAGTGGAGTGGTACTGCGTGCCTATGAGTCACCGGCGCCCATAAGCGCCCGACCGGTTCACAGCAGCGCCGTTGCCTCGCTAATAGCTACTGCGAGGCAGCAGGAGGCAGCGGGCAACCTCCAAGGGGCTGTTGCAACAATGGAACGGGCCTTGGGCATTGAACCGCGAAATGCCCACCTCTGGTATCGCCTGGCCCAACTTCGTCTGGCCCAAAACAGGATCACCCTGGCTAACGATTTAGCCATGAAATCAAAAGCACTGGCGGGTGCCGACAGGGAACTGAAACGAGACAACTGGCAGTTGATTGCCAAGGCCCGGCGGGCGAAGGGTGATGAAGCCGGGGCGCGTGTGGCTGAGCGCAAGGCCAGGATGCTTTTTTATTGAACGAAGTTGGTAACTATTCGGCGGGGTTTGGGGTCGGAGTCGATTGCTTACATAGACATAGGTAAGATGCGTGAGCAGGGAGCGGAAACTTTGCGTCGTAAAAAGGTGTATTTCCCCCATCCTGGTGCAATCGACACCGAACCCCTGGTGAAAATAGCCACAAAATTAGGTATAGCTGAATAGTTACCTGACAACAAGCCACTGATGAGGAATCCACGATTTTTTTGCTATACAATCGTGAACCTACAGAAAGTTTAGGAGATTCGACAGAATGGGCGTCTATGCGGCTGAAGCGTTAATCAGTCAGGCTCGGCAACTTGCAGCTGAATATCGGCGGACGATGGGTAAGCCCCTGCCCGGTATCAGTAGTGAAATTGCCACCCATGATGCTATTCGCCTACTCGAGCTGGAACCGGTAGAGGGGGGGGGCGGTGGCTATGATGCTGTCGATCCGGCACGGGATGGCCTCCGTATCCAGATCAAGAGTCGTACCATCTTCGATGAGACCAAATCGGGTCAGCGGCTGGGCCAGATCAAGGTTGATCAGCCCTGGGATGCAGTGGTGCTGGTCCTCATGGACGAGGAGTATGAACCCTATGAGATTTATGAGGTCGAGCGTGATGAGTTGCTGGAGTATATGGCAAAATCGAGCAGCAGCCGCATCAAGCGGGGTGCTCTCTCGATTGCCCGTTTCAAGATTATTGGTCGCCTTGCGTGGACGAGAGAGGCAGGGCTGGAGCCCGAAGTCTGGGATAATCAGGCCAGTTGATGCCCGAGATCTCTGAAATATTGGGCCCCGAAGGACTGCTTGCCGATCGTGTTGAGGGGTTTGCCTACCGCCCACAACAGGAGGCGATGGCCACCATGGTGATGGAGGCGATGGAGCAGGGCGAGACGCTGGTCACCGAGGCGGGTACCGGCACAGGAAAAACATTTGCCTATCTCGTCCCCGCGCTGCTTGCCGGCCAGAAAGTGATCATCTCCACCGGCACCAAGAATCTCCAGGATCAGCTTTTTCATCGAGACCTCCCGATGGTGCGTGATGTCCTGGCGATACCTGTTGATATAGCGCTGCTGAAGGGGCGCGCCAACTATCTCTGTGTTCACCGAATGGAGGGTGCACTGCTTGAAGGTCGGCTTAACTCTCGGGAGGCTGTTGATCATCTGATGCAGGCCCAGCGCTGGGCGGGGCGTACCCGCAGCGGTGATATTGCCGAGCTGAGCGATGTGCCGGAGGGATCTAGAATCTGGCCACTGATCACCTCGACTACCGAGAACTGTCTTGGCCAGGAGTGCCCCTCCCACAGCGAGTGTCATCTGGTAGAGGCGAGGCGGCGAGCTCAGGAGGCGGATCTGGTGGTTATCAATCACTATCTGTTGTGTGCCGATTTTGCCTTGAAAGAGGGGGGCTTCGGTGAGCTGCTTCCCTCCGCTGATTCATTTATCATCGATGAGGCACATCAACTACCTGAGATCGCGGGTAACTTTTTTGGCAGCAGTGTGAGTGGCCGTCAACTGATGGAGTTGGTGCGGGATACTCAGGTGGAGTACCAGCGGGAGGCGGGAGATTTAGAGGCGATTCCACAGCAAGTACTGGTTTTGGAGAAGGCGGTACGGGATCTTCGTCTAGTATTTGGTATTGATCTGCGCCGGGGTGCCTGGAAAGAGGTGATGCAGAACCCGGCGATGGTCTCCGCACTCAATCAGGTGACCGATGCGCTGGCTGAGCTGGGAACGCTGTTGGAAGCGGTGGAGGGGCGAGGTAAGGGGCTTGATAGTTGCCTCGGACGTTGCTCTTCTCTGGTTCATGATCTCACTGAGTACAACAATACGGCGGGCGATAAGAGTAGTGACATCCGCTGGTTTGAGACTTTCCGTCAAACCTTCCGCCTCAATCGCACCCCTCTCGATATATCTGGACTCTTCAACGCTCAGATGAAATCTCACCCAGGCTGCTGGATATTTACTTCGGCCACCCTGGCGGTGGGTGAGAGTTTCAGTCACTTTAAGCGCCAGTTGGGATTGGATGAGGCGAAATCGGCACAGTGGGACAGCCCCTTCGACTATCCCAATCAAGCCCTCTGGTTTGTCCCCAAGGGACTGCCGGAACCGCGCTCTTTCGACTATACCCAGTCGGTGGTGGATGTCGCTGTGCCAGTGCTGCAAGCGAGCCGGGGGCGCGCCTTCCTACTCTTTACCAGTCACCGTGCCTTGCGGCAAGCGGCAGAGATACTGGAGACACGTATCGACTACCCTCTGCTGGTCCAGGGGACAGCTCCCAAAGGAGAACTGCTGGATCAATTTCGCCGCCTCGGTAACGCGGTGCTGCTGGGTACCGCCAGTTTCTGGGAAGGGGTCGATGTGCGTGGTGAGGCACTCTCCTGTGTGATTATCGACAAACTGCCTTTCGCTTCACCGGGTGATCCAGTGTTGCAGGCTCGTATCGATGCACTGAGAAAGCAGGGCGGTAATCCCTTTATGGAGTTCCAGGTACCCCAGGCAGCCATCGCCTTGAAACAGGGCGCTGGGAGACTGATCCGGGACGGCAGGGATCGTGGTGTATTAGTGATCTGTGATCCACGTCTGTTGAAAAAAAGTTACGGACACACCTTTCTTGCCAGTATGCCCGCGATGGCCCGCACCCGTGACATTGCCGATGTAGAGCGTTTTTTTAGCTAAGCGCTAAAGAGAGAAGTTCTGCTACGAAAATAGGGGTTTTTTCTATGACCTCTGCGCTACTCTGTGTTCTCTGCGTTCCTTTTCTGGCGAGCACTAACCAAAAGTGTACTCCCGGATCAATTCCTGAATTTCGGCAATGACCTCCTCGCTGGGCTGGATCAGCTGAAACCCGGTATTGTGCAAAGCGGGGTTCGTATCTCGTCCCGCCCAGCGGCTACAGGCGTTAAAGCGAATATTCATCTCTTGCTCATCGGGGTCATCCCTGCGAATCTCCAGCTCAAACTCGCGATCTGTATCGATCGGTTGATTGCTGACTAACATCAGGCCATCAGTATTGAGGTTAATCATGTGCCCGAGCAGCCGCTCTTCACGAAGGTCCCATACCTTTAGGTAGTAGATTAAATTATGACGCTGTTTGAGTAGCCGTTCCTCTTCCTGAGCTTCATCCGGGGAGGCTGGAGTCGTAAGCTGCTTTCCAAAATACATATTGGATCCTGAATATTGATAACATACGAGTAGTGTAGTCAAATCCGCAGCATATTTTCCCATGGGATCTTTTTTTTTCAACGGAAGCTAAATAATAGTACGCACAGTAGACGGCTGGAGATACAATCCTGCTATGAAATTACTTGCGATAGAGACCGCCACAGAAGCCTGCTCAGCGGCGCTACTGGTAGACGGTGAAGTGACAGAGCGTTACCGGGTACAGCCCCGTGGCCACAGTGAACTGATTTTATCGATGGTCGATGAGTTATTGGCGGTGGCTGAGTTACCTCTTTCAGCACTGGATGCGGTGGCATTTGGCCGGGGGCCGGGCTCCTTTACGGGTGTTCGTATCGCCACTGGAGTCATCCAGGGGATCGCCTTTGCAGCGGATCTTCCGGTAGCTCCTGTCTCTACTCTTGCCGCGCTCGCTCAACGCTGTTATCGAGAGGCGGGAGAGGAACGTCTCTTGGCGGCCTATGATGCCAGGATGCAAGAGGTCTACTGGGGTGTGTACGAGGTGGGTGCGGCGGGACTGGTAAATGCGCTAGTGCCTGATCAGGTCGCCGACCCTGGCAAAGTATCCCCGCCTCCCGATGATGACTGGTGCGGTGTCGGTAGTGGCTGGGGAAGCTATCGACAGCAGTTGGAGGTGCATCTAGGTGATCGTCTCAAGCGGGTACTACCCGCACTTTTTTGTAGTGCTCATGATGTAGCTCTGTTAGGGGCGGCGTGTGTTGCCGCTAATGAACTGGTATCGGCGGAGATGGCGCTACCTGTCTATCTGCGCGACAAGGTGGCGGTAAAATCGACCAAGCGATAATCCAGCATCGGCGGGCTGGATTCGATTTTTCGGTTATTTTAAGCGCTGTAGCGATCAGATTGAGTGGCGGAGATATGGATGCAGCCGCTGCTCATCCAGCCTTACTGCCCTTGAACATCCGGAAGGGGTATGGCTGCCGATCCGCCTTCCTGATAGTAGTAGTCATACTTGCCGTTGAGTCGGGACTGGAAGTCCCAGGCTTCAGCATAGCTGAGGCCGCTCTTCTCCGGGAAGATTAACTTGATATAGAGTCCGTTGCTCTTCTCATTTTTCAGCTGATCGAGATGTTTTTCAAGATTTGCCTGCGTAACCTTACGATATCCCTGCAACTCCTCGGTTTGATACTCGATCCGTAGTTCCCCCGCTTGTGACTTGCTGTAACGAACAGATATCTGGTAGTGACCCTGGGGCGTGCGTGCGGGGCGAACCAGCTTATTGTATTTGACTCTGAGTGTATCGTAGTCGCCCTTGAGCATACTCAGTTTGCGCACGGAGCGTTGCCCCTGATTTCTTGCCTCAGCAAGTTCAAGAGATTGTTCACTAATACGACTCTGGATGCTGCTAAGTTGCTGTTCGGCGTTATCGCGTTCGCCCTCGATGTTACTCAGGTCAGCCTGGAGCATGGCCAGCTGCTGCTGATAGTTACGTAGCTGTTGCTGGGTGTTGGCTAACTGCTGCTGAGAGCTTTCGAGCTGCTGTTGTGAGCTTTCTAGCTGCTGTTGTGAGTTTTCAAGCTGCTGCTGTGAGCTTTCGAGCTGCTGCTGTGAGCTGGCCAGCTGTTGCTGGGTTGACTCAAGATTTTTCTGCAATGTATCGAGGTTCTGTTGCTGGGAGGCGATGGTAGTGTTGGCCCTTTTCAGCTTCTGCTCGAGAGAAAATTTCTCTGCAGTCAGCTGTTTTTGACGCAGTTCCAGATTCTCCATTGCCGCCTGCAACTGGGTAATACTATCTGACTGGCTGCCAATGGTCGTTACCTGTTTCTGACGCTGCTCCTCCATCTGCATCAGCCGCACGCGCACCATTGAGAGCTCATTTTCAGCGCCAATAAGACGTAGAGCCAAATCCTCCTTCTCTTCACCGGTAGAGCGCGCCAGTTCGATGGCGGCACGCTCTGCCTCCATGGTAGCGCGGAGTTGATTTACCAGTTCGATATTGCGCTGTAGCAGTACCACCATACTGATCATAAAGATCATCACAACTACCGTCATGATGTCAGTAAAGGAGGGCCAGAAACTCTCTTGGTTCTGTCCCTCTTGGCGATTAAGCCGCAGGTCTATAAAGCTGCCTTCGGAAATCATTTGTCTTCAGGTAAGCGGAAGCCGGACTTGAGCAGGTGTTTGATCTCTGTCATCTCATCGGTTATGGGGTGTATGCTGGTTTCGTAGACATTTTTCAGAGCGGACCCGATATGGGTTTCCAGCTCTTCGAAGGCGCTTTGAGAGCCCTGCATCTCAGCAGCCAGTTCCTGGAAAGAACTTTGTGATGTCTCCATCTGACTGATCAAGCTCTGAAGAGAGCGAATCAGGCCGCTGAACTCAAACAGTATGCTCTCGGTCTGGACCTGGAAGATTGGTAGCAGATGGGTGGCGGTAATCTCCTCAATGGC
>JBEVXV010000229.1:0-30840 GCA_040505915.1 Sedimenticola sp. | reverse complement strand
GATGCAGCAGCAGTTATCAGAATTAACAGCGCCTTACGCCATCTTCTCCATCCCTCTGTTAGTCGAAAGTAGACAGAAACATAGCGTGGATAGGGTACTGCTTGTGGACTGCCCCAAGATCCTCCAAATTAAACGGATCATCCAAAGAGATGGTATTGACCATGATCAGGCCGTGGCCATTCTCAAGGCGCAGAGCAGCAGAGAAGAGCGGCTAGCAGTGACTGATGATGTTATCGACAACTCCGGTTCGATGGCCGCGTTATACAACCGGGTGGAAGATCTTCATAAACAGTACCAGCAAATGGCCCCTCATAAGCACCGATAAACTTTAAACTCGTAAAACGACCGGCAACCTGCTGTGATAAATTCACCTATTTCTCGACAAGGGCTATTTACCTAGGGTGGTGAAATATACGACAATGGCAAGTCAGGCTAACGCGGATAGCAGCTACCGACCTAACGCTTAACAAAGAATGCCATTGTACCCATCATGAGCTCCGACTCCTCAGACACTATTATTTATGAACACCCTCTCAACGAGAGAGTCAGGACGCTCCTGCGCCTGGAGCATCTGTTTTGTGAGGTGGCCTATCACGCTCCTTGTCACGAAATCTGGGCCAGCAGAGCGGCGATCTCCAGCCTACTCGACATGGCGAGCATCTTTTCCCGTGCCGATATAAAAACTGATCTCATTAAAGAGCTGAAAAGGCACCAGAAAAAGCTGCAGGGTATAGATATGAGCCAGGGGGTGGATACTGATCGCCTGCAGCAGATACTTGACGAGCTCAAACTGATTACGGAGGAGATTCACGCCATCAGCGGGCAACTCGGCTATTCACTGCGTAACAATGAGTTCCTGAAGAGCATCATGCAGCGCAGTAGCATCCCCGGTGGCAACTGCACCTTTGATCTTCCTCTTTACCACTACTGGTTAGAGCAGCCATATGAGCTGCGCCAAGCCCAGCTACAGGAGTGGATCGGTACGCTGGGGCCTGTGGAGTCGGCGGTGACACTGATCCTCTCGCTGATACGTGGCAGCACCCGGCCTACTACAGAGCAGGCTGAGGCCGGTTTTTTTCAGCGCAATCTCAACTCACAGACACCCGCACAACTTATCCGTGTGGGACTGCCGTGCGAGAGCCGATTATTTGCCGAGATAAGCGGCGGAAAACACCGATTTTCAGTACGCTTTATGGAGGTCTCAGAGAGTGAACGCCCCGGTCAAACCAAGGCAGATCTTCCCTTCTACCTCAACTGCTGCATCCTCTAGACATGACGAAAGATAGAGTACTTCGCGTTACCTGCCCCACCTGTAGAGAGTCGTTCGAATGGGACAATAGATCACCCTCACGCCCTTTCTGTAGTGAGCGCTGCCGATTGATCGACCTGGGTGACTGGATCGATGAGAAACACAGTATTCCAGGAAATGAATCGACACACCTTTTCATGCCACCGGATGACGACAGCATCCACTAACCAGCCCTGATGTTGGAAGCCAAAGCTCCCTAATAGCGGCGATCCCCTGCCCACCGGCATTTTGAGCCTGTGAAATCATCCCCGGCCCCATCCCTCCCAGGGCATAGACCGGCACTGAAACGCCCTTGATCATCTCACTGAACCCTTGCCAGCCTATAGGGTGAGCCTCTGGGTGGCTGGCCGTTACCATTACCGGCGAAAGTACGGCAAAGTCTACCGTGATCGATTCAGCCCGCTGCAGCTCTTCCCGGTTGTGGCAAGAGGCTGCCACCAGATACTCCTCCGGCAAAGGTCGCTTCTTTAGCGCCATCAGCCGCCTGCTGTTAAGATGAACACCGGCAGCACCAACCCCAGCCACCCACTCCGGCGGCGAGTTCAGTAGCAGCCGTGCGCCATGGTCACCACAGTGAGAGACGGCAGAGAGCGCCAACGTCTGGTAGGCCTCCTCATCCAACCCCGGTGCCCGTAACTGAACCAGCTTACACCCCTGTTTCAATGCGGTGTCTAGGCGCGCCAGAAACTGCTCCTGTTGCAACGCATCCTCCCCGGTGATCAGATAGGTCGAGGGCAGGGAGAGTGCGGTGACAATAGGGTAGTCTGCCGCTGGCAACGGGTAGTCAGCGATATCCGCAAGGGCTACCCAGGCCAGCGGTTGCCCCTCCAGACCTTGCGGTTGACCGGTAAAACGGCTGACACGATGAACATCGAGAGTAACCGTGCGGTCGCCATAGTGATGGGTGGTTCGGATTAGAGGCTGGTGAGTAACCACCTCGATTCCCAGCTCCTCATGGATCTCCCGCTTTAGCGCCTGGGTAAGACTCTCCCCGGGCTCAAGCTTACCTCCGGGAAACTCCCACAGCCCACCTTGATGGGCATCTTCCTGACGCCTGCTGAGCAGTAACCGCCCCTGCTCATCCTCTATAACCGCTACAGCGACTTCAACCGTCATCTCAGCATCCAGCGGCAATCAGGTTCGATACTCGGCGTTGATCTTTACATAGTCGTAGGAGAGATCACAGGTTAGCACACGCGTTGAAACGGCCCCCCTATTGAGCTCGACCGTGATGGTAAACTCATCACGGTCCATCACTGCCTGACCGCCAGCTTCAGTATACTCTGGCGCCCGACCACCATCCCGGACGATACAGAGATCATCCAGCAGAATACGAATAGCATCGATATCCAACGCTTTCAAACCGGCACGACCGACTGCCGCAAGGATTCGTCCCCAGTTAGGATCTGAAGCAAATACCGCCGTTTTTACCAGGGGTGAGTGGGCAATGGTATAGGCGACATCCCGCGCCTCTTCCAGATCAGCCGCCCCGATCACCGACACTTCGACCAACTTGGTCGCGCCCTCACCATCCTTTACAATCGACCGCGCCAGCTCCATACAGACTTCACGAACTCCATCACAGAGCAGTCCATACGCCTCACCGTCAGGATCATTGATAGCTGAGCAGCCACTCTGGCCTGAAGCCATCAGCACACAGGCATCATTAGTAGAGGTGTCACCATCGACGGTAATCGAATTAAATGAAGGGGCCACCGCTTGCTCAAGGCAACACCGCAACAACTCACTCTCTACCGCTGCATCGGTGGCCACATAGGCGAGCATGGTCGCCATGTCGGGACGGATCATACCTGAGCCCTTGGCCATACCGGTAACCGTCACCCTCTCACCACCGATCAGCAACTGACGGCTGCTCAACTTGGCCACCGTGTCGGTGGTCATAATGCTCCTTGCCGCCTCACTCCAACCCAACTCACTAAGCGAACTCAAAGCCTCTGGAATTGCCTCGGCAATGCGATTGGCGGGCAGCGGCTCACCGATAACACCGGTAGAGAAAGGAAGAATCTGATTGATGGCACACCCCCTGGCGGCAGCCAGAGACTTGCACGACTCACGGGCTGTGCGCAGGCCATCGGCACCGGTACCAGCGTTGGCGTTGCCGGAGTTGATCAGCAGATAGTGAGGGTTGGTTGTGGCAAGGTGCTCTTTGGCTACCACTACCGGCGCAGCACAGAAGGCGTTACGGGTAAATACTGCCGCGCAGCGGCTCCCCTCGGCCAGTTCGATGACTACCAGATCATTACGATCAGAGTACTTGATGCCTGCGGCGGCGGATCCCAGGCGGATGCCGGAGACGGGAAAAATGGTTGGATTATCTTCCATTGATCAACTCACTATGAAGAGTAGAAAAGGTGGGGGGTAAGGTGGACAGAAAAGGAGAGTGGCATTAACGCTGCTCCTAAAAGTTCATCCTGCCACTGTAGGAGCGACTTCAGTCGCGACCGGCGTGTTACCAAAGCTTGATATTGCACCAAATCCCATCGCGACTGAAGTCGCTCCTACCATGTTGTGAGAGTCTGTGGTTATAGACCCCGCTACAGCAACTTCCCATGGCACTGCTTGTATTTTTTACCCGAGCCGCAAGGGCAGGGTTCGTTACGCCCTACTTTACGATCAGAACGGACAAAAGGCTTATGCTCTTCCTCATCAGCAGCCGTAGCTGCCGCCTCTTTGTCAAAGCCTTCAAACGCCTCATGCTGAAAATTAAACTCACCGCTGTCCTGCTCTGGCTGGGGGATATGAATCTCCTCCTGGGGCTGAATCTGCACTTTGGTCAACACTGAGACCACCTCGTGCTTAATACCATCCAGCATATCGGAGAACATCTCGAACGCCTCGCGCTTATACTCCTGCTTGGGATTCTTCTGAGCGTACCCACGGAGGTGAATGCCCTGACGAAGATAGTCCATCGCAGCCAGATGCTCTTTCCAGTGAGAGTCGAGGATCTGCAGCATCACCGCCTTCTCATACATGCGCAGGTTTTCTGCCCCAGCCAACACCTCCTTGGCTACATAGGTGGTATCCATCTCTGCGATGATCCGTTTACGCAAGGTCTCTTCGTGGAGCTCTTTATCCTCATCCAGCCACTGCTGCAGTGGATAGTTAAGGTCATACTCTTCGTGCAACGCCTGGGTAAGACCGGCAACATCCCACTGCTCATCAAGGCTCTCAGGGGGGATATGGCTGCTGATCAAGTCATTGACCACGTCATTACGGAGTGCATCAATCGAGCTGGAGACATCATCCGAGTCCATCAACCCATCACGCTGCTCGTACACCACCTTACGTTGATCATTGGCAACATCATCGTAGTCCAGCAACTGCTTACGAATATCGAAGTTGCGCCCCTCTACCTTCTTCTGAGCGTTGGCAATCGCCTTGGTGACCCAGGGGTGCTCGATCGCTTCACCCTGCTCCATACCCAGTTTGGACATAATCGCCGAAACTCGGTCAGAGGCAAAAATCCGCATCAGGCTATCTTCCAGCGATAGATAGAAGCGGGTAGAGCCCGGATCGCCCTGTCGACCAGAGCGACCGCGCAACTGGTTGTCGACACGGCGTGATTCATGACGCTCGGTGCCTGTCACATGGAGGCCACCGGCATCAATTACCTGCTGGTGCCGCACTTTCCACTCACTACGAATCTTCTCCACTGTCGCTCTATCGGGGTTTTCTCCCAGATCAGTGATCTCCATTTCAGGATTACCACCGAGCACAATATCGGTACCACGGCCAGCCATGTTGGTGGCAATAGTCACCCCACCAGGTCGCCCCGCCTCGGCAATAATAGTGGCCTCATGCTCATGGTGCTTGGCGTTGAGAATCTTATGCGTTACACCCTCTTTATCAAGCAGGTCTGAGATTAGTTCAGAGGTCTCGATGGAGGCGGTACCCACCAGTACCGGTTGTCCCCGCTCAATGCAATCACCTATATCTCCGACGATCGCCTGGTACTTCTCCCCCTCGGTAAGATAGACCAGATCCCCCAGATCCAGGCGGATCATATCCTGGTTGGTGGGTATCACCACCACCTCAAGACCGTAGATCTGCAGAAACTCCGGCGCCTCGGTATCGGCAGTACCGGTCATGCCAGAGAGCTTATTGTAGAGGCGAAAATAGTTCTGGAAGGTGACCGACGCCAGGGTCTGATTCTCCTTCTGGATCGGCGCTCCCTCTTTAGCCTCAACTGCCTGATGCAGGCCATCGGACCAGCGGCGGCCAGACATGGTACGCCCGGTGAACTCATCGACAATAATAATCTGACCATCACGCACGATGTAGTCGACATTGCGCTGAAAAAGCGCATGAGCCCGTAAGGCGGCAGTCACATGGTGCATCAGCATAATATTGTTGGAGTCGTAGAGGCTCGCCCCCTCCCCAAGAAGACCAAGCTCTGTCAGCTTATCTTCTACATACTGGTGTCCATCCTCACTGAGAAAGACCTGCTTTGCCTTCTCATCCACCGAGAAGTGACCCGGCCCAAAGTCAGGTTTACCCTCTTCATCCTCAATTGGGTCCTGCTGCTCCAGGGCTGGAATTATCTGGTTAATCTGGATATAGAGGTCGGTATTACCTTCCGCTGGTCCGGAGATGATCAGAGGGGTACGTGCCTCATCGATAAGGATTGAATCAACCTCATCGACCACCGCAAAGAATTTATCGCGCTGGACGCGCTGGTCGGCACTGAAGGCCATATTGTCGCGCAGGTAATCGAATCCAAACTCATTGTTGGTACCGTAGGTGATATCACAGGCGTAAGCTTCCTGCCTGGCCGCCGGTCTTAGATGCAGGTAGCCGTCGGATGAACCATCGTGAGCCGGATCGTAGATAAAGGAGCCGTCATCAGGCCCCTGCCCACCCGTGGACTGAATAACACCGACACTGAGCCCCAGAAAGTGGTAGATCTTGCTCATCCACTCGGCATCTCGCCGGGCCAGATAGTCGTTCACGGTGACAACATGAACGCCCTTGCTAGGCAGCGCATTCAAATAGACGGCGAGTGTCGCCACCAGGGTTTTGCCCTCACCGGTGCGCATCTCGGCAATCTTGCCCTGATTAAGCACCATGCCACCGATCATCTGGGTGTCAAAATGGCGCATGCCCAGTGTGCGCACACTCGCCTCCCGGACAGTGGCAAAGGCTTCAAAGAGTAGATCATTAAGCAGTTCACCACTCTCAAGCCGCTCCCTGAACATCGCGGTTCTGGCATTCAGCTCATCGTCTGTAAGTGCCTGAAGTGCGACCTCCAGCTCATTCATCTTGGTGACATCATTCATCATGCGCTTGACCATACGATCATTGCGACTGCCAAAGATCTTCTTGATAATCTTACTGAGCATGAAAATGTATATTCCCTAGTGGATGAGTAAATAATATGAGCGCCCTGCCAGACAATATAGGGTTGTATATTGCCATCTTCAAGGTGCAGAAACGGAAACAGAGTACCCCTTCACTCATACTTCTGCGCGGGGGGGTATCCCGTCGAGCAGGTGGCGATTCTTTGCGGGGAATGATACAACAAATTCGCCTTCAATGCAGGCGCGTTGGCGGCATTTGCGCCGCCGACCGGCTACTTGGCGCGAAGGTATTTTGTGGGATTAATTCTCTGGCCATTGCGGGCAATCTCAAAGTGGACATGGGGGCCGGTGGAGCGGCCACTGGAACCCATAGTGGCGATCACCTGACCCTTGGTAACCAGCTCACCAATCTTCACAAGCACTTTGCTGTTATGGCCATAACGCGTCACATAACCATCCGCATGACGGACCTCCACAAGACTACCGTAGTTACTCTTCTCACCAGCCCAGGTGACTACACCAGCCGCCACCGCGATAATATTTGAATCACTTTTACCCGCTACATCGACACCCTTATGGAACGCCTTTTTACCGTTGAAGGGGTCTTTTCTGTAGCCATAACCAGACGAAATCCAACCTTTTTCTACCGGCCGCCCAGACGGTTTGAGATCTTGGTGAACTCCATTATTGAAGATCAGCCCCTCCATCAGCTCCAGCTTGTGGGCACGATCATCAATGCTGCGCGAAAGTCGCTCCATATCCACAAGCAACTCTGACAGCTCAACCGACTGCGCCAGTTCTGCTGGATCCATGCCCCCCTGACCCGGCTCCTGACCAAAGCTAAATTCCATTACATCCAGCCCGCCCTCTTCTGCCAGCCGCTCGCCGAGGGCGTCGATACGTAGAATATTTGACTGCATCTGCCCAAGGCGCAGCGCCAAGGCATCCAGGTGCTCCTGACTCTGCCTGCGCGTATCAACAAGCTCCACTTTCTGCGCCGCCAGCATTACTCTTAATGAGTCTTCACCACTCTCTCCATGTAACGGCGCAACAGCAACGTCAACACCCATCTGATAACCGGCCCAGATGCCACCACTGGTTGCACCGGCAAAGAGGAGAACAAGTACCACTATCAGCGTGGTGAGCGACAGCGGGCGACTACCAGAGTGCCTGCAGAGTTTGGATAGGAGTATAATCTTCATAAGTTGTCTGTTTAAACTTCTAATGTGCCGCTAATAATGAAAAAAAGTCTGCGCTCCCTCGCTGAGTGTCTCAATAGTGGCAGCGCCATTCCAGCGCTGCTCTTGCGCTCCCGTGAGCAGTTGCAGATGCTGCAACAGGTGCGTTTGATGCTGCCTGAATCGCTCCGTGAGCACTGCGTAGGGGTAGTGAAAAACACCTCACGGCTGCTGATCTATGCCGACTCATCCGCCTGGGCGGGCCGAATCCGCTTTATCACCGGTGATCTCACCGCAAAACTCAATAAAAGCGGTCTAGCAGTGGAGCGAATCGCTATCAGAGTACTGCTTACCCCTAAACGTCCCAGAGATATAAAAAGCCAGCAACTAAGGCGGCTCTCTGCGGACAGCGCCTCCCTTATTGTCGAAACAGCGGAGACCATCGACGACCCGGAACTCCAGGCGGCTATGAAACGGTTGGCTCAACACTGCAAACAGCGGTAACAAAACTAATTTGGTAACTATTCAGTAACAGGCACCGGCCTTACTTGCTAGGAGCCGATCCTATTCTCGGACAAGCTCCTAGGAGTGATCTCTCGAACCGCGATGAAACAACCACCCTGGTGCAACTATCCATCGCGCTTCGAGAAAGCGCTCCTACAGGGAAGTGCGGCATAAAATATGCCCTGCCCCAAACCCAGCTAAATAGTTACACTAATTTCAGATAGCCTGCACCGGCTTCATATACGAGATGGGCACCCCCACTCCTTCCTCTTCAAACGTCACCTCTTCCCAGGCATCCGCATCAGCGAGAAGCGCTTTCAACAGGCGGTTATTGAGGGAATGGCCGGATTTGTGGCCACTGAAGGCGCCAATCAGGCTATGGCCCAAGAGGTAGAGATCACCTATCGCATCAAGAATTTTGTGTTTTACAAACTCATCCTCGTAACGCAGCCCATCCTCGTTGAGCACCCGGTAGTCATCGACAACAATCGCATTGTCCATGCTGCCACCGAGGGCCAGCTCACGTTCACGCAACATCTCGATGTCACGGAGGAAACCAAAAGTACGGGCACGACTCACCTCTTTGACAAAAGAGGTCGATGAAAAATCGATAGTGGCTGATTTGGAGCGATCAACAAATGCGGGGTGTTCAAAATCGATACCGAAAGAGACTTTAAAGCCATCGAATGGCTCAAAGGCGGCGTGTTTATCCCCCTCTTCTACTACCAATTTACGCTTAATACGAATAAAACGCTTGGCCGCATTCTGCTCCTCGACTCCCGCTGATTGGATAAGGAAGACAAACGGACCCGCACTACCGTCCATAATGGGTACTTCAGCAGCACTCACATCAACGTAAGCGTTATCGATACCGAGGCCAGCAAAGGCAGAGAGCAGATGCTCAACTGTTGAGATCTTAACTCCATCCTGCTCCAGAGTGGTTGAGAGTTGCGTGTCACCCACATTATCGGGGCATGCGGCTATCTCAACCGGTTCTTCCAGGTCGGTCCGGCAAAAAATAATGCCGGTATTGACTGCCGCAGGTCGCAAGGTTAAATAGACCTTTTCCCCGGTGTGCAACCCCACTCCAGTAGCACGTATTACGTTTTTGAGCGTACGCTGGCGTATCATTTTATAAGTAACCCCCCAAACTGTCCCTATCCGGTTTTATTTACCGGCCAAAATAGTAACACACATCCCACAAGGCGCCATACTGACGCACCCAGAAGATCAACAAAACCCCACAAATGCCCTATCCACAAGCTTGGCAAGCCAATCTGACAGGGCGACACCCCATAACAAGCCTAGGGTATTCCCGAATATTTAACAGTTTTACCTCTCTATTTCAAGTTATTTCCTCTCTCCACCACTCCCTCAATCAGCCTGCCGACGAAGAAACGCAGGAATATCCAGGTAGTCCATATTCTGCTCCTGAGCAGAATCTATAAAGGATTGAGCTGCTTGACGACCCTTGCGCACCACGGTAGGGCTATCCATAGTGCGATAATCCTCTGCATTTGGCTGAACTACATCTGCATTGATCAGGCGAACCGGCACGGCCTCTTCCAAAGCGGGCTGATTAAGCGCTTCACCCAACTCACCCAGACCGGTGGCAACCACAGTCACACGCAACTCATCACTCATCTCAGAATCGATTACTGTGCCAACGACAACCGTGGCATCATCACATGCGAAATCTTTCACTGTACTGCCAACCTCGTCAAACTCACCAATGGAGAGATCCAGGCCTGCCGTGATGTTAACCAGGATACCTTTGGCACCGGATAGGTTGACATCTTCCAGCAGCGGACTGCGAATCGCCTCTTCCGCTGCCTCCCGCGCACGGTTTTCACCCTTGGCGCTACCGGAACCCATCATAGCGACTCCCATCTCCGCCATCACTGTACGCACATCGGCAAAGTCGACGTTGATCAATCCGGGGCGGGTAATCAACTCGGCAATACCCTGAACCGCGCCCTGAAGCACATCATTAGCCGCCTTGAAAGCATTGAGCAGGCTCATATCCCGGCCCAGCACCGCTAGTAGCTTCTCATTGGGAATAGTGATCAGTGAGTCTACATACTGACCCAACTCTTTAATCCCCTGGTCCGCCACCTTCATCCGCTTTACGCCTTCGAAAGGGAACGGCTTGGTGACCACGGCGACGGTGAGAATACCCAGGTCGCGAGCGACCTCAGCAACTACCGGCGCCGCACCGGTACCGGTACCACCCCCCATGCCAGCGGTAATAAAGACCATATCCGCACCTTGTAGCGCTTCCTGAATCCTCTCTTTATCTTCCAGTGCTGCATCACGCCCAATCTGTGGATCAGCGCCAGCACCAAGCCCTTTGGTGACATTAGTACCCAACTGCAGCAGGGTACGCACCTCACTGTTACGCAGTGCCTGGGCATCTGTGTTGGCGCAGATAAAATCGACACCTTCGATATTGGCATTCAACATATGGTGAATGGCATTTCCACCACCACCGCCGACACCGACTACTTTGATCACCGCGTTCTGACTGTATGCATCCATCAACTCAAAAGTCATTTGCCACTCTCCTCATCAACCGGGCGTTAGCCCAACCACCTGAAATAAAACGTTTCAAAAACATCTAGAAATTACCCTGAAACCAACTCTTCATTCTCTCAAATACCGCCTTAAACCCGCCCCTGTTGGGCATGTCATGGAGCTTGCCGTTCTGATTCTGCCTCCCAAACAGCAGCAGGCCGACACCCGTGGAGTAGATCGGGTTACGCACCACATCAACCAGCCCTGTCACATACTGCGGGAGACCGAGACGAACCGGCATATGGAACACCTCTTCCGCCAACTCGATAAGCCCCTCCATCTTCGAACTGCCACCCGTCATCACTACACCGCCGGCAATCAAATCTTCAAAGCCACTGCGCCGCAACTCTGCCTGAACCAAACCCAACAACTCTTCGTAGCGCGGCTCAACAACCTCTGCCAAAGTCTGGCGCGCAAGCCGACGCGGTGGTCGGTCACCAATACTGGGAACTTCAATCGTCTCGTCACCTGCCGCCAACTGGGTCAGCGCACAGGCATACTTAATCTTGATCTCTTCGGCATGCTGGGTAGGCGTGCGCAGCGCCACCGCAATATCATTAGTCACCTGATCACCCGCTATCGGGATCACTGCGGTATGCCGTATTGAGCCTTCGGTAAAGACCGCGATATCGGTGGTACCCCCTCCGATATCGACCAGACAGACACCCAGCTCTTTCTCATCCTCACTCAGAACGGAGTAGCTGGAGCTGAGCTGCTCCAAAATCAGATCGTCAACTTCGAGACCACAGCGACGGATACACTTGACGATGTTCTGGGCCGCACTCACCGCACCGGTCACCATATGAACCCGTGCCTCGAGACGTACACCGGACATACCCACCGGCTCCCTGATCCCCTCCTGCTCATCGATAATGAATTCCTGAGGCAGGATATGCAGTATTTTCTGATCTGCTGGAATCGCCACCGCCCGCGCTGCATCGATCACTCGCTCAACATCGCCATGCATCACTTCCCGATCTTTAATCGCAACTATGCCGTGGGAGTTGAGGCTACGAATGTGACTACCGGCGATACCGGCGTGGACCGAATGGATCTCACAACCGGCCATCAGCTCAGCCTCCTCCACCGCCCGCTGTATCGACTGCACGGTAGATTCGATGTTGATCACCACACCTTTCTTCAGCCCCCGCGATGGGTGAGAGCCGATACCGATAATCTCAATCGCCTCATCGGCCATCACCTCACCGACGATGGCCACAACTTTTGAGGTGCCGATATCGAGTCCGACAATAAGATTTTTCTCCAGCTGCTTGGTCATTTAAACCTGCCCCCCGGCATCATCAAGTATCAGCCCAAACTGATTACCAGCTGCTGAATCGGTTGTTTTGAGTCCCTCATCTTTATCATCGTTCTCCCAACGCACTGCAACACCATTGGTGTACCTGAGATCCATCACTTTCAATTGCTTACCATCCATTGCCGCAAGTTGATGATAGAGCCGCACAAACTGAGCCATACGTTTCTCCCGTTGACGGCTTCCTAGATGCACTATCAACCCCTGATCGAAGGTCAGTGTCCAGGACCTGCGGTCATCCATGCCTGCACGTTCAATCGTCAGTGGTAGAGTGGAGATCTGTTGCACCATTTCCAGATAGCGCGCCACCACCTCGCCTGCATCTTCATCCGCACCCGAGAGCTGCGGCAGCCCCAAGGGAATCTCTTCCGGTTTCGGCCTAAACACTACCCCGTGATAATTAACCAGACGCTGCTCTCCCCAGCGGCCCAGGGGGGTCTGTTCGTCCACCCACAATTTCAACGTTCCAGGCCAGATACGCCTCACCGTCACCTGCTCAACCCAGGGTAGTGAGAGCGCCGCATCACGCACCGCTTCGAGATCGACGGTAAAGAAGTTGCCCTGCATCACACCGCCGATGATATGTTCAAGATCACTACGCTTAAGGTGCTTGAAGTCACCATCGATTCGTACCACTTTCAGCGGCAGTACCGAGGGGTCCTGCAACACCGCAGTGCCCCACACGGCGCCTGCCCCCATGGCGGCAAACAGCACCAAAGCAAGCGTCCAGCTACCCAGCCGCTTCCACAGTGGCACCCGCTCGCAGCTCTTTTCGCTGCCCTTTTTTGCTGTGCGTCCCCTCATCTCTTTGTGTCCAGTGTTGTCGCCAGAATTCGCCACACCAGCTGATCAAAATCTATACCCCTGGCCTTTGCCGCCATCGGCACCAGACTGTGGCTGGTCATTCCCGGCACCGTGTTCACCTCCAGCAGATGGGGCGAACCATCATCACTCATAAGCAGATCCACCCGCCCCCAACCCTCCGCGCCAACGGCACGAAATGCGCTCAATGCAAGCTCGGCAAGTGCCTCTTCCTGACTCGCTTCCAGCCCGCAGGGCAGATGGTAGAGTGTTGTATCTGTGTGATACTTGGCCTCATAGTCGTAGAACAGATTAGGTGTCTCCACCCGGATCAGTGGCAGCACCTCGTCAGCAATGATAACGGCGGTATATTCCGGCCCGGGCAACCAGCTCTCGGCCATTACCTCGCTATCAAATCCAGCGGCTCCACGCCAAGCACTGCGTAGCTCACCCTCGCTCTCCACCCGCGCCATTCCGATACTGGAGCCTTCACGGGACGGCTTCACCATCAGGGGAAAACCGAGGGCCGCTGCCTGCTCCAGATCCTCTTCTGCGGCGATCATGACAAAGGGTGCTGTTGGCAAACCCAGCCCCTGCCACAACAATTTGCAACGATACTTATCCATTCCCAGAGAGGATGCCGCCACACCGCTGCCGGTATAGGGCATAGCGAGTGTCTCCAGCGCCCCCTGAATCACGCCATCCTCACCCCCACGGCCATGAAGGACGATAAAGGCGCGATCATATTCGCCCTCCTGCAGCTGTTTCAGTACCTCCGTCTGCGCATCCACACCATGGGCATCGATACCGCAACGCAACAGTCCCTCAAGCACCGATTGCCCACTGATGAGTGAGACCTCCCGCTCTGCGGAACGCCCTCCCATCAGCACCGCCACCCGACCAAAATCTGTTGCTGCCACACTCATCTCCCGGACTCCCCTAAGCCGACAATATGTACCTCTAGCTGTAACTCGATACCGCTGTTTACAAACACCTTTTGACGTACCATTTCGATTAGCTGCTCAATCTCTGAAGCCCGGGCCCCGCCCTCATTAATAATGAAGTTGGCGTGCTTCATCGATACCCTGGCAGCGCCAATAGCCACCCCTTTCAGATCTGCCGCCTCGATCAGGCGGGCGGCGTAATCCCCCGGAGGATTTCTGAAGACTGAACCACAACTAGGCAGCCCAATAGGCTGTTTCTCAGCCCGCTCAGCCAGTAGTTGACGTACGCTTTGCTGGGCTGAAGTGCTATCACCTCGCTCAAGTCTCAATCGGGCGGCAAGAAACCACTCATCGTCAGGACCTTTGACATAGCGATACCCGACCTCAAACTCCTCAGGTTGGCGCTGTCGCACCACACCACAACGATCCACTGTCTCGACTGTCTCTACCTGCTGCCAAGTCTCACCGCCGAAGGCACCCGCATTCATCGCCAGCGCCCCCCCCATAGTGCCGGGTATACCGGCGAGAAACTCTGCGCCAGTGAGTCCCTGACGGGAAGCGAAGCGGGCAACCGAGGCACAGGAGAGACCGGCCTCCACTCGCAACACCGACTCGCCCTCCATGCTGATGCCTTCCAGACGCCCCTGAACGGCTATAACCGTGCCAGCAAAACCGCCATCTCTCACCAGCAGATTGCTACCGAGCCCAAGCCAAAACAGCGGCTCATCAAGATCCAGAGTGGTCAGAAACAGCAGCAGATCACTACTGTCAGCAGGCCGATAGAAACGACGTGCTGGCCCGCCAACGCGCCAGCTGGTATGAAGAGAGAGGGGCTCGTCATGGCGCATCTCACCTCGCAGGAGGGTGGTTTCCATCGCAGCCATCAACGCCGCTTCTCCTTTAGTGGGTGTATCAGTTCCGTCCGCGGCTCCACTTTTTTATTGGTCGAGCGCTGACTCTTCTTGATCAGGGTCCGTAGGGATGCCGGTGCCGAGAGTGGCTCACCACACCCCATGTGAAGATGTCTGACTGGCTGATGCTTCATCACGCCTCCCCCTTGCCACTCAATCTCGTGGCCAGACCGCTGCCGATCTGACCGATATCACCGGCACCAAGAGTCAGTACGATGTCACCCTCACATACCACTCCCGACAACACCTCCGGCAGCTCTGAAATAGGTTCGACAAATATCGGGTCGACCTGCCCACGCAACCGGATGGCACGGCTCAGCGCGCGGCTGTCAGCCCCTGCAATCGGTTTCTCTCCCGCCGCGAATACCTCACCGAGCAGCAACACATCCGGTCGCGACAGCACCTGTGCGAAATCTTCAAACTGCTCCTGGGTCCGGCTATAGCGGTGGGGTTGGAATGCCAGCACCACACGCCGTCCGGGCCAGCCTTCTGCTACCGCATCGAGGGTGGCGGCGACCTCCCGTGGGTGGTGAGCGTAATCATCTACCAGCATGATATTGCGGCCATCCGGCAGTTGGCACTCGGCCGCCTGAAAGCGCCGCCCAATTCCGCCAAATCCGATCAGGGAGCGCTGTATCGATAACTGATCGACACCCAACTCCAGGGCCACGGCTATCGCGGCAAGGGCATTGAGCGCATTGTGGCGTCCTGGCATATTCAGGGTGACATCAAAACTCTCACCCTCTGCCGGTGACACCCGGAAATGCGTACGCAGCCCCTCCTGGCGAAGATTCTCTGCGCGTAGATCAGCATCCTCTGCAAAGCCATAGGTGATCACGGTGCGAGATATCTCTGGCAGCAGGCTGCGTACCTCATCGTCATCTATGCAGAGCACCGCCAAACCGTAGAAGGGGAGGTGATGGAGGAACTCGACAAAGGTGCCACGCAGGCGCTGAAAATCTCCACCGTAGGTACTCATATGGTCGGCGTCGACATTGGTCACCACCGCCATCATCGGCTGCAGATAGAGAAATGAGGCATCGCTCTCATCCGCCTCTGCCACCAGATACGCGCCCTTACCAAGCCGAGCGTAGGTACCAGCAGCATTGAGACGCCCGCCGATCACAAAGGTGGGATCAAGGCCACCCTCGGTCAAGAGGCTGGCGATCAAACTGGTGGTGGTGGTCTTGCCATGAGTGCCCGCCACGGCAATGCCGTAGAGAAAACGCATCAGCTCCGCCAGCATCTCAGCCCGTGGCACCACCGGAATGCGTGCAGCGTGAGCCGCCACGACCTCCGGATTGTCATCTTTTACCGCACTGGAGATCACCACCGCATCGGCACCGGCAATATTCTCCTCTCCATGCCCTATAAAAATCTTCGCTCCCTGATCAGCAAGTCGCTGGGTGGCCGCACCCGCTTTCAGATCCGAACCCGAGACCCGGTAATCGAGATTGAGCATCACCTGGGCGATACCATTCATTCCGACACCGCCGATGCCGACAAAGTGGATATGGCGCATACGCCCCATAGCATCAGGTGTTGGCCGATGTTGTTTGCGCTCATGCTGGCTCATTGACCTGCGACCTCCTGACAGATATCAGCCACCCGCTGGGTCGCATTAGGTAGCGCCAGTGAGCGCGCAGTAACCGCCATCTTCATCACTTCCTCTCTCTTCTCACTCAGCCGTATCAAGGTATCAGCGAGAAGCTCAGGTGTTATCAACTTTTGCGCTATCAGCAGTGCGGCACCCGCCTCTGTAAGGTAGCTACCATTGCGCGTCTGATGGTCATCCACCGCATGGGGATAGGGCACCAGAATGGCCCCTACACCGGCGGCGGCCAGCTCGGCAATAGTCAGTGCCCCTGCCCGGCATACCACCAGATCGGCCCAGCTATAGGCCTCCCTCATATCGGTGACAAATGCAGACACTTCGGCCTCTACCCCCAACGCGTCGTAGCTTCTTCTTGTGACCTCATCTTTATCCCGCCCCGCCTGGTGGCGCACTTGAGGACGCAGCTCTCCATCAATCAGCGCCAGCGCTGCCGGTACCGACTCATTCAGGGCTTGGGCTCCCTGGGAACCTCCCAGCACCAACAGCCTCAACTGGCCACTGCGCCCACTTAGGCGGCTTGCCGGTGCCTCTATTGCGGCGATATCAGCACGTACCGGGTTGCCGGTCACTTCGGTCTGACGCTTGTCAAAGCTCGCGGGGAACGCCTCAAGCACCCTGCGGGCTATGTGTGCCAACAGGCGATTGGTCAGCCCAGGGCAGGCGTTCTGCTCATGGATTACCAGAGGAATACCCATCAGCCAGGCAACCACGCCTCCCGGTCCGGTGACAAAACCACCCAGACCCAACACCAGGGCCGGACGGCGGCGACGGAGCGCAGTGAAGGCCTGATACATGGCATGGAGCAGCTTTAGCGGCGCAACCAACCAGCCCATCACCCCATTACCACGAAGCCCCGCGATATTGATCCACTCGATGGGGTAGCCATGCTCCGGTACCACGCGGGACTCAAAGCTGTTGGGAACACCGAGCCAGCACACTTCAATACCTCGGCTTGCGAGTTCATCTGCAACCGCCAGGGCGGGGAAAACATGGCCTCCGGTTCCTCCGGCCATCACCATTATGCGGAGTGCCATTGCTTACCCCCGCTCTTCCCATCCACCTCACCGCGCAGTTCATAGTCGATGCGCAGCAGCATGGCGATCACCACACAGGCCACGATAATGCTATTGCCGCCATAGCTCATCAGGGGCAGAGTCAAACCCTTGGTCGGCAGCAGACCGACATTAACGCCAATATTGATAAATGCCTGCATGCCGAGCCAGAGGCCGAACCCCTGGGCAACCAGTGAGGCAAAGCGCCGCCCCTGCTTCTCAGCCAACGCGCCGATACGAAACGCTCGCCAGACGATGATGGCAAACATCAGAATGACCACCAGGGTGCCAATCAGCCCAAACTCTTCACCAATTACAGCCATTAGAAAATCGGTGTGCGCTTCTGGCAGATAAAACTGTTTCTGGATGCCATTACCCAGCCCAACGCCAAACCACTCACCGCGACCAAAGGCGATCAGTGCCTGCGCCAGCTGATATCCTGCGCCCTCGACATCAGCCCAGGGGTCGAGGAAGGTAGTCACCCGCTCCAGGCGATAGGGAGAGAAGAACACCAGACCCGCCAGTACCGCTGTGGTCGCCGATATCAATAAGGCAAATTGCCACAGGGGAACGCCACCGAGAAACAGCAGCCCCATCGCCGTGGCAAGCAGTACCGTGGTAGTACCGAAATCGGGCTGAACCATAATTAAAGAGCAGGCGACCAACAGCAGCAGCATCGGTTTAATAAAACCCCAGATGCTCTGGGAGACCTCAAGCCGCCGCCGCTCCAGGTATCCGGCGATATAGATCACCAGAAACAGCTTCATAAACTCGGAACTCTGAATATTGAACGACCCCACAGGAATCCAACGGGTAGCGCCATTGGCAGTTCTGCCCAAGCCCGGCACCAGCACCAGAATCAGCAGCAGCAGACCGACAAGATAGAGTAGCGTTCCCGAGCGCTCCCAGTAGGCCACCGGTATCCGGCTGATCACCGCCGCCGCGATGATGCCGATAGTGATGGCAATCAGGTGTCGATTGACATAATAAAACGGGGCGTCATTAATTCGGTGCAGTGAGGCGGAGGCCACCATCACCACCCCCAGTCCAAGCAGCGCTGCCGCCGCCAGAATCAGTGGGTAGTCAAGCTCGGGCATCATCACGCGGATCTCACCGATAGTGGCTTGCGGGATCATTGAACAAGCCTCCTTACCGCATCCATAAACTGATCGCCCCGCTGCTGATAGTCACGGAACATATCGAAGCTGGCACAGGCGGGAGAGAGCAGCACACGGTCACCCTCCTCGGCCTCTTCGGCGGCAAGGCCTACTGCCTCATCCATACTCTCGGCATGGAGCAGAGTGACTCCACCCGCCAGGGCTTGAGCGATTAGCGGGGCATCCCGGCCGATCAGAATCACCGCCCGGGCCGTGGTAGCCACCACGGGGACCAAGGGGGAGAAGTCCGCACCTTTACCATCACCACCGGCAATCAGCACCGTGCGGTCACTACCCCGGCCAGAGTGCAACCCTTCCAGCGCTGCGATACAGGCACCGACATTGGTTCCCTTGGAGTCGTTGTACCAGCGCACACCCTCACACTCGGCAACAAACTGCGTTCGGTGGTGTAGCCCGGGGAATTGTTGCAGTGCCGCCAGCATCGCTGGCATCGGCAATTTCAACAGGCTGCCCATGGCCAGTGCAGCCAGGGCGTTGGCGATATTGTGCCGTCCCGGAATCTTCATCTCAGAGACGGCTAACAGGCCCTGTTCACCGTGACAGAGCCAGTCACCCCCCTCCCGCTGGTCGATACCGAACGCTCCTGTGGCGGGCCTGCCCAGGGTAAAGAGAAGGTCCTCACCCTCAGTGAGCCGCATCGCCATCACCAGGGGATCATCAAGATTGAACACCCGACCGACCGCATGACGGTATACACTCGCCTTAGTCTCGGCATAAGCGTGGATATCGGCATAGCGATCCATGTGATCCGCCGACACGTTGAGGGCCACCGAAACCGCCGGTGCCAGAGAGTGGGTGGTCTCAAGCTGAAAACTGGAGAGCTCCAGGATGTAAAGCTCCACCTCAGGATCGAGCAGATCGAGTGCAGGCTCACCAAGGTTTCCACCCAACGCCACTCGCAGTCCGGTGCTCTCCACCATTTTTCCCAACAGGGTGGTAACGGTACTCTTGCCATTGGAGCCAGTAATCGCCACCACCGGTGCCGTCACCTCCCGGGCAAACAGTTCGATATCACCGATCACCGGAACACCACGTGCGATGGCCGCCTGGATCAGCGGTTCGCCTACCGCCACACCGGGGCTGACCACCAGTTGCTCCGCCGCCTCAAAAACCTGCTGATCGAACTGCCCGAGAAACAGTGCGGTATCTGGCAGTTCACTCTTCAACTCCGCCAGTCCCGGTGGCTGAGCGCGACTGTCAGTGATGGCAACAGGGATTCCACGGGCAGCAAAATAGCGCGCACAAGAGAGCCCGGTCTTACCCAGACCGACAATCAAGGTCTTCACCTGATCTCTCTCTCTCTTCGGCATCTGCTCTACCACCCACTCCACAAAAAAGTCTGTTTCAACGAATCTTGAGACTGGCCAGCCCGACCAGTACCAGAATCACCGTAATAATCCAAAAACGTACAATAACCCTCGGTTCGGGCCACCCCTTAAGTTCAAAATGGTGATGCAAGGGGGCCATGCGAAAAATACGTTTCCCGGTAAGCTTGAATGAAGCGACTTGCAGCATCACCGACACCGTCTCCATAACGAAGACACCGCCCATAATCACCAGAACCAGCTCCTGGCGTACCACAACAGCCACTACGCCCAGAGCAGCACCGAGTGCCAGCGCACCCACATCACCCATGAAGACCTGAGCCGGATAGGCGTTGAACCAAAGAAAACCCAGGCCTGAACCCACCAGGGCACCGCAGAAGATCGCCATCTCACCCACACCCGGGATATAGGGCATCAGCAGATAACCGGCAATTTTCGAATGCCCCATCACATAGGCAAAGATACCGAGGGCGCCAGCCACCAGTACCGTCGGCATAATCGCCAACCCATCGAGTCCATCGGTAAGGTTGACCGCATTACTGCTGCCGACGATGACCAGGTAAGTAAGCAGGATGTACCAGGGGCCCAGGTCAATCACCGCATTCTTAAAGAAGGGGATCATCAACTCGGTCTCAGCCGGAGTGGAGGCGGTGGTGTAGAGCAGGTAGGCCGCGCCCAGCCCCACTATCGACTGCCACAGATACTTATGTTTCGCCGCCAGACCTTTAGAATTCTGCAACACCAGCTTTTTGTAATCATCGATAAAGCCGATAACACCAAACAGTAGGGTCACCATCAGCACCACCCAGACATAGCGATTGCCAAGGTCGGACCAAAAGAGCGTACTGACAGCGATCCCGACCAGCAGCAGTGCGCCACCCATGGTGGGTGTCCCCGCTTTTGAGAGATGGCTCTGGGGGCCATCGTCACGCACTGACTGGCCAATCTGATGGTGAGTTAGGCGCCGGATCATCACCGGCCCCACCATAAAGGAGATCATTAACGCAGTGAGCACACCAAGAATGGCCCGCAGCGTCAGATATTGAAAGACGCCGAAGCCACTGTTGTACTGTGTCAGATAGTCCGCCAGATAGACCAGCATGTCAGTCAGTTCCCATAGTGAATCTGTTGATAACCTGCTCCATGCCTGCACGTCTGGAACCTTTCACCAGTACGCAGTCCTCCGGCTCCAGCCGCTGTTGGAGCCCCTCAATCAATTCATCTCGCCCGGCAAAACCGCAGCCACCGTTACCAAAGGCATCGACTGCGGCAACCGCCGCGCCGACAGCATAAAGGTGCTCAATACCTGAGCGGCGGGCTAACTCACCCAGTTCGCGGTAGAAGCGTTCGCCACCCGCACCCATCTCAGCCAACTCGCCCAGCACCAGAAAACGGCGACCTGGGGCCGTAGCCAACACTTCAATAGCGGCGCTGACAGAGTCCGGGTTGGCGTTGTAGCTGTCATCCACCAGTTGCATCCCATTGCTGCCGACTAACGGGTAGAGCCTACCTTTCACCGGTCGCAGTGATTCCAGACCGGATGAAATCTGCGACAGATCCACCCCCATCACCTGGGCCGCCGTTATCGCTGCAAGTGCATTCATCCGGTTGTGACGCCCTGCCATGGGGAGTTTGACCTGCAGCTCACCCTCGGGTGTAGAGACCGGAAAACGGCTGAAAAAACCTCCATCACTCCAGACGATCTCCCACGCCTCTTCGGGGCTGCTGACATCCGCAGACTGAACAGTGCCGAAGGTGCGATAAGTCCGCTCCCCGGCCATCTGTCGCCATAAACCGGCCCAGCGGTCGTCGGCATTGAAGATGAAACAGCCGTTATCCGCCAAGCCGTTAATGATCTCTCCCTTGGCACGAGCCACCCCCTCAAGAGAGCCGAAGCCTTCGAGATGAGCGCGGCCGGCGTTGATCAGCAGCGCCACATCAGGCTGGGCGATGCGACTCAGATAGTCGATCTCACCGGTATGATTGGCACCCATCTCAACCACTGCATAGGGCTGCTCCTGCAACCTCAGCAGGGTCAGAGGCAACCCTATCTCGTTATTCAGATTCCCCTCGGTAGCACGCACCTCACCACGACAGCGCAGGATAGAGGCGAGCATCTCTTTCACCGTAGTCTTGCCGTTGCTGCCGGTGACAGCCACCAGGGAGGCCCCAGCACGCTGTCGCCACAGGGCGGCAAGTCGCCCCAACCCTTTTAACGTGCTATCGACCTGCAATAGCGGCAGCCCGGTCGCCACCTCGTGCTGCACCATGGCACCAGAGGCACCATGCTGAGCCGCGAGTTCAAGATAGTTATGACCATCAAAATTCGGACCCTCCAGGGCGACAAACAGGTCGCCGGCAGCGAGGGTTCTGCTGTCGGTACTGACGGCAGAGAAGTGACTCTCCGGCCCAAGATGGCGAGCACTCAGCTGTTCTGCTGCACGGGAGAAGCTGAATTCGATCACCCCCTTACCTCCGACAGCGCCGCCACTACCTGCTCACAATCACTGAATGGGTGTTTTTCACTACCGACAATCTGCACGGTCTCATGGCCTTTACCCGCCACCAACACCAGATCACCCACTTCCGCTTCGGCGATAGCCTGAGCAATCGATTGCTTGCGATTACGTATAACCTGCACCTGTTCAGGCCGCTCCATTCCAGCCAGAATCTCCTCGACAATGCGATCGCCGTTCTCGCCACGGGGGTTGTCGTCGGTGACGATCACCCGATCAGCGAGCCGCTCCGCCACACGCCCCATTAGTGGCCGTTTACCGCGATCACGATCACCACCACAGCCAAACAGGCAGATCAAACGTTGCTCAGTGTGGCCGCGTAGCGCCATCAGTACATGCTCCAGGGCGTTGGGGGTATGGGCGTAATCAACCACCACCAGTGGTCTATCACCACCGCCAAAACGCTCCACTCTTCCAGGCACTGTGCGCAATTTGGCCAACCGCTCAAGTGCTTCATTCAAGGGGATATCCAGATGCAGCAAAACCGCCAGCACGGCCAACAGATTGCTGACATTAAAATGTCCCAGCAGTGGGGTATTAAGCGTTCCCTCACCCCAGCTGCCCCCAATAGTGATCCGCATCCCCTCACTGCTGGAATCTATCGCCGGTGCCTGAACCCAGCAATCCACGTCGGCCCCCTCAGCCACCGCACTGCCGATGCCGTAGCCCACGCGCTTTATATCAGTGGGCAACTCATTGAGTAGCTCCCGACCAAAGGGGTCATCCAGATTAATCACCGCACAACCGAGGCCCGGCATATAGAAGAGCTGCTTCTTGGCCTCACCGTAGGCCGCCAGTGTGCCGTGATAGTCGAGGTGATCACGACTCAGGTTGGTCAGTACCGCCACATCAAAGTTGAGGTGAGCGACCCGACTCTGATCCAGCGCATGGGAGGAGACCTCCATCGCCACCGCCTTTGCACCTTGAGCGTAAAGTGCATGCAGTAGCGCCTGCAGCAGTACCGGATCAGGCGTGGTATGAGTTGCATCCTCCATACTGTCTGGAAATCCGTTACCCAGGGTGCCGATCACACCACAGGGACGATCGTCCGAGAGGGCGCGGGCGAGAAACTGCGCACAGCTGGTCTTGCCGTTGGTGCCCGTCACACCGACTACGGTCATACTCTGGCTCGGATGATGATAAAAACGCCCAGCCAGAGCGCTCAACTTGATACCCAAGCCATCAACGACCAGCAGCGGAATCTCCAGCGACTCTGTGAGCATCTCAATGCGCTCTAACGGCCACTCCAGAGCGGGCTCGCAAACCACTGCCACCGCACCGGCATCTACCGCCTGGTTGAAAAAATCAAGACCATGATGACTACCACCCGAGCAGGCCAGAAACAGGCTCCCTTGCCGTACCGTTCTGCTGTCTTGGGTTATGCTTTTGATCCAGCAGTTCTCCCGCTCTGGGACCACCAGCCAACCTGACAGTAGTTCACCAAGCATTACCCCTGTTTTGCTCTCCCCTGTCATCATTGGCCTCCCAACCCAGCCACCCGCAGATCCCTCTCATCGGGAGCATCCGGTGCCACATTAAGCAGCCGCAAGGAGCCCGCCATCACTTTGGCGAAGACCGGTGCCGCCACTAGGCCGCCGTAATATTTCCCCGCTCCGGGCTCATCAATCATCACCACCATCACCAGACGGGGATCACTGGCTGGCGCCATGCCAGCAAATACAGCGGTGTAGCGATCATCGGAGTAGCCGCCCGCAATACTCTTCTTCACCGTTCCTGTCTTGCCTGCAACACGGTAACCGGCTACGGCGGCACGGGGGGCAGTACCCTTGACCGAGACCACCGCCTCCATCATCTTGCGCACCGACTTGGCCGTTGCCGCACTCATCACCCGCTTCTCTTCCGCTGGCTCACTCCTCTTTAACAATGACAGCGGACGCCTGATACCGTCCGCCGCGATAGTTGTGTAGGCGTCGGCCAGTTGCAGGGGAGTCACTGAGAGACCATAACCAAAAGCAAGAGTGGCTTGATCGATCTTTGCCCAACGCTGATAGGGTGGGAGCTGCCCTCCCGCTTCGCCGGGGAAACCGGTATAACTAGGTTCACCGAACCCCAACTGTGAAAACAGGCCCCACAACTGATCCTTGGGTAGACTCAGCGCTATCTTGCTCACCCCTACATTGCTCGATTTACTAATCACGGTGGAGACATCAATTACACCGTAATCACGAATATCTTTCACCGGATAACGCCCCACCCGAAAGACTCCAGGCGAAGTATCGATCAGCGTATTCGCTTGGTATTTACCCGATTCAAGTGCCGCCGCTATGGTAAAAGGCTTCATTGTCGAGCCCGGCTCAAAGACATCCGTCACCGCACGATTACGAAAACGGCCCGTTTTACCACGTTTATTGCCATTGGGGTTGTAGGCAGGCTGATTCACCATCGCCAACACTTCACCTGTCTTGACATCAACAATCACCGCCGAGCCGGATTTGGCCTTGTTCTGTTTAACCGCACCCATCAACTCGCGGTAGGCGAGGTACTGCAGCCGCCGGTCAAGACTCAATACCAGATCGTTACCCTTGCGTGGCTCCAGAATCTGCTCTACATCCTTTACCACTCGGGCATGACCATCACGGATTACCCGCTTCTTCCCCGAACGCCCTTTCAGCCACTTCTCATAGGCAAGCTCAAGTCCCTCTAGACCATGGTCATCGATACCGGTAAAACCGACCACATGAGCAAACATCTCACCACTTGGGTAGTAGCGGCGATACTCACGCTGTAGTCCAACTCCGGCTATCTCTTTCTGATCAACCAGCGCCATCACCTTAGCGGCCAGATCCGGGTTGACCCGGCGTTTAAGATAGATAAACGAGCGGCCGCTGCGCTGGGCCAACTGCCGCCGCAGCTCATCCAGATCCCACCCCAGCAATTTGGCCAGGGGCGCAAGCACACGCCGATCCAGGGAGAGGATCTGAGGGTTGGCCCACACCGAATCCACCGGCGTACTGATCGCCAGGGGTTCGCCCTGACGGTCGGTAATCATCCCTCTATCGGCAGTAATCTCCACCACTCTCAGATGGCGTCTCTGCCCCTCATTCTGTAAAAAGTCAGTCTCGATGATCTGACGTTCCACCGCCCCCCATATCAAAAGCAAGCCGGAGAGCGACAGCAAGAGAAGCAGACTCAAGCGCCGGGCACGATAGCTTGGCAAGCTTACCTGCTCCCCATTGGGAGGGGCATTCGGCCGTTTTTTTTGCTCACTTGTTGCCATTGCCGTCTGTCACCATTGAGGGCCTAACTACCATCACATCACCCGCTGGAGGAATGTGCATCTTCAACTGTTCTCTTGCTATTCGATCAACCCTCGCATGGGTTGCCCAGGTACTCTGCTCCAGTTGCAACCGCCCCCACTCGATATCAATCCGATCTCGCTCGGCACGCAACTGTTGTAACTCAACAAAATTTTTGCGTGACGCATACTTCGCATACACCACCCCTGTAGCCGACAGCAACAGCGTAAGTGCCACTATAATGAGAATCACCAGTTGCCGACGACTCATGCCAGTCTCTCCGCCACCCGCAGCACCGCACTGCGCGACCGTGGGTTCCGCTCCACCTCTTCCGCTGATGGTTTTGTCGCCTTACCGATACGCTTGAGCTTGGAGTTCATCTGCTCATGAGTTACTGGAATGCCGGGAGGAAAGTTGTCACCGCGCTCGCTCTCACGCATAAACCGTTTAACGATTCGGTCCTCAAGCGAATGGAAACTGATCACCGCCAGACGCCCACCGGGCGCAAGCACCTGCAGTGATTGATCAAGGCATGAGATCAAATCATCCAGCTCGCTATTAATGAAGATCCGAATACCCTGAAAGGCGCGGGTTGCCGGATGCTTCCCCTTCTCCCAAGCGGGATTAGCCACCGAAACAATCTCCGCCAGACGAGCGGTAGTCTCGATCGACTCCAACTGCCCCGCTTCATGGATTGCCCGCGCTATACGCTTGGCATGACGCTCCTCCCCATACTCTTTAAGGACCCGGGCAATATCGCTCACCTCTGCCCCGGCGAGCCACTGAGCGGCACTGATACCTGATGCATTGTCCATACGCATATCCAACGGCCCATCCTTGAGAAAACTAAAACCCCTCTCCGGGGTATCGAGTTGAGGTGACGAAACACCAAGATCAAGCAGTACGCCGCTGACCCTGCCGGTTAGCCCCTCTTGATCTGCGAACTGCTCCAGCATGGCAAAGGAGCCTTGCTCTATCTGAAACCTGTCATCACTCCCGAAGAGGCTGTGACCATGAGCCACCGCCTCCGGATCTTTATCTATCGCCAGCAGGCGACCCTTATCACCAAGCGCATCAAGTAGTGCTCCGCTATGCCCCCCCCGCCCAAATGTGCCGTCTATATAGGTTCCCGAGGGGTCAATGGCCAAGCCGTCCAGCGCCTCACTAAAGAGGACCGGAAGATGTTTTTTTGAGGTTCCCATGGCTAAAAAGAGAGGGTGTTAAAATCAGCCGGGAGATTTTGCGGGTCTGAATCAAGACTCTCGAGACCCACCTCCATCAGTTTATTCCACTCCTCCTCATCCCAGAGCTCAAAGCGATTTACCTGCCCCACCAGCATCACCTGCTTCTTCAGGCTGGCAAACTTCCTTAGAACAGGTGGCAGCAGAACCCGTCCCTGACCATCCATCACCACCTCGGTAGCATTACCAACCAGCAGGCGCTGCAGATTACGGGCAGCTGGGTTCATGGAGGGCATACTCATCACCTTACGCTCGATCACCTGCCACTCAGGCAAGGGGTAGATCATCAAACAGTGAGCCTTGTCTATGGTCACCACCAATTCCGAGGCACAACACTCCTGCAACCGTTCGCGATACCGCGTCGGTATGGCCAGACGCCCTTTGGCATCCAGGTTGAGTTTATTGGCACCTCGAAACAAAGACACTTTCCCCTTAATTGTTATTTCCCTAAAAAACCACTTTTTCCCACTTACCTCCATAATAGGTAGCAATTTACCACCTTGTCAAGGTAACAAAACCACTGACACAGGGGAAACTTCCTTAAAAGACAGAGGGTTACAAGCGGAAGTAAAAGAGGGGATGAAGAAATAAAATGCGATAAAACAGAGTGATAAAATATCTACTTAAAGTGATATCTCAAGATAAAAAGGGATTAACAGGAACAAAGAAAGTAAATAATTACCCTAGGAAGGGAGGGAGGAAGTCGGCCTGTAAGCCGGGTTCTGTCGAGAATGATCATTCATCTGGGATGCACGTCGCCATGCACCTCAAGCAACCTACCCGGGAACCGCGCGGACCACGCGTTACAGCCGAAGCTGCCTGCTCCCCTATTTGGTCTTGCTCCGAGTGGGGTTTACCCTGCCACTGCCGTTACCGACAGCGCGGTGCGCTCTTACCGACACCATTTCACCCTTACCGTCCAGCCATCCGAAGATGACAGGAGTAGGCGGTATATTTTCTGCGGCACTTTCCGTAGGCTCACGCCTCCCAGGCGTTACCTGGCACTCTGCCCTATGGAGCCCGGACTTTCCTCCACCCCATTGGGGTAGCGACCATCCGGCCGACTTCCGGCTACTAGAGTAGTCCGCAAAGGGAAAAACCGCAACTTTAGATGCCGCCCAATAATAAGATAGCTCTTCAAATTCGCAGCCAGGTGACTATTCAGCTGGGTTTGGGGTCGGCATATTTTATGCCTCACTTCCCTGTAGGAGCGCTTTCTCGAAGCGCGATGGATCGTTGCACTATGGTCGTTGTTTCATCGCGGTCCGAGAGACCACCCCAATTAAGATCGGAGCCCGGTACTGAATAGTTACACGGCCAACCTACTTAACTACGATGACTGCATTTTATAGGGAACCAAGTAAAACCATGCCAGAACAAAAAACAGCTTGCACCAACACAATCACGAGATTATGATTATCTGTTTTCTCGCTGTTTCAAAGGCGGCCCACAGGTAGTTGGGCTGCTTTTTCATTTTTTGTGGGGCAGAACAGGTGCCCGGGGAATCGAACATGTCGGATACATTGATGGCCACCTACCAGCGGCTGCCGGTCAGTTTCCAGCGCGGCGAAGGTGCCTGGCTGTGGGACGAACACGGCAAGCGCTACCTAGACGCACTCTCCGGCATCGCCGTCTGCGGCCTCGGTCACGCCCACCCCGCCGTCAAGGAGGCGCTTTGCCGTCAGGCAGGAGAGTTGATCCACACCTCCAATCTCTACAACATCACCCTGCAGGAGCAGCTGAGCGATAAGCTGATAGCCCTCTCCGGTATGGAGCGGGCCTTTTTTGCCAACTCCGGCGCCGAGGCCAACGAGGCAGCGATTAAAATCGCCCGCCTCTACGGTCATAACAGGGGAGTAGAGAAGCCCGCTATCATTGTCATGGAAAACAGTTTCCACGGCCGTACCCTGTCCACCCTGTCAGCCACCGGCAACCGTAAGGTCCAGGCCGGATTTGAACCCCTGGTACAGGGTTTTATCCGTGCCCCCTACAACGATATCGAGAGCATCCGTATCATCGCTGAGAACAACAGCAGCGTAGTGGCAATCCTGGTAGAGCCGATCCAGGGTGAGGGCGGCATCAACACGCCTGCGGATGACTACCTCAACCAGTTGCGAGCGCTGTGTGATGCCAACGACTGGCTGCTGATGCTGGATGAGATTCAGACCGGCATGGGCCGTAGCGGCAAGATGTTTGCCCACCAGCACAACGGCATACTCCCTGATGTGATGTCACTGGCAAAAGGGCTGGCCAATGGTGTGCCCATCGGTGCCTGTCTGGCGAGAGGGGCGGCGGCTGAGACTTTCGCCCCCGGTAACCACGGCTCCACTTTTGGTGGTAATCCTCTGGCTTGCGCAGCCGCCCTGGCGGTGATCGAAACTATCGAGCAGGAGCAACTAACTGAAAGGGCAGAGACCCTGGGCGCAAAACTACTCGCCGATTTTGCCGATGCTCTCTCCGGGGTTGACGGCGTTGAAGAGATCCGTGGCAAAGGATTGTTGATCGGCATCGAACTCGATCGCCCCTGCGGTGAGTTGGTTGGCCAAGCCCTGGAGCAGGGCCTGCTGATCAATGTTGCTGCCGAGAAAACGGTGCGGCTGTTGCCACCGCTGACGCTGAACGATGACCAGGCTACTCAACTGGTGGATACACTCTCCACCCTAATTAAAACCTTTATCGGTTGACCGACGGCTCAATAGAGCAGGTAGGGAATCCATGATGACCAATAACAATAGATTACCACGACACTTTCTTTCACTGCTGGATCTGACAGGGGGTGAATTCCGCACCCTGATCGCGAGGGCAAGCGAGCTCAAGCAGATGGTTCACGCAGGCGAAGCTCACGAACTGCTCAAGGGGCGCACCTTGGGAATGGTCTTCGACAAATCCTCCACCCGCACCCGTATCTCTTTTGAGACCGGTATGATGCAACTGGGTGGACACGCCATCTTCCTCTCCTCCCGCGATACCCAGCTGGGTCGCGGTGAGCCGATAGAGGATAGCGCCCGGGTAATGTCCAGAATGGTCGATGCGGTCATGATCCGCACCTTTGCCCACGACACTGTCGAGCGTTTTGCCAAGCACTCACAAGTGCCTGTAATCAATGGCCTGACCGACCTACTCCACCCCTGCCAACTGCTGGCGGACATGCAGACCTACTTTGAGCACCGTGGTGAAATTGCTGGCAAAAAAGTAGTCTGGGTCGGTGACGGCAATAACATGTCGCACTCCTACATCAACGCCGCCCGCCTGCTCGGTTTCTCACTGACCATCGCCTGCCCCGAAGGCTATGATCCAGATAGTGACATTCTCGCCTCCGCAGGCGACAGCTGCCAGATCGTTCGCGACCCATTAGCCGCCGCAGAGGGTGCGGACTTAATAGTCACCGATGTCTGGGCGAGCATGGGCCAAGAAGAGGAGCAGGGGAAGCGCATCAAAGCATTTTCCGGCTACCAGGTAAATGATGCACTGATGACCCAAGCCAATAGTGACGCCCTGTTCATGCACTGCTTGCCCGCCCATCGCGGCGAAGAGGTGAGCGCCTCAGTGATCGACCGTGATGACAGCGTTGTCTGGGATGAGGCGGAGAATCGTATGCATGCACAGAAGGCACTGCTGGAGCTACTTCTCTGTAATTAAGCAACCGCTCTCTGCCCGATAAAAAAAACGCCGTCCGTCCGGCGTTTTTTTTATGCCTGATCAAACAGCACCCACTAATAATCCAACACAATAAAATACTTCTACTACTGTTCCCATCAGTTGGTGATTAGCGCTGTTTAAGTGATGGGTGTCCTGATTATCC
>JBEVXV010000228.1:14369-14735 GCA_040505915.1 Sedimenticola sp. | reverse complement strand
TCTTTATCAATGCCAGGCTTTACAGTTTGTTGTTATTTGAGCAAGAATATCAGTTAGGTTGTCTTTTCATCCCGACAGAGAAGCGAATGTGTCCAAATGTACGCGAAGGTTGTCACCCCCACACATTTCTAATTCCAAACTGTAAAGCCTGGCATTGATAAAGATGTGAACACCACTCAATGAGCAAACTGTTATCGTTGAACTAGATATATCACAAAAAGATACCCATTTTCAGGAGGGGCGCATTTCGTTACACTTACAGTGTCACAGTGTAACAGTATCAAAGCTGTGTGGTAAATGAAAAATCAAAGTACAGAAGTAATGACTCGTGGGGGCCCCCAATGATATTGTAGATTTTTTTATTTC
>JBEVXV010000228.1:0-14359 GCA_040505915.1 Sedimenticola sp. | reverse complement strand
CAGATGCGTTAAACATCCCGATCTCCCCTGCTACATTTGCTAAAATTGTCAAAATCAGACCCTACCTTGAACTTGCTGCCCCCTTTACTCTGCCTTCCTTCCAGGGCCTACACGAAAATTCAAGGATTTATCTTGCCTTTTTATGACAACCCTGCCGACGACGCCATTTGTAGCGTTCGACATTGGGGCGGGTATGTTTAGTGGACTATTTCAGCTTGACTCACCGACTGGTAGCTTCTCTGGTGTCTTTTGTTATGAATCGCCTGCTTGAATAATCCTGATTGTAAACACACTTCTAAGATGGCGCCTAGACGAGAGAGTGCGCGGTCACGTGGTACCAAACGGCGGGAAAAATGCTCTCGGGTGCCCGGATACAACATCAGAAGGAGGCTGACCTCTGACCTGTCAAACTTCCGGCTGGACGGGTTTCCCAAATTTACTGAATTAGGTCAGACTCGTTTGCACCACCATTAACCGGTGTAACCAGACAAATACCCCACCCACCACACTCCTCCCCACTTTATCTGAAAGGAGAGGAGTGTCACTCTGGATAACTGGAAACCCGTCTAGAACCGGAAAAAAGATTAGTGACACTGAATGCATTATGACGTCCAGGCTTCCCTGCAGTCATTTCAATTACCGACCAATGAAACTGTGTACAGACTGTACATTATATACATCCAATTACAGATGTGGAATGCCCGCAATAACGCCCTGGCCTATACAATTTGTACATCTGTAACCCATGACCTAAGTAGAACGTAAGTCACCCTTCACCCACAGTCTAAACTGCTAAAAAGAAAACTACTTGACTGGGGTGGGCCATACAAAGATTGACCCAATCCCTTCTGGTATGTACACTAATGAGATTGGGCACGGCTAACCGTGATATCCCCAATAATTCCTACAAATGCTGATATACGTCGAACGTATACCAATCAAGAAAAACTTCTCCCTTCCCTTCAAAATAGGCCGAAAATGCACCTTCCCCTTGAACATACGTGGAACGGATGCTTCCAAAAACCAGTGTACATGTACCTTCCCCCTCCATCCTTTTAACTTCTGCCCATGAAAGGATAACCAATAAATTGAAAATGCATACGTCGAACGTACCACAAAAAAAACAAATAGCCCTTCAACTGCCCACTCGACTTGCCCATTAAAAAGAAGAAAACCCTCCTCGTCGTCTGCTAACGACGGTACAGCCAGATGCCGTTCTCCACCGATGCCTGCAGGAGATCCTCGGTCGCTTCCCCTCTGATCTGGGCTACGCTTTCTGCTATGACCTTCATGAAGCTGGGAGCCGAGTGCACATATCCAGACGTGGGGAAGTATGGAGCGTCGGTCTCCAGGAGAAGATGGTCCTGCGGGATGTAATGGACCGCTGCCTGCTGTTCCGGACGGAAACGGGCGGCCCCGGCAGTAAACCCAAAGAAAGTGTTCGGAAATTCGTGGAGCCACTGCCGCACGCTGACCGTTGTCCCGGTGAAACAGTGGAGGTGGATCCGCTGGCTGGGGTCGACGACGCCGACGCACTGGTACAGGAGGGCCGCATATACTTCGTCGCTACTCCTCCCCTGCATCCCGCGACCGTGCAGCACGAGCGTGTGGCGCGCCTCCAGGTGGGGTAATATGTCTCGAAGAAGCTCGTGCTGACTGGGCCATTCGTGGTCAGGAACCGAGTGATCGAGGCCAACTTCTCCTACACCGGCGACATCTGGTAGTTGGATCAGCTCTTGGAGGGCCGCGACGGCAGACGACGTAACCCACCGAGCGTGCTTGGGATGGATCCCGATGGTACTCCGGATACCCTGTTCTCGGAGGCTGGCGATCGTCTGGGCGTCGGGGTAGGTGGTCGGGTCACAGAAGTTGGCGACGGATCCTGTGACGTCGACGTCGTACGCTTCCACCGGATGAAGTCGAGCGTGGATTGCATCCAGGGTGCTGTCTTCGCCCATGCCCAGGGCTTCCTGGAGCCGATCCAGATGGAAGTGGCTGTCGTACGCCGCGGGAAGAGTGGAGGCCTCGTCCACGACCAACCAGTTGTCCGGGTCCTCGTCTTCATTCTCCTTCTCAGAGGTGTCCTGGGCCGGGCTCAGTGGGGCGGATTCTAGATGTGGGAGAACCGTTGTGTCATCATCCTTCCTATCGGCGTTGTCATCGACTCGACTCGGCGGAGTGTATTCCGGTTGTGGGAGGACCTGTGCATCCGCTGGCTGTGGGGGTAACCTCTGCTGGACCTCCTCGTCCGTAAAGTTGAAGAATTCTTGCAGCGAGGTGTACTGCTGCACTGTTAGTCGGGCGAGCAGCTCTCGTAGTATCTCCCAGTGCAACAGCATGCCCGGACTGGAGATGGGCAGGCACGAGTAGGTGGAGTCCGAACATCCGAGGAGATGGTTGAGAGCCCTCACCGGAGTTCGAGTAGGGTCGGGAATCTTCCATCCGCCTAGGTCCGAGCACCAGCCAGTGGAGTTTAAAACACAGATGAAGGCATGCAGGTCTCGTTGTCCCCAGGATGAGGCGATGTGCTCTAGGGCAGGTATGCTGTCTTCCACGACGAATCTCGAGTCCCGTATGTGGAGTGTGGTGGGAATGTGGGCGGCGTAGGTGTGCCCTTTTGGATAGTGGTAGCGGGACTTCGCGGCACACCACGGAACGGGACAGCCCTTCTTCCTCTTCCCCTGGCCCGCTGCGTGGTCGTGGCGCTTCAGCTGCGGCCCTGTTGAACAGGGTGAGGCGGGTCGCTTCCTGGACGGGGACGCTTCTGAACTTGAGGCCAGCGGGAATCTGGCGGGTGGCGTCACACACCGTATAGTCTGCACCGGCGAGCGCGAAGACGGGCGACTTCCTGAATGTTGCCGTCCAGTATGGGACACCGCAGGGTTTCTTGGGGTCGGTGCAGTCGAACGACGCCGAGGCGGTGAAACGTGCCGCGGCTTGAAACGACGGGTGGTGGACTTCCGGGTGGGTGACGGAGAGTGGCGTTGCCGTGCCGGTGAGCGGTGTGGCGGTGATGGCGAGCGCCTCGACGTGGAACACCGGGCTGACGACCTCTGGGTGGGCGAAGGTGAGCGGTGTGGTGACTGCCTCGACGTTGAACGCCGGGCGGTGGCCGATGGCGGGTCCTCTATCACCGGTGGCAGAGGAGCTGGATACCCCACTGTGAGGTCCACTTCCATGTCGTCCTCGTAGTCCAGCTCCTCATCTTCGCAGGTGTCAAGAAGGATGTCGCTGATGGGTTCACTATTGGAGTTAGTCTCTGTGTCCCTCGGCTCCACATTCACCAGGTCCTCCGGGATGGACGGCGCTCTCCCCTCGCTGTAGCGGGTGACGACAACATCTGGGTCGCTGCCGACGCGGACGTCCTTGTAACACGCCCGCGAGTAGACCTCTTTGTTCTTTCTTCTCTTCTGCTTCCAGAGGTTGTCATCCACCCACGACGCAGTGGCGAATCCTTCCTTCTCTGCTTGATATGCCACTTCCTTCAGCCACGCCCTGTCTTCTCTTTTCCTCGCTAGTTGTGCCTGCCCCAGGACTGCTGCTAGCATCTTGGCGGTTGTCTTGTGGTGGCACCACTTTACATCGTGGATGAGCTTCATGGAGCGGATCTGCCGTTCGGCCGCTGTTTCTTCGTTGGTGAAGTCCACGAAGTCCATGATATGATCCTGTGAGGGAGGGGAAAATACCACACTTAAGATATGGGCCAAGGGCAGACTGCATCTGGGTAGAACCAGCACTGATAACGTTGGACATGGATGATCTGCTGTTGGTTCACCAATAATTGTCAGTAGAACTGACAATATTATTAATCAGATGTTGGCCTACCTCGCGCGCACCCCGCACACCGATACTTGTCGATGTTTAACGCATCAGACGCTGTCACATTTACACAAGACCCATGAAACCACTCATCGCAGTATTCACACATAATCATAAAGCGTCCCTCCCATGGTTTCTTGCAACTGCAATACAGCTTGTCATCTGCCTCCCCTACATCTTCCTCCCTGTCCCTCTCTTTCCACTTTCTAATCCACACAGGCAACACCCGATCCCTACATGGTTTTAGACGATCATGGTTTGTTGTGAATACCGAGTTTTTAAGCTTAACTCGGTAAATGCAGGCGGATATCTTTTTGACAATGATCCCTGGCCCCTTCCACGGCGGACTCAGCTTCTTCGATTTACCCTTCACGACAGCTGTATCAAGGAGATGAACAACATCACCTTCCTCATAGGTCCTCTGCAGGATTCGGAGGTCATAGTTCCGCTTCATCCGGCGTAGTGATGTCTTTAATGTCGTTCGGGCTGTGTCATGAGCCTGGTGTAGTGAGTGGACGAGCCCTGCCGCATAACTTCCCGGGTCTTCATCCGGTGGATCACGTCGGCTAGGGGGAAACAATAGGTGTGCCGGCATGTTGACCTCCCGTCCTAGCATCAGTTTATTCGCAGTGAAACCCGTGGAACGGTTCACTGAGGCTCGTATGGCACCGGCAATTTGAGGCAGTTCGACATCCCATTGATTTTGCGACTTACCTATAAAGCAGCGTACTGCATCCATCAAGGTCCGGTTATACCGCTCCACTTGGCCGTTTGAAGATGGTCGATACGGTGTTGTACGGGTCTTATGGATATGGAGGGCCTTACATACGGCGGTAAAGAGCTTGCTTTCAAAGTTTCTTCCCTGGTCGGAATGAAGTTGAAACGGCATTCCGAACCGCGCAAAGAACTCGTTTACTGCTGCTCGTGCCGTCACTTCCGCAACTTGTGAGGGCAATGGGATGCACTCAACCCACTTGGTGAACTGGTCCACCATCATCAAAATGTGCTCGTTTCCTCGAGGTGTCTTTGGTAAAGGACCAAGAAAATCAATGTGGACCCGCTCCATCGGGGCGCCTGCATGGAATTCCGTCATTGGAAACTTCCCATACCGATCGGACTTCTTGTTTGCACTACATGCTGAACATGTAGTGACATAGTAGTGGACAGAGTCGGATAGGCCATGCCAGAAGAACTTTTCTTTTACTTTACTTTTGGTCCGTGCTATTCCCTGGTGACCGGCCAGTGGTATGTCATGGTTCAATTCCAGCACCTTCTCTCGCAATGAAGTGGGGACGACTAGAAGTCGGTCACTGGATTCCTTTGGCATCATGTGTAGTACCCCGTCCGCTAACTTGAAGGTCTCCTTGTTTAACCAGTAGTATTTGATGGCTGGACTTGCTGCGAATAGCTCGTTGGTGGATGGTACTGTGTCATCTTTCAGCCATCTGATGAGCCACTTGAGGGAGTCATCTTTAAGCTGTTCTTCTTGTAACTCCTCCAGTGAGAAACCCCAACAGGATGGTAGATCTTGTTCAATTTCAACAGCAGCGACTTCTGGCCCTAACCCACATTCTAAAATGGTAATTTTGCCATCCCTTAGTGAGCAGTCTACATGCACTACTGGTTCCCCGGCCATTCTACAACCTCCCTCTTCCCATGGCATAATCAAAGGTTCATCACTAGATCCCCCTACGTCCCAAGGTTTCTGTAGGAGTGCTTCATGCTCCTCCGTGTCGGATGGACTACCATGCTCGTCTGGCGCTGACTTCCTGGAGTGGACTTCTTCCTCTAGTCCACAATGCTCCCCTGGGGCTAATGTCTGGTGCCTCAGCTGCACTTGTCGTCGATACGTTGCACGCATCACTTCGGCTGACTCCTCTGTGTTCTGCACTGTCTTCCGTACTTCCTCCTGTGATCCGTCTTGCCGCTGCGATAGCGGCACTTCCTGGGGATGCAATATCCCCACTTCCGGAAGGCACGGGACCTTCCCTTCCAGTCGCCATGATGGCAACCCTTCTTGAGGACTTAAGGTCCTCACTTCCTGAGAATGTGTTCTCACTTCCGGAGAGCAGATCGCTCTCCCTTCTGGTCGTCCAATGGACGGCCCTTCCAGGTGGCTTGATGCCACCCCTTCCGGAGGACGCAATGTCCTCCCTTCGGACGGCTCTCCAGGAGATTCGTACTTTACTGTTTCTTCACTTCCACTGCTCGTCTCTTCAGCCATCTGCAATGATGTATCAACCATGGACACCAAGGGTACTGCGTTATCCACTTCTTCAACAAAACTGCCCCAGTTGTCATATGCCCGCTTGCAGTATTTGCAACCGCCACATGGTAGTTTTTCCGGCTTCACTGCTGGTGAGAATGTGTCGCATGGAGTTTCGTTAGTAATTAGCCGCGACAGAGCGTCCGCGTTGGTGTGTTTCCGTCCCTCGCGGTGTCGGAGGATCATGTTGTATTGGGACAATTCCTCCATCCATCGGGCGAGTTGACCTTGTGGTTCCCGAAAATTCAGGAGCCAAGTTAAGCTGGCATGATCCGTGCGTAGAACGAACGGCCTGCCCAGAATATAGTAACGGTATTGTCGACAAAATCTCAGTACCGCCAGTAGCTCTTTGCGGGTTACACAGTAACGACGTTGTTCTGGTGTAAGTGCATAGCTGCCATAGGCTATCACTTTCTCAACGCCATCTTGTACCTGTATTAGCTCCGCACCGATTGCCAGATTTGAGGCATCGGTGTCGATGATAAACTCATCTGTCTGGTTTGGTAGAGCTAGCACTGGGGGATGTGTTAAAGCATGCTTCAGCGCGTTGAACGCGCCTTGCTGTTCCTCTCCCCACTGGAATCCATTTTTTCCCACTACCCTAAATAACGGTTCGGCTATATTTGCGAAATCTTTTACAAAGGAGCGGTGGTAATTGGCAAGGCCGAGGAATCTCTGAACATCTTTGGCACATGTCGGTATGGGCCACTCCTCTACCACTTTGATGTCTGACCTGGTCATGGATAAACTATCACCATTTACAACCCGGCCTAGAAATTCGACCTCATGTCTAAAGAAAAGACATTTTGTGGGTTTCAGCTTCAAGCGGAACTTCCTAAACCGGTGTAGAACATCGGTCAAGTTATGCATGTGCTGTTCGAATGTTCTCCCCAAGACCAGGATGTCGTCTAAGAAGGCCAAAACTGTTTTCCAGCATAAACCGCGTAGAACGAGGTTCATGGCTCGTGCATAGGTGGCAGGGGCATTACATAACCCAAATCCCATCTTCACATGTTCAAATAATCCGTATTTGGTTATGAACGCAGTTTTGTGCCTATCTTTATCCTCGAGTTTCACCTGCCAGTAGGCCGAATTCCCATCTAGTTTAGAAAACCACTGATTCCCAGCAAGTGTGTCCAGGCAATCATCTACTAATGGTAGTGGGAAAACATCCTTGGTAGTCACATTGTTCAGGGCTCTATAGTCTATGCACCACCGGACAGATCCGTCTCGTTTTCTGATTAAAACTGGAGCGGACGCCCACTCGGAGTTGGACTCCTGTATGACTCCAGCTTCCAACATCTTCTTTAGATGTGCTTCTTCTTCTTGTACAAAGCATGCGGGTGTCCGTCTCATCCGTTGCTTTATGGGCCGTGCAGCTGCAGTATCTATGCTGTGAGTTATCTCGGTGAAGTCTCCCAAGTCAAACTCATCTGTGGCGAATACATCTTGATAGTCGTACAGCAACCTGGCGAAACTACGTTGCTGTGCTTCTGTCAGGTGTTGCTTTGACGACTCGATGGCCCCCTCTAGGTGCTTTGGAATCCCCTTGGTTTCGTCCGGCGGACCATCCGGGTGCTGGTATTCAGTGTTGAACACTGATCTAGTCTCGTCGTCCGGAATCGGCTCAATGACCCCGTCCGTAGGAAACGCTTTTGCAATCTGGTCCCCCTTTTTCAGGACTCTGTACTTGTCGGTAATGTTCATCACACACACCGCGGGTTGTCTGGTACCGCTATACACCGTTTTGGGGACTAACACTTTTGTGTTGTTCTCGGACTCGATCATGTATTCGGACATTTCACGATTCAAATAACAACTCACCTTCATGACCGAGTTTGGGGGTACAACTTGTCGTTTGGCTACGGTGACCCTAGCCACTAAAGGATTACGCTTAGACATGTCCACATTTAGTGGAATAGTTTCTTCGTTTATGAGCAGGGAAGCTTGTCTCATGTCCAATACTGCCCCATGGCTGTAGAGAAAGTCAAATCCTAATAACATATCCTGTGTTATTGGTGCTACGTATACAAACTCTTTGTAACGATGTGATCCTATCTTTAGGTTACATGGACCTACAATATATCCCTTCATGGATTGTTCTTTCCCCGCTGTCAGCAGGGTGACATCTCTCACTCGTTGTGGTGGGTGTTTCATGGCAGTATAGACCTCGGTTGATATGATGGTCACCTCAGCTGCTGTGTCAACCACAGCATCTACTTTCAGGCCGCCCACACCCACTTGTACTTTAAACTTGGACAATGAGCTCAGTTGACACACGGTAGGAGTGTTATCTGGGTCGCTGACATCATTTGTTGCGGCACCCCGCTCATCCCTCCGGGCGTCTTCGGTCTTCGGATCACACCCAGTATCTGTTCCAACCCCCCTTTCACTTCCCCTTACTTTAGGTGCTGGTGGGTTCTCATCAACGCTCCTGGGATGGTCGACCGTTGAACGCTCGGTCTGAGGAGGCATCTGGTTCGCTTCAGTCCCCACCTGAGTGTGACCCTCCTTGGTGGTTAATATGGATCCATTGAGGGTCAGCCTGTTCTGGGGTTCATTAAGCTGCTCACATGTACCAGTATGGTGCACAAACGTTGAACGTTTGGATACTGGCGATGGAGCATACATATCAGGTTGGGATTTTGGCTTCTCTCTGGTTGTCCAAGTCTTCCCGGTCGCTAAAACTATGGTTCTCAGGGTGTCAGCCGAGCTAAAATTGTTCGCATTGTTATTATAGCTGCATGCTTCATTGAACGTTGAACGTCCAGGGGATGGCGGTCTGCTCACAGGCCTGGTTAGGCACGGTTGTCCATTACTTGCCATATATATAGCAACTTCGCGGGGTGGATCACCTATACTAGTCTGGGTAGCAGTGTGGTTATCCGGTGTAGTCTGGGTCGCATTATCGATAACGGTTCGCATGGGTTTTTGCTGCTCAAACGTGGAATGTTTGTGTTCTATTGAAGGATCTACAGCTCCTGTGGTATGGCGTCTGCTACCCTTGGTCCCCGGTGGGCTACTGCTTGCCCTCATGTCCCTCTCCTCCTTTCTAGTGCTAACAGTTGCACTAACCATGCTAACCAGGCCCTCGTTCTTGCCATCCCTCGTGGTTTCAGGTGGGTCAAACGTGGAACGTTTGAGACCGGGTGACGATGGCATAGCTCTGGTTAGGCCCTGCTCTACTGGGGTCGGGGGTCGGCCTGTCCCCGCGACCCGTTTCCGTTTAAAGCCTGTGGGCAGCGGCTCCTGGGGTGACCTGGATGACCACAGCCATAGCACGGCCTCAGGGGACAGTCCTTCTTCCAATGATCCCCTTGCCCGCACTGAAAACAGACGTCTCCTCCCCGGTATATAAATGGTGGCCGTTGTTGGTTTTGATACCGGGGCGGGGGAAACCTGACAGGTTGCTGTGGTCCTCGTTGCCAAGGACCGGGTGGCGATGGAGGTGTGGACAGCTGCACTTGGGGACCAGGTAAACGAGCATGTTGCATCTCAGCTGTCAGTTTCTCAATCTGAGTGGTGAGGGTTGCGTAGGGGTCACCGTCTTTCTTTGGGCCTTTCGGTACAGGCGTGTACGTGGTTTCGTACACTTCCGGATCATGTGGTGGGTTCCTGCTCTTTCGAGGTGCCTTCCTGTCGCGCATCATGTCATGTATGTTCTGATACAACTTGACATGGTCTATTGCATCTTCCATGGTGTTTGGTCTCCGTATGCACACATCTTGCCCCGCATCAATGTCGCTGAGGCCTTGGCAAAACCGTAGAACGGCTTGCCGACTCACATGTCGCTCGGGCAGATCCCAGAGAGCGCGGTTCGCCAAGTTCATGACTCGGTCGGCCCAGTCATCTAACGACTCGTTTGGCTGTTGGATCGCCTGGTGAAAGCGCACTTGTGCAGTTTCATCCAAATCCTTTTCCCCGAACCGTTTCTCAAGACGCAGTATGATGTGATCGTAGGTCATGGTGGCGTCGCGCTCGGTAATCGTCAAGTAAAAGTCTGAAGCCTTACCCGTCAAACTCCAACACAAGCAGTTTTTACAGTTGTTAGGGTTCCAGTTGTATGCACGGGCGTACATCTCAAACTTCTGCCTGAATGCAGAAAAATTACCCCTCCCATCATAAGAAAGGTTCTTTGGCAGTATTGGGGGCCCTCGCCTTCTACGTCTTCTCCTAGGAGCGACATCCTCAGAGTCACTACCTGAGTCTGTGTCATCGCCACCCATCTGCTGCCTTGGAGGTTGGGGCCAACCCTGGCCTGCGGGCTGCCTTCTACGGTTTGGTGGGGCCTGTTGTCGCGCAATACGAGGCTCATGCTCCCTATCGACTCCATACTCAGCAAGGAGACGGTTTGGGTTATAGTCGAACGGTGGAGTCCTTGGTCGGTCATACCGAGCTGGGTCGACGTCCCTTGGTTGCGGACTCAGTGGCCGGTACCGTTCTTCTCTTTCTGGCTCGTAGTATCGAGAAGGTGGACGGTGTGGTGGTCGGTGTCGAACCTCCCTTTTCATCTCATATTCGCGGTGTGACGGTCTGGGGGGACTGGGTGGTCTGTACTTAGACTCCCTTTCGGAGTCGTACCCTCGCGCAGGTGGCCTTGGTTGGCTGGGTAGTTGGTATTTAACTGGTCCTTCTGGCTCATAATCGTGGTGTGGTCTCGGCGTTTCATATCCGGCGGTATCTTTCTGGGTTTCCGGTTCGCGACGTGGTAACTTCGGCGAGTCATACCGCTTCGCTTCTCTATACCCCGGTGCCTCTCCCCCTGGTTTATAATCAGGTGCTTGTGGTGGTGGACCCTTGTATGTTTGTGGACCTGCCGTGGTACTGCTCGGCGAGTGGTGGGGCGGTTGGTCGTCTCTAGGAGGATGTTGTGGCTGCTTATAGGGCCCCTCCCCCATTAATGCATGCTCCTGCGGTTGAGATTTCATTGGGTGACCTTGCTGCTGATGTGGTGCCGGGCTAATTTGTTTGGGAGATGTTTGCGTGTCTTCCTCCTGCCTCACAGGTATGGGTCCCCTATATGTGTAGGTTGGGCCCTCGTGTGTGCCTAACCCCAACCCCCTTTCAGTTCTCATTGCCGGCAGATTTAATGTCTTTATTATTTCTTCCGCTGCCTCCCTGAGTGACTCCTGTCGGGTGTCTATCATTGTATCACCCTCCGTTTGAGACTCAGTATCAGTCTCGTTTACACTCCAGTTGAATGGTTCCAGGTCAGAGTTCTTCCGGAAGTCTAGACCCCTCACCATGCCTTCAGTAACCCTTGGTATGTTCAGCCCCAGGGTCTCCAAGGTTATGTTGCCCCAGGTTTCTCGGAGCTGAAGGATCTTCTCAGCTGTTTTGGGCCCAATGCCCCTGACTGAAGTCAGCTGCAGACCATCGGCAAAGTTGACCTTCACCTTAGTGCCTTCCTCTTCATAATCAGTCTCATACAGCCTGTCTCCCACCTGGTCATAGTGTTCTGCTTGGTCTGCCATTCTGGTTTATTTGTAGCTTAACGTGTAGTAATGATATGTGTCGGTCGATCAAATTTGCACTTAACTTTCAAATTTGGGATACTGCAGGGTGATGTCCTGGGACCAGTATTAAATGAGAGAAATATTAAATTACACACCGTATCATTCTTGCCTTGTAATTACTCCCTAGTATGAATTAAGCTGCCCACTCAATGTTGAACACTGAATTAGCAAGCGTTTGTCGATAAGCTCACGATTACTCACTCCAGCTACACTCTTCGCTTTATTCAAACACTCTTCTTTCGCACTATTATCTCCCACCGCTTCAGTCAACTCTTTACATTAGTTTACGTTCCAATAAAATAGTGAAGTGTGAACCAACAGCTATGTGAGACAAGACAAATAACGGTGAACAATGATTGATTGAATATTTTTTAACGTCCGCTCAACAGCAACGGTCATATACAGACGGGTGAACAATGAACAATGAATATGAATGATAGTCAGCCACAAGGTCACTCAATCAATGGCCTGCAACAGGCATTTTACTCTCTGTTGTTTTTTGTTTTGTTCCAATGCGGTTATCGGGCAAATAGTGCACTCAGATTTGATTGATTAAGTCGTAGAACGAGTAATCATACTTCTCTGAGTGCTAATGCACGCTTTGTCGAATCTGTCGGGAGGGCCGGCTAAGTCAGGGTACTGGGTCTTGTCGATATGAGGACGGTATGACACTGCAAAACAACAACAAGTGTTACTTCATGTGGAATTGTAAAGAATTGTTGCCGTGGTAACTCGGTTCAAGGATGCTGAATCCGTGAAGTTATGTCGACGCCTTCAACTTGTTCGCTTGCTCTATAGTAGGACTCTAAGTTGTTGATACACTGTCGGTCTTCATTGATGAGTGTTCTTTCGCAGTCGAATATGCACTGAAGTAAACTTTTGCAAGACTTATCTTCGACAAATTAATGAAACTAAATAGTTTTACACAGCTTTAGTTGCATAAAAAACATTAAGTCACCAATGTGTGGAACAAACCGGCGATACTTGAAAATCTAGTTGATTACTTGGTTTAAATAAACAAATAACTGTCACTGACAGTCTGAGTTTGCGAAAATGCAGACAGAATCGCTTTGCGAAGCGATTAAACAATTTAGACACTTCTGCGGATGAAAAAAATACCTAAACAAACATGAAAACTTGTCGCAATAAATATCCAAAATATCTATTTAAATCGCAGTCGGTTGTAATTTGTAGAACAAATCACAATTTTAATTACACCGGTTGTTTAGAATATCTTTTCTGCTCCCTTTTTACAGCTTTTAAAAATGTTTGTCCTGTCAGAAATATTTATTTAACCACGCATCACTTAATTTGTGGAACAAATCAGTTAACCTGTCATTTTTCTTCAAGTTTCACAACCAAACAAGTTTAACCGAATAAAATGATGTGTTGAACAGACCAATTTTGCCTTGTAAACCTATTTGGTGTGGAGATTTTACACTTTCAGTCAAGGAAATCACTTCATTTTTACCGAATTTCTTCTGTCGTTGTGCTCTTCAAAAGCCAATTAAAAGTCAAGAATTTGTAGAACAAACCCCTGACTAATCAACTTTGAACATTCTTTTCCCCCGCAGATGCGTTAAACATCCCGATCTCCCCTGCTACATTTGCTAAAATTGTCAAAATCAGACCCCACCTTGAACTTGCTGCCCCCTTTACTCTGCCTTCCTTCCAGGGCCTACACGAAAATTCAAGGATTTATCTTGCCTTTTTATGACAATCCTGCCGTACGATCGCCATTTGTAGCGTTCGACATTGGGGCGGGTATGTTTAGTGGACTATTTCAGCTTGACTCACCGACTGGTAGCTTCTCTGGTGTCTTTTGTTATGAATCGCCTGCTTGAATAATCCTGATTGTAAACACACTTCTAAGATGGCGCCTAGACGAGAGAGTGCGCGGTCACGTGGTACCAAACGGCGGGAAAAATGCTCTCGGGTGCCCGGATACAACATCAGAAGGAGGCTGACCTCTGACCTGTCAAACTTCCGGCTGGACGGGTTTCCCAAATTTACTGAATTAGGTCAGACTCGTTTGCACCACCATTAACCGGTGTAACCAGACAAATACCCCACCCACCACACTCCTCCCCACTTTATCTGAAAGGAGAGGAGTGTCACTCTGGATAACTGGAAACCCGTCTAGAACCGGAAAAAAGATTAGTGACACTGAATGCATTATGACGTCCAGGCTTCCCTGCAGTCATTTCAATTACCGACCAATGAAACTGTGTACAGACTGTACATTATATACATCCAATTACAGATGTGGAATGCCCGCAATAACGCCCTGGCCTATACAATTTGTACATCTGTAACCCATGACCTAAGTAGAACGTAAGTCACCCTTCACCCACAGTCTAAACTGCTAAAAAGAAAACTACTTGACTGGGGTGGGCCATACAAAGATTGACCCAATCCCTTCTGGTATGTACACTAATGAGATTGGGCACGGCTAACCGTGATATCCCCAATAATTCCTACAAATGCTGATATACGTCGAACGTATACCAATCAAGAAAAACTTCTCCCTTCCCTTCAAAATAGGCCGAAAATGCACCTTCCCCTTGAACATACGTGGAACGGATGCTTCCAAAAACCAGTGTACATGTACCTTCCCCCTCCATCCTTTTAACTTCTGCCCATGAAAGGATAACCAATAAATTGAAAATGCATACGTCGAACGTACCACAAAAAAAACAAATAGCCCTTCAACTGCCCACTCGACTTGCCCATTAAAAAGAAGAAAACCCTCCTCGTC
>JBEVXV010000227.1:0-5569 GCA_040505915.1 Sedimenticola sp. | reverse complement strand
TATGAAAATAACTTTGAATAAAAGTCTAAACGGTTATGTGTAGGTTTTCAAATAGCCACTGTGTACCGCTCAGTAGTATATTTCTGAGCGGTGTGTGTACAGCTAGTAGCAGATATATCGTCCGAGTTTATACAACAGGGATGGCGATATATAGAGCTACGGCAGGTCGATCCCTCTCAGGAAGTTTGATCAAAATAATCTGTTCACAAGTTTGTTTATTATTTATTATCCCTATGGAGATTCAGAAGATGGTTCTGTAACTAAGACCGATCAGGAGAAGGCAGTTCTAAGCTTTAAACAAATTATTTGCAAGTTTTTTCACTTTGGAACGCCGAATCTACATAAACTCAAATCATTAGTGCTAGCTCTAAATAATTAGTGCTAGCTCTAATTCAATTAGTGCTATCTCTAATTGAATTAGTGCTAGTAGTACAGGAGCATTAACTTTTAACATAGAAAAAAAATGTAGAAAGCTGAATTTTTCACCAAAGTTACCTGAAACCTTCCTGAGTATAATGCAATAAAGTTCTGCGCCAATTTTGGTGAGCTAACTTGGGAATCCAAGATGGCCGCCAAGATGGCCGCCGACAATATAAAATTATTAAAATTTTGCAAAATGGTCATATAATAATGTGTAATATATGCATTATAGGGTTTTCAGGTGTGTACAATCCATTTCTGATATCATTTATTTGATTCAAAGCATGATTAACGAGCTACGGGACAAACAATCACTTTATTTTGTTTCAAAATGGCCGTCTTTTTGTTAACATGCTAGGGTCACCGGCTAGTGACTGATGTTAGGGAGCTTATAAATTGTGTCAATCATTAATTTCGATATCCAATTTAATATAATTCAATTGCAGTACACACAATGTAACATCAACTGAGCGAAAGGCAGTCATTCTTAAAATGGCTGCAAGACGGGTGATCTGCATTTATTATTGACAAAATGTAGTTACTTCTTACAATTATTGCGATAGACCAATGCAGTACTGTAATCAATTGTTGTTATCATTGACTATCCATACACATTATGAAAGTGTATGTGCATGCATACATTGGCAAAAGGTTTAAACAAACTGCCAAAATGTATGGCTTAATAAAGTTAAATCCCATGTTACTATGTACATATATATCAGTTAATATGATTGTTATCTAAATCATGCTTACTAGTATCTCAATGTACAATACACAGGCATGGAATTGTACTGTAACTACACCATGTACACAGGTCCATTCTAATGACTAGATCGTGTCGTGATGACATAGAGTCAAAGCTCATCATCACCATCAGGGGGATAGGCGTTTGCACATGATTGGCCAATGCATATCGAGCACATGGTTGTGCAATACAACCCAGATTTGCGGCACATACATCTCTTTGTACATCCTTTCTTGCATCCACAGGATACGATCTTGAGAACTCGCTCAGGTGCTACAGGCATATCCGTCATTATTGGCGTCAGCATGCTATCTGTGCGTACCCATCCCCAATGGGTTGGCTCCAGATCGCCGACATTACCCAACCACTCTTGTATTGCGAAGTATGTTCGGTAAGTGTGGTACTTGGCAGCAGCGGTTGTTGGAGGGAGGCTCTCCAACTTGAAGCTGCTGCTGGTCTTACTGACCTTCTGCATATACCGAACATAACGCAGCTTATCGAGTGAAACGGATTGCTTTGCGTTGTACAACTTCAGCAGGAAGCTTTCTCCCACTCTTGCTACCTCAGCATGACTAGCATCATGCTTCTGAAATACATCAAGCTCATCACAGTCCGCATGTCTCTCCACAACTGTGATTGCTTTCTTCTTGCCGATGCTGTACAGAGCAGAAACCGTATCACATCCTGTGATAGCATGCGCAAGAAGGATGTGCTGACGTGATTGAGCATGCATCGTTTGCTGTATGTCACTGATATTGTAAACATCATTCTTTGAGTACCGCATGTACACATTTGTGGTAGTTACCCTGTCAACAAGCATGACAAGCAAGTCAGTGTCTGTACCAACCAATGCCACTGAACGGGTGTCATGGACCTCAGCATAATTCACAGTTGTACTTGTCAACAAATAGTCAGCGTCTGCGGCTGCCTGCAGACACACTACACCTTCAGCAGTCAGCTTCTCCTTGACCAGCTCTATCAGTGCTGACTTGTTGGTACGATTGGCCAAAAATGATCGTTGGTCGGTGGAGATTGGCCGATGGAGATCAACAACTATATCTGCAGAAGTTGTTTGGCGGAGGCTGCGGCGATTCTGCTCCACAACATTGGTCGACATGGTAGCATAACCATCAAAGCAAACAGTGCATTTGCCATAGCTACTGAGGACATGAGAGACATGGGTGTCACAGATATTGCCATATGTGCAACCCTCTATATCCGTTGGCCATGACACACTCTGAAGTAGGTAACCTCCATCAACAACATAATATGGGTCCTGGATGTCATCACTTGATACAGGAGTAACTGGGGCTTTTAGCTGATTAGCCAGAACACTTTTAGTATTCTTCCGCATTAACCCCTTGTCAAACAGTGCTGGTGGTTGTTTACTAAATTCATGCTTCAGGTGGTATTCCATGTCTGAGGGTTGCTTTATGACACATGTGACTCGCATGAACAGTAGTGTGGGGTCCACCTCAACTTCCTCATCACGGACAGTCACACCGTTGCTTGCTGTTCCGATTGATATCACTCGGTCCTTTCTCTTGAGCTTGGCATCAGCATAATTGTCGCCTGTGAGATGTTCAGCAGATTCTCTCCCAATCTCGAAAGCACGATCTGCATTTGCGGACTTGGGTGCAACTATACCAGTAGAGACTGAGACAAGGCTGTCACAATGCTCCCCCGCGTAAGAGAATGGTGAGTGGTCATCAAACCAATTGCGAAACAAGTCATAGTGCTGTCCATCACGTGCCGTTGTGGTGGCTCGCAAGTCACTGTGCTGGTCACTTGTCTGCGTTTCAATGCCACAGAAGTTCTCGAGTGACTCACACACGGGAACAGTCTGTGGCATGACATGGACCATCTTAGACTGAGTGCTGCTGGTGATGCCTCGACCATGGTTCAGGCCTCCTCTTGTCTTCAACATCCGCATCAGCACCTGCTCAATTGTCTGGTCGGTGAAGATGCCAGACCAGAACCGGTCACTCCTACGGATTGTCCAGTAACCGGATCTGGCATACTGGTCATACTGCACGTCAGACATGATGGTGGAGAGCTTCTTCATCTGCTGGTGGTACAGACGGGCACACCTAGCATAGGCCAAGTGCCCACCAGCGTGGCAGATTGGGATCATTGCATCTACACAATACATGTGCAATTCCCAATCCCCGGTGCGCTCAGCACGGAGAAACAAGAGCATCAATCGCACCATCTTCAGATAATCAAGCCACAATTTCCCAGTTCTTGATTCAGCAGCCAGATCATTCTCTAGGCCATCCAATGTTTCTATGAGCTGATTCACAACAAGCTCTGGTTGAATATCGTCAACATCATACTCCTCTCTGAGCAACATCTCATGTATAGCTTTAAGCCGATCCAGGTTCAGTCCAGACAGACTCTCTTGGGTGTCCAACATTTTCCCTACTAGAGAGGAGACACTCAACATGTGTGCTCGGAGTGCTCTGGCATACGCATGGCCCGTCAGCATGTGCTTCACCGTGTTGGGCGCATACACAGTTTCCCATTGTACGGCCAGTCCACTCTCGCTCATGATATGCCCAATTGCACCCATGTAGGACATCATAAGATGAACGCCTCCTAATCTCACGACCAACATGTTCAGTTCTGGGGATGCTTGCACGATTTCTGCTGCTTTTTGATACAGCGGTTGGTCAAATGTGACAGGTGCGACACCCAGCTTGTATTTCAGAGATAAGTCCTGAGCATAAGACAGTGCTGAGTAGAGGGTATCTGGGTGATTTGGGTTAAGATTGATGAACGGCAGAACGTCTATTCTGCTAACTTCATAGGTGCCTTGTTTCATTACTGTCTGGTTGAATCCGCTCCACGACGGACAACGCACAAGCTCGGGTACAGCGAAACTGGTCATCCATACATTGTCCAAAGCTTTGGCCAACTTTAAGGAAGGAGGGTTATTGTTAGGGGGTTCAAGTGGGCCAATAAACACGCTTTTGAGACCTGGTACTTGTGGTTTTGTGAACTTCCTGACGGGTATCTCAGCGAATTGACCAGAGGCAATGGCTGACCGAACATTGGTTGAACGTGGTAGCTCCTTTTCCACACACTCGCCAGCTGGTGTTACACCTGCGATGCCACCAAGGACATGCCATGTATCATGTCCAGTCAGTGTCCGAGTATCAATGTCTGCATTATCAAATACAAAATTCACGATTGCATTGACCCATTGATACTGCTTTTCTCCAGTAGGCAACCTCGCATCATACAACCGTAACACCTCACGATAGTCATCTGCAAATGCTAAGCTGCTGAGCATATCTACTAATTCACGTGATTCCAGTTTCGAATTGCAGTACACAGAGATTGCCAGGAGAATTGGGGAGATGAAGGACCGGGGGCGCGCAGCTGATGTTATGCTATGTGATAAGGCAATCCGGCGACGTCTGCTGTTGATCAAATGACCAAGAAGACGTAACAATAGTTTGGAAACATTATTTTCCATCTTATCAAGATCTGTTATTTCGGAAAACTTTGGGTAGTGATGGACGTTATTGACAGATGACCGTATTTCATCATCTATCAGGGTTCCAGCCATGTCTACAATTTCTTCTGGTGTTATGCCGGTAGCTTTGTAATGATCTCTCAAGATCTTGTTGCTCTCATTTAAGAACGTGTATAGTGTGTTTTTACCCTGTTCTGTTGTAATTACCATATGCTCATTGTATCGCTCTTGTAGTTTTGTGCTTAACTGTTTTGTTGTGTAAACTTCGCCATCATGTGAGAACTTTTCCAGTAATTCGTGCAATTCTGACAATGAAAATTGGTGAACCTCCTCCTGCTCATCCAAGAAATCACAGAGCTTCATAAATGCGTCATTTTTCACACTGTCAACAGACCCTCTTGGACGACCTTTGTGCGTTTTGACAGGATTCATCGGGGGATCACGACGTACGTAGAAATTGGTCTGACAATCATGGTGATATTTTACTTCTGCAGCGACAGCATCACCAATGTTTTGAATACGCACATGCACCTCATTGCTCCATGTGTCAGACCTTTCTTTACATTTCTTTTCTACGGACAACATAAGTTTTTAGCTCACCTGAGCGAAGCTCATGTGAGCTATTGTTACCGCAATGTGTCCGTCCGTCGTCCGTCCGTCGTCGTCCGTGGACACTTTCAAACGTCTTCTCCTCGGTAACCGTAGGGCCTATAGTCACCAAACTTCATGGTCATGGTCCTTAGGTAGGGGGATTACAAAATTGCTAAAATGACGTCATTACGTAATCCAAGATGGCTGCCGTCTAAAAATAGCCCAAATTCTTAAAAAATCTTCTTCTCACGAACCACCTGTCGGATTTCGACGAAACTTGGTAGGAATGATCGACCAATGATGCTCTTCCAGAATTGCTAAAACGGTTACCC
>JBEVXV010000226.1:0-5779 GCA_040505915.1 Sedimenticola sp. | reverse complement strand
AATGCACCTCAACAGGTTAGTTCTTCGATTCCTGACTTTTAGATATAGGTACAGTGCATTTTAAATCATTACCTTGTATAAATCGAGCTTTGTCCCCAACTTAGACTTACCTTGGAACCCTAAATCTCCCGATTATACTCTCTTGATCCATGATCACCTCCCCTCTGTTGAAAAGAAGTCGACACAGGCTAGCATCACGTTTGACTATACAACATGTAGTTAGATACTTACAGTCTAGTGCACATCCACTGCGGACTGACCCTCTGTCCCTCCCAATTAGACTGATTTTGCAATACTGTCTCTTGCATGTTCACCCATGCATAGGCGGTAGGTTCCCCTACCTTGTCATAGGTTAGTCTTGCTGGTGGATTTCGCTGACGTGGTGGACGACGATTTTCTGACGACCCTTCTGAAGATGACTGACCTGTCTCTGATCGGTCTAGATCAGGCGATGAAGACTCTGCCCCCGATAGTTCAGCAGAGCCCAACGATTCGTGACCGATTTGGTTGGGTGCAGAGTCTGCCGAGTTAGCTTGTGGAACGAATGGATCAGCGTCCGGGTTTAGACTGCCACGTCTACTTACCCTCTGAGCAATGAAGTTCTCCTCATCGGACGAGCTTGAAGACCGACTTACCACTGCCGGCTCAACTTTCTTTCTCCTCTGCCGACGACGTTTGTGTACGGTTTGATCCAACCGCTCCATTGGGAGGTCATTACACTGTAGCAGCAAGTTTCTGTGCAGGACTCTTGGCCTTCCCTTACCCAACTCTGGCCTTACCTCATATACTGGTACATTGTCACTAATCCTCTTCACCACAACATGGATTGTGTCCTCCCAGTAGGAGCGTAACTTACCAGGGCCTCCTCGTTCTCGTAGGTTCCTCACCAGAACTCTGTCACCAGACTCTAAAGCCACACTTCGTACCCTCTGGTCATAATATGACTTACCTTGTCTGGCTTTCCGCGAGGCATTCCGACTCGCTATCTGATAAGCATTCTGCATACATACCTTCCATTGAGCGACATAATCTGGTCCTTGTGGTCCGTCGTCGGGTGCCTGTGTGAACAGCAGGTCTATTGGCAGTCTCGGCTTTCTACCAAACAGCAAGTAGTGTGGAGCGAAGCCTGTTGCATCATTCCGGGTACAATTGTAGGCATGAGTCATTTTCTGCACATGGTTCTTCCAATCAGATTTGAACTCTTTCGGTAAGGTCTTCAACATGCCAAGTAGAGTGCGGTTCAGGCGTTCCACCTGGCCATTTCCCTGTGGATGGTATGGGGTGGTCCGAGATGGTTGCACTCCACAGAGCTTCTGCAGGTGATGAAAGAAGGAGTTCTCGAATTCTCGACCTTGGTCATGGTGGAGTTTTTCTGGGTACCCGTACTGGAGGACAAAATTGTTGAATATTTTCTCAGCAGCTGTCTTCCCAGACTTGTTGGTGGTTGGGTAGGCTTGAGCGAAGCGGGTAAAATGATCAACCACGAGCAGGATATACTCGTAGCCCCCCTTACTCTTCTCCAGGTGCAGGAAATCTATGGATACCATCTCAAATGGGTAAGTCGTTTCAATAGGGACTAGAGGAGCCCGTGGCTGGTAGTTTGGACGTTTATCCTTCAAGCACGAGCACACCCTCGTCACATAATGGTCTATTTGTTGACTCATGTGTGGCCAATAGAATCGTTCTCGCGCCAGGCAAAGCACTCGGTCTGTACCCAGGTGACCCATCTTGTTGTGTAATTCTTCAAGCACCAGTGGCTTAAACTGTTCGGGCAATACAAGCTGTTTTCGCAGAACCCCTCCTGGTAACTGTGTGTGCCTGTAGAGAAGTTTGTTCTCCACCCTCAACTTCGGCCATTCACGTATCAGCGCCAATACCTCATGTGGGTCTTCTTTCCGTTCTTCTGGTGTTGGCCTCCGGCCTTCGGACAAATAAAACAGTACTCGAGTTATAGAAGGATCAGCCGCTTGTGATTCAACCAGTTCACGGTGACTTAGGCGAGGCAGGAATCCAGTGGTCTGCTCACTTACCTCGTCTGGAGCAATACCGAGGGCTGCTATCCATGCAATGGGTTCCTCGTGCGGATGTTGTGTAGCCTTTACAGTTGTGCTTACCACGTCAAGTGACAGTTCCTCGGTACAATCTCTGATGACCGACTCTATTTCCAGAGGCATCCGACTAAGTCCGTCCGCATCTTGGTTCATACGTCCCGGTTTGTAGAATATCTGGAAATTAAAATCTGCCAGTTCAGATACCCACCTCAGTCTTGTGGCATCCAGCTTTGGAGATGTCATGACGTACGCCAACGGATTGTTGTCGCTGTAAACTTTGAAAGACGGAGCGTAATAGAGATAATCTCTAAACCGGTCTGAAATTGCCCATTTCATCGCGAGGAATTCCAATTTACCAGAGTGCAGATTGTAGTTCTTTTCTGCCGGCGTGAGTGTTCTGGAACCAAAGGCGACCACGCGAGGTTTTCCACTATCATCCTCTTGATAGAGAATGGCCCCAAGGCCTTCACCCGACGCGTCAACATGGAGAATATAAGGTTTCTGAAAATCGGCATATGCCATGACCGGTGGGCTGACAAGGGCATCCAGCAACCCTTCCAGAACTTCCTGGTGCTTGGTGGTCCACGTCACCTTCATGCTAGATGGAGCTTGACCTTGACTCTTACCTTTCGTCTGCTTTCCTTTCTTACCTTTTTGGTTACTAGACTTTGCTGTCCCTTGATTCTGAAGAAGATCAAATAATGGCCTGGCCTTTCTGGCAAAGTCGGGTACATACTTTCTGTAATAGCCTATAAAGCCTAGCAGTTTACGTACCTCACCGATGGTTGATGGTCGTTTGGACTTCAAGGCCAGAACAGCTTCCTTGTCCGCCGGGTCTATTGTATAACCGACTTCCGAGACCATTTGTCCTAGGTACCTTACCTGCTTACGGAACAGATTGCACTTCTTCGGTTTCAACTTTATACCTTTTCCTTGTAACCGGCGTAGTACCTGACGCACATGTTCCACGTGATCCTCAAATGTCCTGCTGTATACCAAAATATCATCTAGGTAAGGAAGACAAAACTTATCCCGTAGACCATCCAAGCTCTCTTCCATAAACGTCTGGAACGCCCCAGGTGCCCCTGAAAGTCCGAACGGAATTCTCGTCCACTCATATAGGCCCCATGGGGTCACAAAGGCCGTCATGTGCTGGCATTCCTGTTTGATGAAACCCTGGTGATAGGCCTTACCCTGGTCTAGGACGGTAAACCACCGACTACCGCCTAAACTATCTAGAGCATCTTGGATGCGAGGAATCGGCTGGCTGCTTGGGATGCTCTTTGCGTTAAGTTTCCTAAAGTCACAGCAGAGACGAAGGGAACTGTCCTTTTTCCTCACACAGACAATAGGGCTGGAATATGGTGATTTTGATTTTGTTATCCACCCTTTTGCCAGAAGTTCCCTTAAATAGTCTTTGACTTCTTCATACAGAGGTCTGGGAATAGACATATATGAATGTTGTACTGGAATATCATCTCGTAGCCGAATATCCATCTCTAGATCAGGGACGCAGCCAATGTCATTGTCATCCCTCGCAAAGACAGCCGATTCTTCACGCAACATTTGCTGCACTAGGCTCACCTGTTGATTGGTCAGACCCGTGCCCTGCAGATCCACTGGTGGGTCCCACTTGCCTGTACAATGATCAGTCTCATTACTTACCTCTTCATGGATCCTGGACTCACTTACCTTTGTACTTACCTTCTCGTTACCATGGTTACCATCACCCTGAAGAACTGGTATGTGTAACACTGATTTTACAGTCTGTAGATTGCCTAGAGTTGTTCTAGGTGAAATTGTTATTGGGTGGTTATAATGATTAGAGAGCATGACACCGATGTGACTAGTAGATCCCTTTCCTACACTTACCACTGTTTCCTGGAGTTCAAGACCATCTGGGTAAGAATTATCGAGTTTTGGAGCAAATATTGCCGTTCTGTTACGATCAGTGACCCCGGTATGAACTGATAGCCTCAGTACCTGAGATGTGTTGGACGGCACAGTCACTTTGTGATTACCTGTTTTAACCTGACACATTTGCTCAGTAGAGCTGCTTCTAATCACCTCGGCTAAACGTTCAATATTTTTGCCAGGGACATCAGGTATGGTACGCTGCAAATGGCACAAATCAACTTGGTTCTCAATCACTTGGGCAATAACGTTGAACCCCACAATTGGCCTCTCTAAACCAGCAGCTGTTGCCACTAGAAAAGGGACATCCAATTCTGGAATTTCTGGTTTTCCAGGCAAAGTAAATTTTAATTCCACCCATCCCGAAAATGGAACTGATGTGCCATTAGCGGAGTTTACATTTAGACCTTCAGGAACTAATTCGCTAATGGGTCTCACTTCCAGGTTCGGAAAATGAGCACTGAGCCAGTTGCAGTTTACCAATGACACCTGAGCACCCGTGTCCCATAAGACCTCAGTAGTTACCCCATTTAAACTACAATGAACTTTACATTGTTCTCCTACTAACTTGGTCACACGACTCATAGTCTTTGGAGATATTTCATGTACCACCCCCCTCAATTCATTCAGTTCAACAGTTGTACTATTTGACATGTTTGAGGCTGGAAACTTTGTATCACTATTCTCCGTAGAGAGCCGGTGTATTGTCTTACAAACTGACTTATGTGAGGACCATTGCTTCGTTTGACATGTGTCTGAACAGTAATATGCCGATTTGCATTGACTGCATTGCTTAACAGCCTGTTGACCACAGTTGTTACACATTTTATGGGGATCCATTTCATCAAGGGCTACAGATTTCCCCCCTTCTGCAACCCTGTGGCGTTTCCCGACCACCGACATCCTCGCTTGAAATGTTCAATACTTCCACATTTCCAACAATGCCGACACGACTCTCCGGTTCCAGCTTGTTGGCACTGATGACATCCAGGCTTCCAACCATTACCAGACGTCTTCCAGTGACCCTCCGGTTGCCCCGTCCTGTTTAAATTGGAGTTCATGGGTGTTGGCGGCCTTTCAAGATGCCGTTTCAGCTCCATCACTTCTGCACGCAGTTCACGCAATTCTGTTTGAAGGACACCCTCCTTGACCACTTTTGGTTCAGTCACTTTACCAACATCCATCTCGGCAACTTTAGCGGTTTTCTGTACCCCGTGTGGTGTCGATTTCTTGGAAATTTCAATTTTGTGTTGCCGTTCCGCCGCACGGCCAGTTATTGTGTTCATCACCGTCACCAGTTCCTCATCGGAAACATCCTTCTTGGCTAGGGTAACTGCGAATTCACTTCGGATAATATCGTCACGAATTCCAGTTGATAGTGACCGACGGAACATGGTCTGTACTAATTCAAGGTCGTACGAAACATCAGCACACTCCTCTCCGGACGCGAACAGTACCTTCTGCCGGATATCGAGCGCTCGGAATAAGAAATCTTGTGGCGATTCGTTATGGTCTTGCGACAGGCCACATAACTGTTGATATAACTCTGTTGGTGTGAGCTCCTTGTAGTAGGACCGTATTATGGAGTTTAATGTGTCGATGTCCAGACCCTCACGGCTCTCAAGGTAATTCCGTAGACGGTTACCTGGTGTAATTGCCCGGATCACCGCCTCAACCACCTCATGGTCTGAATATCCCTTGGAAATGGCGGTTTTAACTTGACGCATGTAACTAGTAAATGACAGTCCAAATTTCGCGTCACCTATTTGTCCGGATAACTTAAAATCCTTGCGGAATTGGTAGGTGTGTGTTTC
>JBEVXV010000225.1:0-5915 GCA_040505915.1 Sedimenticola sp. | reverse complement strand
ATGCATGATGCCAGAAGTAAATAAGACTAGCGGGGATGGGAGGTGGGTTTACACTAGTAAAAACAGGTAAGTATTAATTAATATAAATTTTACAATAAAAAATTTCCATATTAATCTCAACTTCCCTGTTTTTACTATAGCAGAATTTGTCCATTGGTGGGAGGTGCCTGCAGGCCAACCGGGTTAAATGGAAATTTTCATTAATGTATCAAACAACCTAGCATCTACCTGTACCCTCAGCCACCACCAAAACTCACAAAACGTGACATGTGGTAACATGTTAGTCATGTTAGATGCGAAACGAACCAGGGGAAGGGATAACAACTGTTTAACAATCACACTCACCCTGCTATAACTCCTGATAGTCCGTAGTACGCCCCACAACGTAGTACACCAGCCCCACAATGAATTGTGCGAACAAAAAACTACTGGGACAAGATCTATGTTTACATTTGTCCCCCTTTTATTATTTATCTTTCAAAACAAACACCAATACAATGCTAAAACCAGCATGAAACCCCAGATATACATGTATAATATATATATATAGATAACACAATTATCATCGGAACCAACTGAAGAGCCCTTTGAGGCTCTGGTCAATTATAAAATGTTCATATCCTAGTTGTTTCCGTTATCAGTTAAAAAACCTTTACACAAATCCCGCCACCAGGTTTCTTAACTGAGTGCATGTATTAATAAACCGCTAAGCACACTTCCTGTCATACTTCAATTAATCATGGAAAAACCATGCTAATGCTGAACAATTTGACTTGCTGCAACTACCGGTCCCAGCTTGTATAAATCTTCGCTCTGAATTTTCATAGAGCGCAGATAGAATCTAGTAAATGTGCTATGCGATTTCCAACAGGCCGCGTTCAATATGTTAGTCAACGGCAGGTGGTTGAAAAATGCCCAGGAAGTGCTAACCGCCCTGACTTCATGCGCATTTATCCTAAGAGAGGCCAATTTCTGTTTGGATAGCCCTTCATATGCCCTTCGAACAGCAAGGGCTATCCACCTAGAAATTGTGGCTTTGGATACTTCTCCATTACCCACTGCTGGGATAAACAACTTCTTCCTGTCCCCCCTATGTCCGGCTGTCATATTCAAATAATGTCTCACTGCCCTGACGGGACATAAAGACTCATCAGAACCTGGCAAGTCCCTTAAACTAGGTACCTGAAAGGGTTCTGGTAGTGACCCAGAGGGTTGAGATTTGGGCAAAAAAGAAATTTCATAAGCCAGCGTCATAGAATTTCCAGACTCGTCAAAAAATACCCCATCTGCTGCTAAAGCATGAATTTCGCCCCTGCGTTTAGCCGAAGCCAAAGCCAAAAGAAAAGCTGTTTTGACAGACCAATCCAATCTGGAGGCTAGCTCCACAGGCTCATATGGACTCCCTGAAATAGCAAGCAGAACACGAGTTAAATCCCATTTTGGGCAAACTGATCGCGATACTGGTTTTTCTTTTTCGAAGTACCTCATCAACTCTGAAATACGACTATCTGACCCCACATTCCTTGCCTGAGCATTACCAAATTTGAAGGCACTAGCCAAGGCTGAACGATAACCCTTAATAGTTGAAGGGGAACATTTCTTATTATCGAATAGAAAAATAAAGAAATCTGCTATATCGCCTAGAGCTGGGTTGCGTGGATCAATTTCCCTGCTACTGCACCAATCTGCAAAAATTGACCACTTTGCATTGTAACATGTGGAAGTTGATTCTCTTCTAGCACTTGAAATGCACTGGGCAGCTCGTTCTGAAAAACGCTCACCTCTGACCGAATCCCTGACAACCTCCAAGCGCAAAGGCTTAGGCTGTGGACATTCCGGTGCCATAACTTCCCCCTGTGCTGAGAGAGTAGGTCCGGACAAAGCGGTAATATCAGCGGAGGAGCCACTAGCAGTTCTAGCAGGCGACTGAACCAACTCCTCTGTGGCCAATAGGGGGCTATCAGAGTCATCCTGCACTGTGTCAACTTGACTCGTTGTAACAGCCTTGGCAGAAGGACAAAAGGGGGAAAAGCGTACGCGTCCAGATTTCCCCACCCGAAGGACATTGCGTCTACCGCCCAGGCGGAGGCATCTGGAACTGGGGACACGAACAGTGGTAACTTCGCGTTTAACCTCGTGGCAAATAAATCCACCATTGGGTCCCCCCATTCCCTTATCACCCGAGATGCAATGTCGTGTCTGAGTGCCCACTCTGTTAACACGGGTTGCATGCTTCTCGAGAGATAGTCGGCCAGAACGTTGCTTTTGCCCGTGATGTGACGTGTTCTGAGCATTATACTGTGCTGTCGACACCACAGGAGAAGCTTCATTGTCTCGTAGCATAACAGAGCTGAATGGGTCCCCCCTTGTTTGTTCAGGTAGGCCACCACCGTTGTATTGTCGGTTGCTATCTGGACAATCTTGCCCTGAACATGCCGGAGTGCCTGACCCAGAGCTAATGACACTGCCATCAATTCCAGCATATTCACATGTTGGAGTGATTGCTCTTGGGACCAGGAACCCTGAAACAGCAGTCCCAATGGTTCCAGATGTGCTCCCCACCCCACTTTTGAAGCATCCGTTGTGAGGAACAGATCTGGTTCTGGAAAGGACATGGGGACCCCCCGGAGGAATCTGTCCTTCACTGCCCACCACCTGAGGTGCCTCTTGAAGTCCCCGGATAGAGCAATCCGAGCCTCTAGAGGGCCACGGTGCGGCGACCAATGAAACAGAAGGTAGAACTGGAGAGGGCGCAAGTGTAACCTGCCCAGATCCACCAAGTTTGCTGTAGCATTCAGGGTACCCAACAGGGACAGAAACTCTCGAGCTGTAATCATCACTTTGTCGAGTACCCTGAACACCGTGTTGAGAACATCCTGCACTCTGTCTAATGGGACCCTCACAACACCCTCTACGGTGAGAAAATTCATTCCCACATAATTGAAGTTCTGTGAGGGAATGAGTTCTGATTTTTCTAGATTTGGAATCAGTCCCAGACCTGTCACAGTACCCCAAACTGTTACTAGGTTCTGCAACAGAATTGCCCTGGACTGATGATGGAGGAGCCAGTCGTCGAAGTACTGGAGAAGATTTATACCCTTCCTTCGACCGACTGCCGCCACCACTTCCATGATCTTGGTAAACACCTTCGGCGCTGTTGCAATTCCGAATGGCAGAACTCGGAACTGATACGCCTTGTCCTGCCACCGAAACCTCAGGTATTTCCGAGACGATGGGCGAATGGGCACATGAAGGTAGGCATCCATCAAGTCTATGGAGACCGCCCAATCCCCCGCCTCTATCGTACTGCGGATAGAATGAGCAGTCTCCATCTTGAAGTGTTCTACCACCATGAACTTGTTCAGTGCCGATAAATCCAGTACAGGGCGCAGCTTCCCGTTCTTTTTTGGCACTACGAACAGTCTGCTGTAAAATCCGGGACTGTCCAGGTCCCGGACCTCCTCGATCGCCCTTTTCCCCAAGAGGGAGATAATCTCTTGCTGTAGACACTCCCTCTTGATCGGATCTCGCACGTTCCAATTGTCTGGAAGAGATCGACGCAATGGAGGGTCCTCGAAAAAAGGTATTGCATAACCTTTTCTTACAATATCGAGGATCCACCGATTGTCGGTCACCTTCTCCCATTGCTCTACAAAATGGGTAAGTCTCCCTCCGACAGGCAGAGAGGAGAACGGAACGGCGAGATCGGACGACGCACCCCGTACACCCCTAACCTGAAAACTTTCGAGGCCTAGATCTGGAGAAACGCCCACCACGCTCCCCCCCTCTACCCCGAAACCGCTGAAAACGACCCCTTGGTGCTTGCGGTGGAGCAGAAGACCTAAATTGAGGAACGGAAGGCGGTTTACTGACATTTGTCTCCGGTTTGTTAAACATAGCCGGCTGACCAAACTTCCTAACAGGTGGTTGCTGGCGCGGTCTCGACATAGAACTAGACAGTAAATTCCTTTGTCTGTCCGCCAAGTCTGCTGTCGCAACATCTGCACACCTACCCCCAAGGAGTGTAGCCGAAGTTAACGGACAAGACCTAAGACTCTCCTTTCCCTGACCTGGCAGAATAGACGACGTGCCTATGGCCGCGTCTCTTCTACATAGGAGAAGATCGGTAGAAATGGACATTGCCGACCCCATAAGGTGACGACCAGCCTTAGCTGCTGATTGAAGAAGTACCAATAGAGTCTCAAAGCTCTCCTCTTGGTGTAACCCCCTACTCAGAGCAGCCAGGAAAAGATCCAAATGGGATGTCATAGTGACCATAGCCCTAGATCTGGACTCCAGCGACTCCGCCAATGAGGGGGGGATATTGGGGGGACAGGGAGTACGGACCCCTACCTTCTGTGCATCACTATCCAAAGGTGGGTTACGACCCGGCCAATGTTCCGTATGCACCTTATACGATCTCGGAGCAAGTCTCTTGAAGAAATCCTTTGAAACAAACGACCCTGCCTTATTCATATCTAGACCAGAGTCTGTCTCAAGACTGTCTGCCATAGCCTTAACCGTGGAGGAATGCGGCAACGTTGGCATACTAGTGTCGACCGGGGTCTCGTCCAACTCAATCAAGGACTTAACCCTAGCCTTAGGTGTGGGCTGCGAAGGGCAATTCGCTGCGTCAACCAACTTATAAACTGCCGCTATAGAATCCGCATAGTTAAGAGGCAGTGACGGCTCTTCATGCTCAGTTTCAGAAGCATATTCCTGCCCCTGCTCGCTAACACTAGTAGTTGCTATAGAAGTATTGCAAGAAAGCAACTGCGTAGCCGCAACATTGCCTAACTGATTATTGTTAGGGGCAGCCCCCTGGGTCTCAGCATTCCTATCCACATTCACTAGACCCTCTACTAAACTCTTAAGAGAGTTCACTAATTCCCTAGCATCTGAATTATGACGGATAGGCGACCTAGAGTGACGTCGGCGCTTGTGGTCATGCCTACGCCGCCTAGAGACTTCCGGTGAAGAAGAGTAAGAAGAAGAAGAACTGTATCTTCTACTCCTCTTAGACCTGCCACTCAGACTACGCCGTACGCAATCTCGTGATGAGGACCTATGCCTGCGAGGCACCCTGCCTGATGTGTCTGCAAGATGCCTCTCAGAATCAATAACCCCCACCCTGGGGTCAAGCACAGGCTGTGTCGGACAAGCCACCCCTACAACAGAACCCTCTCTTGACACCAATGGGGTCGGTGTAATGGAGAAAGAGTCAGTCACCGTAGTCCTTGCGGAATGCGACGGTGGCCTGGCTCCCTCCATACAACTGGGTGTCACCTGAGGGGCTCCCGCTAACTCATGAGGTAACTCATTTACCTGAGATGTCACAACCTCTTCCCTAACAGGATTGAATATCTCCCCTGAAGCGCAAGGGACAGCAAAATATTGCTCACTCGACTCAGACTGACTATATTCTTTAGCATGAGGCAACCCACTGTTCTTAGTAGAAGAAGAAGACTGTCCTTTGACAACCTTCTTCTTACCTTTGCCTTTGGGCTTTTTCCCCCTGGCTAACTCCCACGTCCTATGTCCCCATAAGTAAGACACGGAACATGGCTCCTGTATGGAACAACCACAACAAGAGAAACACGATGCAATGTGGTTGTCCCATACATCAGCCACGTGCCCACACGATAAATCATACGACTCCATCCTAACGTAAGTAGAAAAATATTTACTCACCGTCCCAACCGAGACCAACTGGCCCGTGACACGACGTCTACACGCGCGAATAATCCAAAGCAAACAGGAATAAACACACGCGAAACTATAAAGCGTCCACACACTAATATTCCAAAATGCCATACACTAGAAACAATTTAGAAACAATATAGATACTGCCAATGAAGGAACGAAAGGAAAAAACTTCCTGCGCAAAAATAACACGTGTACCAATGCGAAGGCAG
>JBEVXV010000224.1:0-11534 GCA_040505915.1 Sedimenticola sp. | reverse complement strand
TCATCTGCCCATTTTTTGCAAACTACTTGCATGATGGGTGGCATCTAACAGTTTGATGCTGGTAAGGTTTTTTAATTTATGCGGCGGCTCTGTAAAGTGTTTAGTCTCACATGTTCTCTAATAGTTCTATAATAGCCGATAAAGAACAAAAAGAGAACTATAATTTCTCAGAAAGGGGGTGATGCAAGGAGGCATTCAGGATAACTGCCTGATATAAGCCTCATAAAGTGAAATCGGGTATAATTATTGGCTAGGTGGTTTATCGGGCCGGCTGCATGTCGAAATCGAAAATAGAGAACAGTGTAGAGGTGATCTGCAATCAGGGATGCCAGCAGGTGAGACAGGCTATCTCTCTTCTGGAGCAGGGGGGATCGCCGCCGGAGGTGAACAGCCTCTCCGCAGATGAGCGCTCAGCGCTTCTTTTTGAACTTAAATCTATCATGTCAGTGTACGGTGATAGCTGTCGTGTCGATTGATACCCCTACCTCTCTCCACCTCTGACATAAAATCCCATATTCAGGCGACTGGCGCCTGCATTCAAAACAGATTAAGAGCAGTATAGATGCAGAAAATAATTACCAAAATAGCGGAAGAGTTGGGTGTGGCCGCACGCCAGGTTGTGGCTGCAGTTGCGCTACTGGATGAAGGGGCGACTGTTCCCTTTGTTGCCCGATACCGAAAAGAGAAGACGGGCGGCCTGGACGATGTGCAGTTGCGTCATCTCGATGAACGGTTGGGCTACTTGCGTGAGCTTGAAGAGAGGCGGGTGGTTGTAGTTAGCAGTATCAGGGAGCAGGGAAAACTTACCGCTGACCTGGAAAGGGATATTCTGCTAGCCGATACCAAGACACGGCTGGAAGATCTCTATCTGCCCTATAAACCCAAACGTCGCACCAAGGCTCAGATTGCACGGGAAGCGGGCCTTGAGCCGCTGGCAATCGGATTATTGGAACAGCCTGAGATAGATCCTGAGGTCGAGGCTGCCAAATATGTAGATAAAGAGAGAGGGGTGGGCGATTTAAAGTCTGCTTTGGATGGTGCGCGTCAGATATTGATGGAGCGCTTTGCCGAAAATGCTGAGCTGACTGGCTCCCTACGTGACTACCTTTGGGACAATGGGATAATCAAGTCACAGTTGGTTGCGGGTAAAGAGCGCGAAGCCGCCAAGTTCAGTGACTATTTCGATTACTCCGAAGCGATCAAAAAAATACCGTCTCATCGTGCCCTGGCCCTGTTTCGTGGGCGTAATGAGGGGCTGCTCAATATGGAGTTGTTGGTAGATGCGGAGGCGGAGGGTATCAGCCCCTGCGAAATGACCATTGCCCATTATAGCGGGGTCAGTGATGAGGGGCGGGCGGCGGATCGCTGGCTGCGTGATACCGTGCGTTGGGCCTGGCGTATAAAGATCTTCACGCGCCTTGATCTGGAGCTGAAGATGCGCCTGCGTGATGCGGCCGAGGAGGAGGCGATACGGGTCTTCGGTCATAACCTGAAAGACCTCCTGCTCGCAGCACCAGCAGGTAGCCTGTCAATCATCGGGCTCGACCCCGGCTTAAGGACAGGGGTCAAAGTGGCGGTTGTAGATGCGACTGGAAAGGCGGTGGATACCGACACGATCTATCCTCATGTACCGAGAAATCAGTGGGATCAATCACTGAACACCCTAGGCAAACTGGCAAAGAAATTCGGAGCGGGTCTGATCGCTATCGGCAATGGTACAGCTTCCCGCGAGACCGATCGCTTGGCTGCGGATCTGATTAAGTTATACCCAGACCTGAGACTGCAGAAGGTGGTTGTGAGTGAGGCCGGTGCATCGGTCTACTCTGCTTCTGAGATCGCCTCTTCTGAGCTGCCGGGTATGGATGTCTCCTTGCGTGGTGCGGTCTCTATAGCCCGACGGCTTCAAGATCCTCTGGCGGAGCTGGTAAAGATTGAACCCAAGGCGATTGGTGTTGGCCAGTATCAGCATGATGTTAATCAGGTGCGCCTTGCTCGCGCACTCGATAATGTGGTTGAGGACTGCGTTAACTCTGTTGGTGTGAATGCCAATACAGCCTCTCCCGCGCTGCTCGGCCAGGTGTCGGGTCTTAACAGAACACTGGCCGAGAATATTGTACAGTTTCGCAACGTCAACGGCCCGTTCAACAATCGAAAAGAGCTTCTCAAGGTACCGCGCCTGGGTGAAAAAACTTATGAACAGGCTGCCGGTTTTCTTCGCATCGTCAATGGTGTCAATCCTCTTGATGCCTCGGCCGTTCACCCAGAGGCCTACTCGGTGGTTGAGCGGATTGCGGCGGCAGCCGCTCGTCCTGTGATGCAGGTCATTGGCGACAGCCATTTCTTGCAACGGCTTGATCCCTCCGCTTATGTTGATGAGCAATTTGGTGTCCCTACTATTACCGATATTATTGCTGAGCTGGACAAGCCTGGGCGCGACCCTCGTGGTGAGTTCAAGACCGTTACCTTCCAGGAGGGGGTCGAGAAGATCACCGATCTGAAAGCAGATATGGTGCTGGACGGGGTGATCACTAATGTTACCAATTTTGGTGCATTTGTTGATGTTGGTGTCCATCAAGATGGTCTGGTTCATATCTCTGCCATGTCAGATAAATTTATCAAAGATCCACGGGAAGTGGTTAAAGCTGGCGATCTGGTGAAGGTCAAAGTGATGGAAGTAGATTTAGAGCGCAAACGTATCGGCTTGACTATGCGCCTGACAGATAAAAGTGAGGAGAGGGTAAAAGCGGGCCCAAGAGGAGACCACTCTAATACCAAAAGACGGCCGGCACAGAAGCCACGACGTAATGAAAAAGAGCAAACCCAAAGCGGTGCCTTGGCTGCGGCCCTGGCTTCCGCGTTAGGTAAAAAATAGGGTCATAAGTAGGGGCGGTGCCCTCGCCGCGATGAACGTTGCACAGGCACTGCCAGACTCCATCGCGCTTCGAGAAAGCGCTCCTACGGGGGGATATGTAGTAATGTCTACTTCTTGGTTAGTACAATGCTGATCAATATGTTAACTGCTGGAGCCGGATAGATTGCGTGTCGCTTTCAGAATTGAGGTCAATTCAATATTGGGTGCTGTAGAAGGGGTGCCCACCCTTTTGAGATTGTTCGATGAGTATAAGATCCAGGGCTCTTTTCTCTTGAGCCTGGGGACTGATCACTCCTCTAGTTTTTTGAAAAAACGACTGCCAGCCGGTTTGCTGAACTATCTACCAGCGCCCATGATCAGTAAAAGGGCGAGTGACAGCTTGCGTGCCATCAGGGATGCCGGGCATGAGGTGGGGCTCTCTGCTTATACACCACACGCTTGGCGTAGTGATACGGCATACCGTAATTCGGACTGGACCTGTAATGAACTCCAGTGGGCGGTTGACGCATTCGAAACACTGTATGGATGCAAACCGGAGTTTTATGGAGCAGCGGGTTGGCAGGTTAATGCACACCTGCTTGCCCTGGAGGAGGAGCTGGAATTTCGTTTTGCAAGCGATGTAAGGGGCAGGGGGCCTTTTCTGCCTCTGTTACAGGAGGTCTCATACGACTGCCCGCAGATTCCGACGACACTACCGACACTGGCAGAACTGGTGAAGCTGAGGGATATAGCCCATGAGAAACTACATGAATATATATTTTCAGCGTGTCAGCGCATACTGCCAAACGGCGAGGTCTTCAGCCTGAATGCCGGGTTTGAGGGAAGAGAACTGGTAGAGGTTTTTGAACGTATGTTGGTTATGTGGAAGGGGAGTCAGTGGGAGTTCAAGACACTGGCCGAGCTGTTTGATGCCTGTAAGGATACTCCTCTGCCAAGGCATCAGATTGGTTGGGGTGAAATGCCCGGTGGTGATGGTCATCTGGCGATGCAGAGTCTGTTGATTGATGAGCAATCGACTCCGACCTCAAGCCCTGAATAGTGACCTCTTTTTTTTGTTCTGTGGAACAGTAAATAGATGCATAGTCACCTAAGTTACAAGGTAAGTTTATATGTCTTTTCAGAAAAAGATCAAAAACAGTGAACTGAAAGCGGTGGTCTACTCAGGACCTTCTGACATCCACGGTACAGGGCTTTTTGCCAAGTGTGATATTGACGTAGGGGAGTACATCGGAACCTATCATGGTCCTGTTGTGAAACGTGATGGTACCTATGTCTTATGGGTTTTTGATCATGATGATGAGGAGAATGCCGTCGGGCGTAGCGGCCGCAATCTACTGCGTTATCTCAACCATGAGGTAGTTGGTAATGGTGAGTTTGATGGTTTTGATCTTTATGCCCGGATCAACATCAAGGCCGATGATGAAATTACTTTTAACTATGAGCATGAGTCCGAATAGATGCGTTAACCCCAAACCTAGTCTCTGCCAAATTCCATCGTTCAGAGTACGGAATGTCTACAGATTAATTGAGATAGAAGTGAAGAGGGACTTCGAATGTCCATTGCTGACGTGCCAGCTCTATAGGAATAGGCTGCACACTGCCCAGTTCGTTAACTGTCACCAGCGCCGCCTTGTCCAGAATCGAGTGGCCTGAGCCACCGATCAGTTGAACCTGTTCGATATGGCCGTCGCGATAGACGGTAAAGCCAACCTGGGTCTTACCTTGAAGGCCCTTTCTGCGCGCCCACAGGGGGTATTTTTTTGCTGACTGGATGGTTTGCTCCAGCTTGCTACGATAAAGGGATTCAATCTCCGCAATTCTGCCATGCGCCATCTCTTTGCTAACAGTCTGCGTGATGTGACTATTTACAGGGGAGGGGGCATTCAATTTACCCGAGGTGGTTACTGGCAAGCTGTTGATAGTATCGAGAGCTAAGCTTTCAGCCACAGTGGATACTCTTTCGACTACGGGTTGAGGTGGCTTTTTTTGTACTTTAGCCAGTTTATTCGCCTGTTTTTTAGCAACTACTGGCTTTTTTACTATTTTTGGTAGTGTCTGGAGTGCTGTGGTGCGTTTAGCTTGGGTGCTATCCGTTGCCGCTATTAGTTTCCTGGCGGCTTTAACTGGCCTCTTTGCTGTTGCCTGGGTAGTGCTTTTTTCAGCTACGGCAGGAGCTGGCGAATCTACCTTTTGAATCGTTGGTGCAGCAGTCTGTTGTGACTCATTTGTAGCGGCTCTTGCTGCCTCGCTAGTAGCTGGGGTTGAACTATTTTGGCGTTGAATAGTGACCTTGACTGAGCGGGGCGTATTCCCTGGCCGCTTACTGCCATCCGGGAGGGCGGATACCACAGGTATCAGCAGAAGCGCATGCGCCAGCAGTGAGAATGTCAGGCTGTAGTGAGTAGGGGACATCGGCTGATCTGATGTGCGTGAATGATCTGTTTATTGACAGTGATCGTGAATCTACACCTGGAGACGATATCTATCAAGTGGTTGGCGAGGTTAGCTGCCCACCAGTGCCATTACCCGCTCGATATCGAGGTGCTCCTCTGCGGCGTCGGCTACACGGTTGATCCCCTCGTCTCTAAGTGCCAGGTAATCCGGGGTTTTAGGCTCTGTTAGCCCGGCCCAGCGGAGGATGGCATCACAGGCTTGGCTGTTCTCAAACAGGCCGTGGAGGTAGGTGCCTGCTACCTGATCATCTTTGGATATAGCGCCATCCATCACCTCCCCCAGGTCAACAAGGGGGTTATCGAGAGCGGGGCCGCTACAGACACCCATGTGGATCTCATAACCATCGACAGCGGCACTCTCCAGCGTCAGATGGCCTTGGACGAGCCGTAACTGCTTCTCCCTCTCCAACTGTGTCTCCATCTCCAGTAGTCCCAGACCATCACTGCTGCCGGGTGGCCCTTCGATACCGTCAGGGTCGTGGAGTTTCTGCCCCAACATTTGAAAACCACCACAGATCCCCAGCAGCTTTCCCCCATAGCGCAAGTGGCGCTCTATATGCTGCTCCCAGCCATGGCTCTGGAGCCAGTTGAGGTCGGCGCGGACACTCTTGGAGCCGGGCAATATGATCAGGTCTGATTCGGGTGGCTGATCTCCAGCCCGGCACCAGGTTACCTCCACCTGGGGATGGAGATTGAGTGGATCGAGATCGGTAGGGTTACTGGTGCGTTGTAGCCAGGGAACCACTACCCGCAAGGGCTGCTCACAGTTGGGGGTCACACCCTTGTCGGCGAGACTATCCTCCGCCTCCAGGTGGAGCCCATGAAGGTAGGGGAGTACTCCGATCACCGGTTTGCCGGTACGCTCTTCAAGCCACCTTAAACCGGGCTCAAGAATCGACAAGTCACCACGAAAACGGTTAATGATAAAGCCCCGGATGCGTGCCTGTTCAGAAGGGGAGAGCAGCTCCAGGGTACCCACCAGATGGGCAAAGACGCCGCCCTTGTCAATATCTGCCACCAGTAGTACCGGGCAGTCTACTGCCTCGGCAAATCCCATGTTGGCGATATCGCCGTCACGCAGGTTGATCTCTGCCGGACTGCCTGCACCTTCGACCAGAATATAGTGATAGCGCTCGGAGAGACGATGGTATGAATCAAGCACCGCAGGCATCATTCTGGGTTTGTAGTCGTGGTAGCTCCAGGCCCCCATGTTATTTTTGTCGGGGGTGCCCTGGACAATCACCTGACAACCGCTGTCGGTGTTCGGTTTTAATAGCACGGGATTCATATCGACATGGGGGGACACGCCCGCCGCCTGAGCTTGGACCGCTTGGGCCCGTCCGATCTCACCGCCTTCGGGAGTGACTGCGCTATTGAGTGCCATGTTCTGGGGTTTGAATGGGGCGACACTCAACCCCTTACGTTTGAAAACTCGACACAAGGCGGCCACCAGCGTACTTTTCCCGGCATCGGAGGTGGTTCCCTGAACCATTAATGTCTTGGCAGTCATCTGTTCAGAAGTACCTTAATTGTTTGTCTGCAGTTGGATGGGGCACACATCTTATGTGATCTGATTGATAATGCTATCCTTAGACAATAATAAGTGGTAACTATTCAGCTCACCCCTAAAATCCGTCATTTCTGCGTTACAAAATGATCATTTACACTTGTAAACTCACATTTTGCGCCTTGAACTGACAGATTTTAGGGGCAATCTGAACAGTTACGGCACTATGCTGAATAGTTACAATAAGTGTTGACTTACAAAATCGGAAAATACCTTGGAAAGACTATTTGAACGCTATCTCTGGAACTGCCGCTATGTGGTAGTGGCGGCAGTTATCGCCTCCACACTTGGGGCTTTTGCACTCTTCTACATGGCGACGGTAGACGCCTTCTATATGATTAGCCACCTGCTGAACTACGCTTCACCCAGCTTGGATATGGCTGAGAGAGTTGCTCTGCGGGGAGAGACGGTCACCCATGTGGTGGAGATCGTCGATGGTTACCTGCTGGCCACTTTTCTGTTGATCTTTGGTATGGGGCTGTATGAACTGTTTATCAGCAAGATTGATGCGGCCGAGCAGACGGATAACGCCTCTCAGGTACTGGTGATCCATAGCCTGGATGACCTGAAAGGGCGCCTTGCCAAGGTGATTTTAATGATTCTGATAGTGCGCTACTTTGAGTACGCCCTTAGTATGCACTTTGAATCACCACTCGATCTACTCTATCTGGCGAGTGGGATCGCCTTCCTTGGGTTGGCACTCTATCTTGCCCATATGGCAGATGCGAAGCACTGATCAGCGGGTGATAGGCTTGCGGGGAAAAATACAATAATCCAGTAGCTTAGCGTAGGCGTGAACTTGTTCACGATAAGCATGCTCTGGGTCTGATCAAGCCCAAGCGTCAACGGAATAGTTACAAAGTATTTAACCTCAGCGGAGTTAATAATGGGATTATTGACGAATGCAGAGTGTATAAAAGTGTCACATTGGCGTCTATTGGTATTCATTTTCGGCTGTTTTGACCTTGTCAGCTGGAGGTCGAGTTTTAGGTGTAATAAGATAATGTTAAGCTTTAACAATTAGTTGCCGATAACAATTGAAGTCAACTCGCGTATGCCTGTATCCGAAAGGGTGGTCGGGGAGGGGTTGGCTCCAAATAGTTGATGAGGAATATAACCGCAAACCATGAGTGTTGATCAGGTAAAGCTCGAACGACTGGTTGATAAGATGCCGACGTTTCCCCAAAGCGTCCATCGAGTAATACAGATCTGTTCCGACATCAACTTCTCCACCAAGGAGTTGATCACCGTTATTGAGCATGATCCGATCATCACGCTTAAAACACTCAAACTGGTTAACTCCGCCTATTTTGGTCTCTCTAAGAAGATCACCTCAATAAAACATGCCGTTGTTTATATCGGTGCCAATACCATTAAGAATGTAGCCATGGCGATTACCACCATGGGTATTTTGCCGAAGGAGGAGCACTCGGGGATCAACCGCAACGGATTTCTACTGCACTGTCTTAATACCGCCACACTGGCCAAACTGATCGCCAAAGGGAAAAGAGTGCCTGAGTCAGAGCTGACAGACTATTTTATCGCCGGGCTACTTCATGATATTGGTGTGATTCTGGTGGCTCAACTGGTCAAGGATCAATACAAAGAGGTGATTGGGCTGGTCAATACAGAGGGACTTCCATTGCATCTGGCGGAGCGCAGAGTGCTCGGTTTTGACCATGCGGAGATGAGCGCTATTCTGGTTGAGAAGTGGAAATTCCCCGAAAATCTTATTAACTGTATTCGTAATCACCACAACTTGGAGCAGATGGATAATCCGCCTCTGTTGGAGCGGGTGATTTTTGTTGCCAATCAAGTGGCCAAGTCTTTGGAGAGGGGTGAGCACCGCCTGTCGATAGTTGAGCCAGTGCCAGAAAATATACAACAGTGGCTGGGCATGGCTCTGGAAGATGTTCCGGAATCTATTTCCGATCTCCCGACTGAGCTGGAAAAAGCGGAAGCATTTCTCACCCTTTAGGATAAAAATGTTCTAAACTTTGCCGGATAGACAATTATGATCAAGGTGACTTGATGGAGATTACATTTCACGGCGTACGTGGGTCCATACCATCCCCTGGGCCAAATACCGTGCGTTACGGTGGTAACACCACTTGTGTTGGAGTTCGTACCGATGCTGGCGATGTGATCATCCTGGATGGGGGGTCGGGCATCCGTCAGCATGGCCTTGACTTGCTGGCTGAACTGCCGGTGCAATGCTCCATCTTTATCACCCATACCCACTGGGATCATATCCAGGGACTACCCTTTTTCACCCCGCTGTTTATTCCTGGAAATAAAGTCGACTTCTATGGTGCCTTCGATCCGGTCTATATGAAGGATCTGAAGAGTATCCTCAGTCAGCAGATGGAGTACTGCTACTTTCCCGTCCGGGAGAATGAACTGAAGGCCGACATTAGTTACAACACACTGAGGGAAGGGCAGAAGATTCAGGTGGGCTCGGCAACGGTTAGCTGTATTCTGCTCAACCATCCGGTACTTAATTTTGGGTATCTGGTGGAGGCCGACGGTAAGCGTTTCTTCTTTACCGGCGACAATGAGCCACCGGTCAATATCTATTCGGAAGATGATGAAAATTATACCGAGTATCAGGAGTTGATGAGGGAGCGGGAGGAGCATGTCACCGATTTTATCCGTGGGGTCGATATGATCCTGGCAGATGCGCAATATACCGAAGCGGAGTATTTCAAAGACAAGGTGGGTTGGGGGCACGGCAACTACCAGAGCTGCATCGCCATGGCAGAGCGTGCGGAGATACCACGGCTCTTTATTACCCATCACGATCCCACCCGTACAGATGACCAGCTTGATGCGATCTACGCCGGTTTGATGGCGAGTCACGCCCCCGACAGCGGTGTTGAGGTTGCGCTGGCGCGGGAGCTGTACAAGATTAAGCTCTGATTAAAAAGGTACTTAATCAGGGAAAATTTCACCAGCCCTATTGTAGGAGCGACTTCTTTTGCGAAGGAATTGTGCGCACATTCGGGTTTTGGTGTGACACTCATCGTGACCGAAGTCACTCCGACCCCGAGCACCAGCTGAATAGTCACGAAATTGTTTGTCTTAAGTGTGTTCAGGGCAGAATATCAATCTCACAACCATCAAAGCTTACTTTCTGACCGGGGCGTATTTTACAGCGTTTACGTAGCTCGATCACGCCGTCAACCCGTACTTCACTGTTGCTAATGACCCTCTTGGCAGCACCGCCACTGGAGCAGTGTCCCAACAGTTTTAGAAGGTTGTTGAGTTCAACGTACTCACGGCCCTCCAGAGTAAACGGCTCTGATAAGCTGCTCATCTATTTCATCAGAGTGAGTAGTGACTGCATCTGCTTCGCTGCGTCTTGCCCTATATCTGTCAGGTAACCCCCGTCACTCTGGGTGATCATTCCGCGCTTAAACAGCCTCTCTGAGGCCCCTATCACGCCACTGTCGGCACTGGAGTGGATTTTGATGCCGATATGAGTCGAACTGGGATCGAAGCGCAGCAGAAGTTTAAGTTCAGATAGCTGGTCAGACGAAAATGGCACGATTAATCTTCCTTCGTAGTTATGGGTAGCATTAGGATACCAGTAAGTTAACGGATTGGCCTGAATTAGGGAGTATTTGAATAAGTAGGAGTCACTAAATGGTGCTCAGCGTACCTCCTGAAAATGTTTAGTTAGACATATCAGTAATTAATTAACTTATTATTGGTGTTGAATTTTTTATAACCTTAGTTAGTATATGCGCTTCGGCACTAAAAGGCGTTAGGGCTGAGAGCGATGAATATGGCTAAAGATCTCAATAATCGTTAGCCACATCAAAATAATAAAGAACCCGGGGCGGTTGTCTAGATATCTAATTTTAAAGCTGGCTACTGTCTTCGGAATGCCAAATCCATTTAGGAGGTAATATGCATATACGTCTTCTCACTGCTGCGGCAGTGGCAGCAGTACTTGTTGTTGGTTGTACTGCTCAGGAGCAAAAGAAGCCTGCAGCTGCTGCAAAAACAGAAAAGCCCAAGCTTTTGATGGGGGCCAGTGCCAGCATGTTGGCTAATACCTGTGCTGGTTGTCACGGTTCATATGGCCAGAGCAAAGGCCCAAGTAGCCCAACCATTGCCGGTCTCGAAATCGATTACTTTACCGAAGTAATGCAGGATTTTAAGAGCGGAGAGCGCTCTAGCACCATTATGGGACGCATTGCTAAGGGTTACAACGACCAAGAGATCGAGCAGATGGCGGCTCTCTTTAACAAGCAGACTTTTCAAGGTGTAGTTCAGGTGGATGTCAGCGACAAAGCCCGTATGGGTCACAAGCTGCATGAAAAGTACTGCGAGAAATGCCATGAAGATGGTGGTACCTCTGTTGAAGATACTCCCTTAGCAGGACAGTGGATGCCTTATGTTCAGACTACCATTGTAGATTATCTCGATGGCCTCAATGGTCCTGAAAAGAAGATGACTAAAGCGATTAATAAAATGATCGCCGCTCATCCTAGTATGAGCAAAGCGCAGCTGGCTGAAGATCTTGCTCACTACTACGCAAGCCACAAATAAGGTAGGAGATATATCAACATGAAAATTACTCGTCGAGGATTTATACAGACTGCAGGTGTTGCTACCGCAGCCGGCATGGTTGGTG
>JBEVXV010000223.1:0-5008 GCA_040505915.1 Sedimenticola sp. | reverse complement strand
TAATTCCTTCTAATTTCTGTTTCCCTCCATGGAATCTTTTCATATTTGGCTGGTCAGTCCATCTCAATTCAACGAAAAATTAAGGTCGCCCACGCATCATTGTTTCAGAATTGTCTCTCATTTTAACTGTATTAACATTGACCATCTTAATGAACAAATCTGAAGTTTTAGGTCCCTGCTTCAAATATTTCATGAGATACATGGCTATTTTAGCATGTATGGTCGACGCCCGATTTTGCTAGGATATTGCGGCCGTTATTTTTTATATCATTTTCAAATGACCATATCTCGAAAAGTAAGTGAGACTGAAGCCTGAAACTTTCAGGGATTGTTCTTTGGGACATATGTGATTGATTCATGATAATACACTATGTGTGAGGAATGTTATGGTTGGCTGACAGGCACCCGAAATATCAAAAATATTCTGTCAAACGTGACGAACGCCAACATTTGACATCCTGAAACATGTATTTACCAGCATTTAAGTCTTTCAGTTTTTTCTCTCCAATAAGCCCATGTAACATTGTTTATATAATGACTATTATGACAGTTATAGGCCTAACAGTTATGAAGAAAAAAAAATCCAAAATCAACAAAAAAAAATTCAAGCGACATGTTCAGTGAACCAAAATGAAATGTGGGTATATAATAAACATCTTAAAAAGTATGTTGGGTTAAAGCAATTGGTATCTACTTTATATATGCCAAATTTCAGCTTTTTTATACACCATCTTCATAGTTAGATAAATATCTATTTAACAACAGTATTTTGCAGGTTCGAGAGCTATTTTTATTCTTTAAACATACATGTATGTGTATCATGACTGTAAATGGATTACCACTTAAACTAGTTTCATTACATTGTCTTTGTCAGCCTTGTCCAGATGGTATTGTCTACCATTTGGTGTGCTTGGTGCATTTATTAGACACAGTATGCACATTAATGGTACGTAACAAAGGTCTTCACGCTGAGGCCACTGAAAGGACCTTGCTGGACCGTGAGGGTGCATTAATGATATTTGCACATCCTCGTCTTCTTCTGATTTGTCTCTTATGAGGCCAATCCACCATTTACCATCATATAAGCAGCAGACATATTTCCCAATTTCACACTGCTTTAAACTGACTGATGTTTTTTGAAGTTCAGGACTGGACACTTCATCGGGAACATTCACCACAGGTTCATCACGTGCTCTAACATTGGAGACTTCAAATGACACTGCATCACCTGATACTCTTCGAACCAGCAGTTTATTTCCCTCAAGATCTGGAATATAACAATGATGACTTCTTGTACCCGGAACTGCCTTAGCACTTGCAAACCTTGTGTTCTGTTGATCTGCATGGCCGGTCACATCTTCTTTGTCGATGAAGAAGAACTTCACTTTACTAATGTGTGCCTGAGCCCAGTCGTATAGGTCCTTAGGTGTCAGAATGTGACCTACGAGGGTAGCCTGAAGGCTCGCCTTTGCTGCTTCTCGTTTCACAGTTCCACCTACTCCATCACATGCATTCTTTCCATGACTTGTAGCAAAGAAATGCCATTCAGCATGGAGTCCAAAGTCATCTAGATGGTACGTAAGATTGCACAAGTTTTTATAGTTCTTGTACTGAGAAGCTGCTCCATCTGAGAAGTAGTATATTTTCTTGATGCCTGGACAGATTTCCTTCATGTGATGAAGCACATCATACAAGAATCTATGTACTGTGATAGTGTTATGCTGTAAACAATCACTAACAACACACATACTTTCATGTGTCTGGCCATCTTTATTGAAGTATGCCACAAATGGATGAAGTGTTGCTTGGCTATTGTCCCAATGAAACCCTTGAGCAGCATCTTGTACCACAAAACTGTAATTCTCAGCAAAGTCGAGGATGATTATGGCCTCGTCAGGACCGAGGTTTTCCTTCAAGGATGACAGATATGCCGCCTGATGCTTGGCAATGTAGTGATGTGATGTGAGTTTATCGGTCTTTTCAACAATTGTGTCTATAAACTCTTGCAATGGCATGGACAATGTTTGCAGTGTTGTGCGATCGGTTGTAAGCCATTGTTTGTATTGTATTGTCTCATCAGGTGCAAGTCTATCGCTCACACCACACAATGTTTCAAGGTGTGACCTTAGTTCATCAGCCCCTGGACATTCTGGGCACCTGTGGATCATACATAGATTTGAATCGACGGAGCAGACAAGTTTTGCCATCAAGTCATGATAAGTAACAGCAGTCTCAGAAGGTAAAGCACTGATCATCAGTTTCACATTTTGGTGGATTGTACAAACACATACAGAATGGGTTCCTCTACATCCTACTGTTATACAGTGCTGTGGGCGAAGGGTGCAAAACTTTGACAGTCCTATCTTGTCATGTGGGTATTTAGCCTTATAACTCTCGTACAATTCATTGAGATTCAGCAGTAAAAGTCGTTTCTGCTTATGCTCTCGCTTGCCATCAGGCCCCTTCACCGACTTATAATCTTTAGCACCAGGTAAAAGTCGTGAATGTTCATCATTTTCATAATAAGCTGTAACCCTCTCCTCTACATCCTTAGAGAGTGGCTTTCCAACTTTTGATTCTGGTTCTGCTAGTACACCCCTTTCTTTCTTCAATTTTCTTGCTTCTCTGACTTTGTACTCACTGACATTAAATTCATGAACAGTTTGTGCAATAGTCCAGCTATGTGGTGTGAGTGTAAGCAATTGAACCTGCTTTTGCCTAGATGATACTTGCATCTTTTCTTTCAGCAGAGTGACTAATATTCCCATGTCATCACAGTCACTGCATCCAGTGGTATGTGGTATTGGCTTTGACAGTTGTTCAGCTTCAACATCTAGAACATGCGCAACTTTTGCGGACACTGCACTTTTTATTTGGGACACTTTCCTTTTTCCATAGCTCAATTTATTCTGTTCACTCACACGCGTTACTTTTAATGGGGAAACGCCAAGCTCTGTGATGCTTTTGTTTAACATCTCTTCCTCATATGGTTGAGGGGTAAAGTCAATATCAGATGTATCAGATTCTATTTCAGACATACATGTTTGAGATTCACTTTCTGCCGCTTTCAGCATTTTGAGGCAGTTGTAGCAGAGCTTCTGTCCTGGCTTTACAAACACATGTTTAATGCTATTCAGCTCTTTTGAGTCTTGAATGGTTAGAATTTTCAGATGTTTGGAGATGGATCTCTTATGAACCTTTCTTGGATCACAACAGGATTTCTGTTGGAAAGCATATTTGTAGATGTAGACTTGCTCATGGTGTAAACAGAGTGTCCCGGTGTCCATGTTAACAGGCATTCCTGTACGGAGTAGTAGAAGTTCTCGGGCTTCGTCATCCAGATCAGTTGTCCGCAGGAGGCCTTCTTTCCTAAAACAGAAAAATGTACATCATGTATGTTGAAAGCGATGTGTGCATTGCGATCTTGTTTTGCTGCAATTTGCCTCATCAAAAATGGCTGCAGCTCACATGTCACACCCTACAATTGCTAGATATAAACTCTTAACCCTTTCAACCCTACAGCTCTGTACAGAGGTTTTGGCAAAAAGTGTATACCCTGATGAGCCGGCTCATGACGAGCCGTCTCATCAGGATCCGCACTTTTTGCAAGTAATTTTCATATTTTTAGAACAAAAACACCCTTTTTTATAAATGGACTAGTCTGAAAATCATTATATGACCATTGGATTGGTTGCAAAATTAACACATCACAGTCCATTCCATTTATGAAGGGGTGAAAGGGTTAATGCAGTCCAGACATTGACATACACCCAAGTGCCAACTATATCACGCTATTTATGAATGGCAGCAACAAAACCAGTGGTCCCCAAATGTATGTGATGGTGAGAGCGACTTTATACATATACCTTTTAGCCATTGAAAATGTGGTCCAATAAGTACATATCATCATTAATTTTACATGTACACTCACCTGCAAAACTGTGTTCTGTGACATTTATTCTCCTCGGAATTGTAAGAACATGGAGCTAAACATGTACCGGTAGCCATCATCAGCTTGACATCAGTGTTTCTTCACTGCCAAAGCTAGCACTAGTGTATGCCATGATGTGGGAAATTCCCTAAATTGGCCTGTAGTACTGGGTAATTCCCAACAGAGTATTACTGGCACTATTCCAGTTTTAGTGTAGACCATTGAGTCTGAATTGATATGTATGTCATCATTGGCATAATATATAGGGATGTGAATATCCATTTAATAGCTTCCGAAAGTGCCAAAACAGTGCATTTTTGAAGAATAATATTTAATATGAAGTAGTCCAATAAAAAAGTCCATCTTTGGCACATAGAAACTACATGCCATTAGCTGTAAATTGACACCACTTTTAGGACATATGTTATATACCCACATGCTATTTTTTTACAATGCATTTTACCTAAAATATTTCAAAAACTGTTTTTTTCCAAAATTGAGGGGTATGGTATCTTGCAACCAATACCTTTAGGACTGTTTTATTGCATTGTAAGCACAACTGGACGGGTGAACATGACTCTAAAAAAAATTGGAAGCCTTTACTAGATGTAAATTAGTTTTTTTTTGGGTCTCAAATATTAACTTTTGTAAGGAAAATAGTAAATTCCGGCAACTTCATCTGCATACCAAAAAAAATACAGGTGTCCCAAGGTAGATATCCTGCTATATTTAGAGGCTCCAGGTTCAACTGAACAACTCCAAGAAAAATCATCCATTTATGTGTATTACTTTTTGAGATATGAATGTCTGAAAAATGATGTAAAAAATGACGGCCGTCAATCCTGAGCGAAACTCTGTACCTACTATGTATATTAAAATGGTCATATCTCGTGAACCGTTCGTGGTACAGGGCTAACATTTCAGATATGTGCTCAGAAATGAATATAGAAGATATACTGTGAAAATGAGACCAATCTGAGATCCAAGTGCGTGGACTGTTTGTTGACCTGAGATGGACTGACCCAGTTAGAAGCGAGAACATTGTTACTTACAAATGCGTGTACGGTATTATCGTAT
>JBEVXV010000222.1:0-6184 GCA_040505915.1 Sedimenticola sp. | reverse complement strand
TTCCCTGACAATACTGTATGTCAGCCATCAGGGCGGGGCTAGGGAGGAGCTTAACAACATCTTGTTCTATCTGCTGATAAATACATTTCCTCACTAAACTTTGTATCTTGAGGAAATCATTTACCATCTAACTGAACAAGCTAAACAAGAACTTATACAAGCTAATTTTTTAATTACATAGCAACCAAAGAAGGGGCCAGGCTTGATCCGGATGAAAATTTGTGCATATACATGCAAAACGAGAACAATGCTAGATATAGATATGAGATATATGAGAGGTTATATTATGCTACTCTTTAAAGTCCTAACTGAAGTGACACAGACAACAGCTCTTTGACATCGTCCTTAATATATCCGTCCTTGGCCTTATCGGATGACCAACGCCCGTGACGTTTCCACAATCTGTCCTTAATGCCGGCGTTGGCGCACACGGTTGCACCACCGGCGCGTAACGAATGAAGGCCGTACAGTTTGGCATTAAATCCGATTTCGGTCAAGCATGTGTTGAATAAGACACGGACAGTGCTATAAGAAAGTGGTCTGTTTTTGTTAGGCCGTAGGACATATTGCTTTGTCTTAGAGCAAATTGCCACTCCTCGAAATATCAGTTCGTCTGAAGAGGGGGCCACCTTAGATTTTGTTAAGTACCGCTCCAACATTGTAACGGGACAGGCAGGGTTACCAGTCCTAGCGATAAGAACACTTTTGCCCTGCCTATATACATCTGTTTTGGATCTAGGTAATGTAATGCTACAAAATGTTGTGTGAAATATTAAGTCACATCTGCGCACTTGTATAACCTCATTAAAACGTAGGAAACCAGCAAAGGCTATGAGGCTCAACGTCACGATGCGCAAGTCTTTAAGATTTGCTGACGGATGTCCGAATTTCGTAACCATGGCTTGAATCATATCAACTGTTACAGGTTCTTTACGCGTTTTAGGCTTTGCCGCAATCCTACGACAACCTTCTAAGCAATTCAATAACCACTTGTTTTCACATGCATTAGGCTGTTCGTTTGACAGTATTTTTATCCAATTGATAGAGTAAAATGCTTGGTTGAGTCTTGAAATACCACATCTAGTCTGCGTGAGACTGACCAGATACAGGGCGATGGTCTCTGGGTCTGCTGATAAAGATATCTGGCCTGTATGTTCACACCAATTACTGAAAGCGATAAATTCTCGCTGGTATCTCTGCACTGTAGAATGTTGCCTGCTGGACACGATAACGGTCTGTAGATTTGTGAACAACTCGGCCAGTATAGGATTCCCGTCGCATTTTCCTGCCAAATCCTTCCAAAACCGACACTGGAATATGTCTGAAAGTATAACAATACCCGTCAGGTGGTTCAATCACACCAGACCTGCCTGGACTGTTTGCCTGAAGTCCGTATAGATCAACGCTAATTAAGGCTATTTACCGCAGCACCAGGAAATGTTTTAACTTTCAAAGTGGAAAGGAGAAAACATATGCCTTTTGCTGCAAATAAACAATCGGCCAGTAATGTAATTTCATCTCTACCACTCCAGGCAAACATGTAACATCAAGTCAGTATCGGCATAGCAAGTGTCGTATACTTATAAGCCATGTGGCATCTAGTATATAGACAAGGAATACCATTAATTAAGGCGTATCATTGTCTTGACAGTAAAACCCCAAGATTGTCTTAGTTGTTGACTTTTATGCTTTTTGGAACTGAGGAAATGTAAAATACAGCTGGTGGAAATGATAGCATTGTTAGGAGTCATGTAGTTGGCCAATTAAGCGTAAGCGTCTTAGTATATTTAGTAAAATGTGATGAATCGAGTAATGGTAGAAACCAGAAACGTGTGCCTACGTAGACAAGGAGCTGAGAATGACACTGCTCCAGATAAGCGCCATAGCGACGCCAAATTGGCAAATAATTACCCGAAATGGCATACATGTACATTAAAATTGTGGCAAGTAAACGGTACTACTATTCAAAAAGCTATGCTGTGTTTCTCCATGAGAAATGAAAACAATTATGTATATCTAGCATTACCCAAGGAGTCACGTCTGATTATGTGACAGGAAAACCAGGCCATGAGCCTGAGGAATGATGGAAAGTGAGAAAAACAAGGAGAGCCTACATGCACTCTTGTCGTGCCGACAGTGCCAATATAATTATGATGTGTGGAGCGTTGATACATTCACGTAGCCGCACAAGTACATATGTAATATTTCACGTCTATCGGGCTACACATCTGTATACAATACATGTATCGGCGTTTCTGTCATACCGACAACGCCTCCCTAGCTATGATATTGTTGTCATGCGCATGCATAGATGTATGTGACATGCATCCTGTGTCGATCAATGCCGAACATTGCCCCTCATATCTAAGTATATCATCCACACGCTTGTCATACCGACCGTGCCGACGCCAAAATCAACATAATAAATGGTTCTAATACTGGCTGCGACCGAGCACCAGACAGTATAAAGCTCCACAAATACACAGTGCATTGCCACTGAGGCTTAAGTTAGTTCGCTAGATATGGCATGCCATAACATGTACGCCAAGGTCACATTAGTACAATTATCGCTACCGTAACACTGCGTCTATACTAGTACGCTTTGCGCTCGTGCGGCTGTATACTCATGGCAAAATATTACCGCAGATTTCATGATATAACTTTCAAGTCGCATCGAATTCAACTATCAACACTGAGTTGACCTTATTCTGCCCAAAAATGTTGGTCTTACTAGAGCCTGGGATAAATATGTTTCCATGGTTGTCAAGGATATGGAACTTTCTTATGGAGGTTGGTGAAACCTTGTTTTGTGGGAAAAACACCGGCCAAAATACAGAACTGCGCCATGCTGGAGCCACTAAGATGCCGCTGGCCTTCGTTGATATCCAGTGACTCAAACACCTCAAAATGAGATGAACTGGTGGTACCAGTAAATTGTAATCGTCGGACCAGTTTTGTGTAAATGCATCTATCGCCAGGGTTCCGGGGTTCCAAAAGCGAGAATTGAAACGGGGGAGTTTGGCATTCTGGCTAGTGGCGAATCTGTCTATCGTCAGGGCGGGGCCTAATGTGTTAAGAAAGTGAAAGAATTCGAACGATATACCCCAGTCGTCCGAATCGGTTAGCCGTGAGAGGTAATCGGCTATCTCGTTTTCTGATCTAGGGATCCACTGTAACTGCAATCGGATACCGCTTGTCAAGCAAACTGAGAAAATATTCATTGCAATAGCCTGTAAATCCATTTTCGTGCTGCCCTTTTCAACGATGCTGACTGCATTGGATGAATCTGAGTGAACCAATACGTCCTTATTCTGGATGAGTGGGGCAAATGACGAAAGGGCGAAGTGAATAGCTAATAATTCTCTATGGGTAGAACTTTGTAAACACTCTGCTTCACTAAACATTCTATGACAAACAGCTGGCTCTGGCATTTCTACAAATGCTCCTGCTGCCTGGTTGCTGGCGTCAGATTTAATTTTCAGTGGGCAAACTGAGGTATTGGTGTCAAATGAACGGGAACCATTCAATATACCAATGCTTTTCTGCCAAAATACAATCTCCTGCACTGTAGCTGTTGAATTGGCAATATTTATAGGTTTATCCCAGCATGACCTTTCATCAATGACCCGATACATTTGTCTGGTCATCAACCTGGTAATGTGACCTACTGATGGAGATAAGGAAATGATTAACCCACATAATTTAGCCAATTTCCGGGCAGAAACACCAAATAAACTTGTCAGAATGTCATTAGTGAGAAGTGTTATTTTGACCAGCCGCTTTTCGGGGATGTATAAAGAACCGTCAATGCAATTCCACACCAAACCAAGCCACTCTATAACCTGTACAGGACGCCAAATGGATTTTTCTTCGTTTATAACAAAGCCAGCCTTGTGCAAATCAGATCGGACCATATCAGAATCCAGAGCACACTGATCGTAACTGTCGTTTGTACATGCTCCGTCGTCCAAGAAGAGAACGATCTGTAACCCTTTGTTCCGCCAGTGCTTTACCAGACAACGTAAGACCTTAGAAAACACATATGGACTGTTACATAATCCGAATGGAAGGACGGTGAAATAAAAGTATCTGACCTGTCCAGACATATTGAAGCCAAAACCTAGGTATTGTTGGTGCTCCACAAATACATCTATGCAATGGAAAGCAGATTTAATGTCAAATGCAAACAAAAAATTGTTTCGTTTTACATACTGGAAAAGCGTGCGCCAGTCTTCAAATTTGAATGAATGCTTCCAGACAAACTGATTCACGTATCGTAGATCAAGGATCAATCGTAATTTGCCAGACGAGTTTTCGGTGACTGAAAGTGGGTTAACGACCGTGGGGATGGTGGTCAATTCTACGATTCTTCCAGAATTCAAGAGGTCAGTGATTGCTTCCTGTACGAAGACCGAGTGCTTAAAGGCGGATGCATTGTTTTTTAACATGTTTGGGGGTGGACATTCTAGGAATGGTATTTTGTATCCATTGTCTATGATATCAATTACATTTTCATAAGCTCTTATTTCATGCCAAAATGCCAAATGCAGTTTCAGTCGACCTTTAACTGCAAGCACGCCATCGCTCTGCTGAAAATCATGGCGATTAATATCATGCATGTCATTGTCACTACAAGACAAAGGTGGGTACTTAACTTCCTCGCATGCGCTGTCCTGTCCCTTTTTCGTATCCCCTGATTTATGGCCTCGGCCTTTGTCCTCCTTGTGCCTCAGGTATTTTCGTGGCTGGTCGTCCCCACTGGCTGGGTGGGAATAACGGCGGGTAGGCGGCTGGTGGTGTGAATCCTGCCGGGAGTGGTTGCATTCCTGGCGGCATGACGACGATGCATTCCCTACGGTGGTGTCCGTAACCCCCGCATTTCCAGCACGTGTCGCTACTCTTGGCGATACTTGTTGGGCCACGAAAAAAGCGGGGCGCAGTGTGTGGCATGCTGCCCGATGCTGGTTCCCGTCTCTGAAGAAATTTCTTCCGCTTCTGGACCGCCCTAGTGTCTGCTTGTCGTATCTTTCTCTCATCATCCGAATTTTCAGCAATGTCGCCTTTTTCGTATTCCTGCACGGTGTTCCATCCTCCGTCCGACCGGTCTGCGATCTTAATTAGTTTGTTTCGATGCTCGATCAGTTTGACGACATTCTCCAAACTGTCGCCGATGTCTTCTATTGTTGACGTTTCCAGGCTAAACTTGGTTTCCAGGACTGCATTCCTGGCCTTGGAATTGAAATCGTATTGCTTCTTGTTGCCCTCGTAGCGGAACACTACATTTTCGTCAGTCTGGACCATTTTTCGTTTCATTAAGTCCAAATTCCTTTCTGCTTCGGAAGACAGGTCTGACTTCATGTGGTGGAACTGGTCCTTCATAACATCGGTTACTAATTTCACTGTGTCTGCATATGTTAGTTGTCCTGCTTGATTACATGTATTTGAATTTGTCTCTGTGTTGCCTTCGGCCATGTTGCTGGAGTCAACGTTTTGTATTAAAAACAGTCGCAGTTATGTAAACTTAGACACTCTTTCAGCATGTATATCCGTGTTCGCCGAAATATATTCACCAATCGTCCCAAATATTTTATTTACGATAAGTAGTGTAAATTATATATAGCACGAGTTGAGTGCTCCAATATAAGTATAGCAGATGAAAACACACATTTTCAATAAATTGGTAGGTATTAATATATATATGCACAAATAAACAACCGGATTTAGCACTGCTCATACTATTAACGGGGAGCCTAGTGACTTCTTATCCACTGTTTCCCTGACAATACTGTATGTCAGCCATCAGGGCGGGGCTAGGGAGGAGCTTAACAACATCTTGTTCTATCTGCTGATAAATACATTTCCTGGTGGCGTTGGTTTATGCTGTAATACAGACATATTGGCCGTTAATGCACTATATATTAAAGCAATGTTCCTGCTATGGGCCCCTGATCCTTTGGATGAGACTTGATCCCAATATCCCGCATCGCGAGAAAACCAACAGTGTGAAATGTGCGTAAAGTATCTACCCGGATCGCCTTGCGTAGCCCACGCAGTCTGATCCGACCTGACATTTCCTGCCCATGGGTGATAAATGTATAGAGTAATGATTCCTGCAACATAATTTCTCCAGAAAGCGGAAAGTGTTGGCCCGGATTAGCCTGCGCGGACTGCGCAGGCTGATCCG
>JBEVXV010000221.1:0-6753 GCA_040505915.1 Sedimenticola sp. | reverse complement strand
GTTTTTGGTGGTTACGCATAATACCTACACTTTAAATATGTCTACATCTTCTCAAAATATTCCCCGGAATGTCCCTTTCCCTGCCACGTTCAAAGTTGTATCTTGCCAAATATGCGACGTCATGACGTCGCTAAATCCATGACGTTACTATTTTCATTCTGGCGCCATTTTCTCTATAGTGTGCTCAGATAACGCCCTCTCACACCATCAGCACAATATATTAGCAATTAAATTATTATTGAACTCGCTAGATAAATGGTTGCTTATATTGTAAGTGATGTTGATTTGTAAAAATATGTTTTTAAAATTGGAATTTGAAGCAATTTATGTTTTTACCACGGCATTACATATGGAAATTTCATACACATCCATTCTAGACGACAATAAATATATTCTACAATGTCTTCGTTACTACTACAATTTGTAATTGTTCAACAAATGCACATATTCACCGAGTACGTGCGGTAGGTTTGAACTGTGTCGGTCATTATTTTAGTCAAGTTGTCGCAACGTCATAAAAAAAATGACGTTATGGTAACGTTTAATTTATGGTAGCATTTTCGCTATGGTGGGCTCAGATTACAAAGTTTTAGTACATCATAAGAGTGGTTCACCATTGCAATTATCATTGAACTGTTCTGGCAGATGGTCAATCCAACCGTAGGCGATGCTGTTGTATAAATATCTACGTTAAAATAGTAATTTGAAACAATTGAAATGTTTGTGATGGTTTACTACTTGTCAATTATCAGCATATTCACGATGAACGACAATGAATATGTTGCGTTGTATCTCCGTTACTTATACCAGTTCAATTTTGCCGCAAAATAGCATATTAATAATCGCTTGCTACCACTGTCTGAATGTAGGTAGGCTAGCTCGACACTTTCTTACTCGGGTTTACGTCGTCGTTCATTGGTAAATTACGTATGACAATGAGTGTGTTCATTTGTGTTGTATGACGACCAATGGTGGCAGAAGACGGAACTTGCATTTATTTGCAAGTAGACTTGCAATTACGTGTATGTCAAGGAAAACTTAAGAGAGTACGAGATATACGTAGGCATATATATTTTCTCTCTATACAACCGACCACAACCAAACGACCGCAACGTTTGTACAGGTACAAGTACAATGTCTATACGGTGAAACAGCTAGAATGTTCTAATAGTCAATGTACTTTCCCGAACGAGCACATGTCACATCACCAACATCACTGCTCTACACATTTATGCAATCGTCTACATGGCAGGTGAAGACCTCTATGGCAGGCAGCGCACTCGGTCCTGGCCCGACGGCGCTGGCCACCTTGTCGCCGGGAACAGACCACACAGTCCTTCACCGTCCCTATGAAACGAGTAACGAAATGAACATGGTGATTATAGCAAACACATCGCCCTCATACATGTATCTGTAGAAACATTCAGCTGTCTGCGTGTACGACTACCGGAAATATACTGGTTCATGAGCAACGTGTCTATGTTGAATGTGGCTACTCATAACAATATGTCCATTTTCTCAGCTCAGTTACATGTTTGTAATTGGCAGTGCAACACTTCTAAGATTATTTTTGAGAAGCATTGCATGTATCTCATTACCTCCTTGCAAAACGGAAATAAAATAGCACGGCGGACTATTGATGCCATTCCTTTATTATAATAACTTTTTTGAGAAAACGGTATATAGATCTACTAGTCATAGATTGGGGTAACATTAATGGTTGGTGCATGACCGAATAATGTACTTCATTTTCTAAAAACGGTGTCCATCAAAGTGAATAATTTTATTTCAATCGAACACGGAATAAATCGGACTAGAAACATGGAATTGAGGACACTGCATCAACCCATAACCATATACAATATCACGTGATTACTGGTTCGAAGGAACTATCTTAGGCTGAGTTTCCATATGTACGTTTTTACCTGCGTTTGCGTGTGCGTATGCGTATTTTGTTATATGTCTTATATATTACCTGTGCTGTCCGTTTTCTTGCGCGAAATTACAAATTTTACAGGTAATGTACATGATGTATAAGAAATATAGCAAAATAAAATAAACGTATCAGAAAACGCAGTACGCGTACGTGCATATGGAAACTCAGCCTAAGTCGTTCGTATGTATACACCAGTCAGTACTGCGTATAGTAGGCATCGTTTGTTACAGGAGTTGAACGTTTTAAAACATGTATACGTACCAGGATTGTGGATAAGCTGAAGTTCAGCACCGCCTCGCCTCGCCGCCGCAATAGGTCTATGTGCAGGTAGATGCTCACGAGCCAGGCCGTCGATGACATCCTGGTTGAATCGTATCCGGCTTTTCTTCTTTTGATCTGATGTATGTTTTGTATACAGTATATAGGCATTGAGTAACATTCTCTGAAAAATGTGTAGAGCCATCTTTTTCCAGACTTTTATACTTTTCCTCTTTCCATCATAGAAACTGAGCAACATGTCTGCTTCATCAACTCCGCCCATGTGTTTATTGTATGTTTTCACAATCGCCGGTTTTCCCTGGTTGGTGTCCGCGTGGCATAGTGTGGATAGTAAACGAACTGGTTTTCGCCCTGGCCGGTCGGTTCTGTACGCCGCCATTAACATCTTCCCTTGTCGCATATACCTCGCGGTCCCAGGTGCCACATCGGCCAGTTTGATACTTGGGGGCATTGGGCGAGTCTTTCTTATCGTTCCTGTCATATAGGTGCCATTTTGAAGAAGTTTTTTAGCCAGATCTATTGACGCAAAGAAGTTGTCACACACAACGTGGTAAGACTTCCGTAATAAATCACAGCGCTGCAACATGTCCATGACTACACTGGTTCCCTGTAGTGTCCCCTGCTGTACTGGACTAAAGATCTTTCCAAGGTAACACTTCATATCCATGATGTACCCCGTCCCGCTCTCCGCCAGGACCCAGAACTTCACACCGCGTTTCGCGCTCTTTGATGGAATATACTGTGTCATGCAGGTCCGACCTTTCGTGGCTACCAAGCTTTCGTCGATGGATACCTCTTGTTTTGGAATATAGTGCGCTTTGAATAGCCTATTCGCAAAATCCGTCAACGGCTTAAACCGGTCGTCAGGCCTGCAACAGATGGGATATCAATTAAAGTTAAACATGGACTAACTATATTGATTTATTTTTTCAAAACAGATACGCATCTTCGAACAGCTTACACCCAGATCAGCCAGATCACAAGTATCCTTATAGTAGGGCGACGAGGCCAAAGAAAACAGCGCCCGTGCAACTTTTTTAGGAGTCAGCTTGTCTGTCTGTCTGTCGGTCGGTCGGTCGGTCGGTCTGTTGCAAACCTTCCGCTCTATATCTTCTAACCCGATTGTCCGAATTCAACCAAATTCGATATGTGACTTTACCTCGACATACTACAGCACGTCGGCGAAAATAATCCCGGTCCGTTTAGTATTTCCGCAGTTATGGCCCTTTCTTACTTAGGACAACCCTGCTCGTAACAGTCTTTTGTAACAGTCCAATATTTTTAGTTTCATTTTTTTTTATTCACCCAGTTCATGTGTCAAAGCTGTTAGTTTCATGTGTCAAAGCTGATAGTGGGGGTATTCCGAAAGCCCTCGCTTTCTGACAATTCTAGTTTAAATTGTTTGATATAAAATTGGATTTCTTAACGCAAATGCCTTATGAATGTACATTGCAAACTTTGTGATGATAGTTTTATTTTCTGAACATATCAAGTCAATACATTTTAACATACTTATATGTACATGTACTGTATGTGTATACATGTGCAGCGATGTCAAGGTAGCTTCGTCTTGTGACAGTGTTGTGCTATCGAACATGGTTCCTATCTCAACTAATAGCCTACATGACGCGGCGCTATACACTCATGCATATGTACAGGGAAAATGTATACACACACCCTGATATGTATGGCAAGCCAAGTGCACACTAATTCCTTAAACCTACATGTAGGTTTGGAGTCCAACTTTAAGTCTCGGGTAGCGGGAGGGGAAACAAACGTATTTCTAAGCTCGGTCTAACAATTAATTTCAGATCCAATAATAGTCCAGTTGCCAGATTGAGGTCCTTGCTGTTGTGAAAAGTGTATTGTTTTTATGGTTTCATACTCACATGCGTTGGTTGCCGGGGCGGCAACTTTGGTGAACTCCCATAATTTACATAACTCCAAGATGGCGGCCGTTTACGCTTTCTCAAATTTGGTTGGTAACAAGCGTTTACTTACCGGTAGTGGTCGCTCGTCCTCGGCGGTAGTTTTTTGCTGTCAACCACGTGAAAGTATTTCAGAATATTCTGGAATCGGTTCCTAGGGAACATCTTCCGGAACCATTTGGTCGTCTGGCTGGACCGAGTACTCCAATACTCCTCGATCGATGCTTTACGGATGAGCCCCATATTCAGTATCACCGCGATAAACCCCATCATCTCGGTTGGTACGACTTTTCTCCACACACGCATCCGAGAAAACCGTGAGATCCCTTCCCTCATCGCAGCGCCGATAGCTTGCGTGGCATATCTGTATTTCAGTAAAAACATGAACCGTCATAAGTGTTATCCAAATGGACCTCCCGACTTGTTATAAGGCGGCAACGATGTGATCCTGAGGGGCGGGGTGGGGGGATAAAAAGTTAGTTGTGTTTATTTTATATGCCAAAACACACCGTGCCCTTTCTTTCTCCCGGGGGGAACATCCCCCGCACGCCATAATCACTACAGGTACTAGTCAGTTCCCAATACACAAATTACATAAACACATATACTTTCCTACATCAAGCAATATGCCACTATGCTATCGCATGATAAACTAGAAATTGTGTTCGGACACCTGTCGCTTTGTCAGAAAAAATAATACTTGATCACATTCGGTGCTCATGGGAGCATCTGTGGTGCTCATGGCGCGCCTTCGGCGCTTGCTTGGACGGTAAAAATAAATAAAATCTCTGTTACAAATCACTGTTACGAAACACTGTTGCAAAGCGGGACGGACGGACGGACGGACAGACGTTACGACGGACGGCACGGACGGGACGGCAAGACAAGGGTAATCCTAGATGCCCCCTCCACTACCGTGGTGGGCCATAAACACGAACTATGTCATACTTGTCTCCAATGAAGGCGGTGTAAAGTAGGTGATAGTGCACACTGTATTGGTGGTGCACAGTGAGTGGTGGGGCACAGTGAGTGGTGGTACACAGTAGGTGGCGGTTTAGACTAACGTTGGTGAAACATGCGGGTATCATATAGGCTACTCATACGTTGTGCCACGGTCGGACGAAATGCACATAATCACGTTCGTTACCTGTATCGTCCCGGGTCACTCGTTGCATCTGCGCAGTTTGACATATACATGTACCGGTACATACAATGTTTACTATGTGAACAGTCAGATGACAAAATAGTCACGATACATGTACTTGCCAGAGATCTCCTAATGACAAGCTATCACGCCGTGATTTTGTTAGTATGAAAGCCGTCTAATATCATGTATTATAGGCATTTTGCCCTACTTACACTAAACAAAAGAGCTAACTACACCGATACCATATGGTGAATAATTTGATAAATCTTGAAAATATGGTGACAACATTTTGCACAGACATAAATTAATGCATGTTTAAGTATTTCCTGTTTTTTTTGGCTCGATATCTCTTTTAGTTTAGGAGCAATAGTGTTCTAAGCAGGACTACCCTCAAAACGAAAGTCGCATTTTACGCCCATTTTCTACAACGCTTTCCAAAATTGTGAACGACATTCGTGGGTTACAATAGTGTGTCCCAAGCGAATTTCACGTGTAAAAGGCGTGCCCGACAGATTTGTAAACCACATGGAAGCATCAGAGCAACATTTAACCATTCTTACCCATAGTTGTGTGCACACGTTATAAGGAAAAGAAGGCAGTCTACAGACATACGGATGGGATCAACTAGTTACAGCTGTTGTATTTCAACTACGTGATTTTGTGCGACTTTGATTTTGCGAGTTGGTTGATTTAGATTGTTGTTCCTCATGAACAATTTTACCGATCCAAATGAAATTACATGATTTGTTTATAAATATGTTGTTTTATGTCTGTGCAGAATTGTGTACGCGTAGATCACTGATTTATCAATTTATTCACAAAATGGTATCCGTGTAGTTAGCAGTTTTGAGTAGTGTACATGCAGATTTTTAGTAGACAATCTGACTAGTTGCCAGCCAAATTTACTAACCAGACTAATACGTGATGGTCTGTTGAAAATTTCACTAGCCTCACTTGAATTTTACTAGCCTGTGACATACTGATTGTTAAAACTTTCTACTTACCTGTTGGTCTGGCGGCAGAGTTCCCGGACGATGTTCATTGTAAAGAAGAGACGGAAATAGTCCACGGGCTGGGCATTACGCGGCGGCATTGACCTGCATCCTGTTTCTTGTCGAAAATTATCATTGGCTGGCCGTTCCGGCAAAATTGGCCGGAACCAAATACCTGTCGCCATTTTCGGAAGTATCTTTGACGGCGGAATCAAAGAGCGCGCAAAATGACGTCGACGTCATGACGTCACACGCTATTGACGTCGAAAGTTTACGTCACAAACATCCGAAAAAAACAATTTTCCAAAATATGTTCATAAATGATCAATATGTAGTATGTTGTATGTCTATACTGTTGTAAATACATACAAATAACTTGTACCTAAACAGGTGGCCCAAAAGTGGCCCGCTGGCAGTCAACGGACACCACGGAGTGGCCCAAAAGTGGCCCGCTGGCAGTGTTGGGGTTAA
>JBEVXV010000220.1:0-6650 GCA_040505915.1 Sedimenticola sp. | reverse complement strand
ATAATAATAATTCTTTATTATCCTCCAAATCGGAGAGCATATAAATGAACACAAGTAAACATATATACATAGACATACAAATATGTATAGACTCGCGCCCATGTACTCGTACACATGTACATGACATACATGTACACGTTTACATGCGCGCACTCATACATCATAGACAAACAATTCACCAAACGTTATGTACATGTACATATCACATTGATACTGTACACCTGTCTACGTGTAATATAGTGACACTTATCTTGAGTCAAATGATTCCAAAAAACTTGCCTATTCTGTTAAGAAATTCAACAGACAATTTCCAAAATTGTTCTTCCTGAGACGAATCGTTGACATTTAATTGATCGTAGGCCCCAAATATGACGGCCAACTGCACATCTAAACCTAGTGCAACAAACTGGTCAATAATTTCGTCGCCACAGACTGACATGACTTTGCGCCAATACTGAATTCTTAGTCTTTCAGTTTCACCACACTCATATAATACATGTACAATAAATTGGTTGGTACTGGTGCTACATTTGGAACATGTTACGCGGTATGGCATGGCATACAGTCTCCCCAACAATTTCACCGCGATCCTACATTTGGTTAGGTGGCTTCTGTCATTTGCGCTTATCGTCCAGAATTTGCACGGCGAGTTGGTTTCATGTATTAACGCGAACGTGTTCAGAGCGGTACATTCCGAAATTTGACACACATAGCTGTTTGCAGCATATTCATTGATGTTTGTATTAATCATGCGTTTCCATTCATATTTAGACATAAAGTTGCCACTGTCAACGTATGATTCCAAAACGTGTTGTAACGAATATTTCCGTAGTAAACGCTGGATATCGCGTATAAATCCCAAAGCCGCTCCTGGATTACTTTCATAGTTCGTAAGTCTATTTAAGAAAATGTGTTTAACTCGAAAGTCACATGACAGACGACAAAGTTGTCCCAGAAATTTGAGCTTCATAGCATCGATTTCACATTCAATTGAATTAACACCCAGCAAACTGGATGCCACAACTGTCGGTGTTCTAGTGGGTAGACCCTGTATGTATTTAATACAGAACTTGTGCGCACGTTCAATTGTTTCGAGATCTGTCACTGATAACTTATTCCACAATTCGCACCCATACAACGCACTGGGTAAGACCACCGACTTATAAAGTTTCATTGAAGTTAGCGGGTGCAGTCCGTATTCGTGAACACCACTGTTCGCAATTCCGATGAATGAGCCTTTCAGTTTTCTCACAGCTTCTTTAATATTTATATCCAGAGACATGTTAGAGCTGATCGATACCCCCAGGTGTGTATAGTCCCTGCATTCCTCCACCGTGTCACGACCGAGGTGCCATTGTCTATTGCGGGTAAGGTAATCGTTGTCAGATTCATTGAACACAATGACTGCACATTTGGATGCGTTGAATTCATACCGCCACTGTTGTGAGTATTGGTAGCATATGTCCATTAAATTGCTCAGGCCAGTTTTTGAAAATGATGCAAGAACCATGTCGTCTGCGACTGTCGGGCATGAAACACTTGATTGGTAGATGATACAGCCATTATTACTTTCTTCAATCGATTTCAGAAGGTCGTTTATGTACATGATGTAGAAAAGAGGGGAGCTAACTCCGCCTTGACGGGTACCTTGTTTGATTGGAAAATTTCCAGAGTTGTGTCCCTTGTATAACACGTAACTGTTCATATCTGTGTACATGTTGATAAATAGTTTGAGAATGGAAGGATCCATGCCGAGTCTGTGTAACTTAACAAACAGGCCGTCATGCCAAACTTTGTCAAACGCTTTTCTGACATCCAGAAAAGCTGTGTAAACTTTGGTAGATCGTTCCGCCGCATGTAGTATAGTCTCTCGCAGAAGGAATGATGTCATTTTCACGCCAATACCTTTTTGGAAACCTCCTTGTTGAGCTGAGAGTTGTGATGTCATTTTGTTTTCAATCCGATTACATAAAGCACGTTCAAGTAATTTTAGAATGGTAGATGTGAGTGTAATTGCGCGGTAATTGTCAGGGTTATCTTTGCGCTTCTTGCCTCCTTTGTGTAGCGTTACTATTATCCCACATTTCATTTTAGATGGCACATATGATAAGTTTAACATCGATGTGTATAGGTCGCTAAGCACTGTGAGGAAATTCAGTCCACTGTATAGCATGTGTTCGTAGTATATGGAGTCGTCACCACATGCTTTTCCGGTTTTGCATGATTTCAAGGCACATTCTAGTTCTGACACTGTTACGCGATCCTGTGTGCTTAGTATAGCGTGCATTTGTGGCAAGGTGTTGAATTCAGCAATTATCGACTGGTCCAGATGCGTGGAATCGTTAGATATTTCACTTGGAGTGTAAAGTTTACGAAAATACGCACCCCAACCCCTAACTATTGTCGCCGCATCACGACATGTTTCACCGTCAAAATTAATTTCACTTCCGGCCTCCATTGTACTTTTTCTTCGCCTTTTCACAAGTTTCCAAAATTGTTTCGAATCCATTTCAGCTGTTTTGTCGATTTCTGCATCCAGTCGTTCACTGTACTCTATCGAGCTAGCTCTATGGCGTTGACGGAATATGCGTTTTGCTTCCTTATACTCGGAGTACGACACATGCTGGTGGCCCCTGGGTCTGCCGCATGCCAACCAAATGCGGCGCTTAACTTTCATTTGTTTGTGAAGTTCAGTGAGGTCGGCATTCCAGTATGGCTTGAGAAAACTTCTAAATTTAGTCTTAGGGATACACTTATCACTGGATTTACACAAACTGTCGACCAGCTGTTCATACAATACATCAATATCTCCGGTTGTTATTGGTGGAACATGTATACGAGGTATAGCAGCACGAATTGTCGTTGATAATTCACTTTGGAAATAACATATTTGCTCATGTGTGGCTTTTTTCCAATTAATGCGTGGAATAACGTCATCGCGCGGAATTTTCTCACCAGTATCCGGTATACCAAGTTTACAGACTATAGGGCGATGTCGGGATACGTTCAGCACATTATCATCCAGTATTTCACACTTCAGAATCGTATCAACTCTTTCAATTGGCAACACAACATGCTCAATTAGTGACTGGTGTTTATTATCATAAGTTACAAATGTAGCACCAGCACCAACGCAAGAGCCTAAGGTATTTACAGACACAAAGTTATGATTATCGAGGAAAGTGGTGAGCTCATTTCCTCTAACATCGCGATCTTTCACAAATTGACGACCATGCAAGTGGGCATTGAAATCGCCAATCAATATAACCAAACCATTGTCTTTATATGTGTTATAGAGAACAGATAACTTGTCAAGATACTCTCTGAATACATAGATAGAATGATTACTGCATGGTACATATACTTGAAATATATACACATATACACCACGCAGTGCCTCGTAACGAATGCCAATAATTTTATCGTCATCAATGGGGATTGGAGTTATCTGCGCATCTATTCGAACATGCCAGAACAAAGCTACACCTCCTTTTCCAACACGTCTGCTGCAGGGTAAACCCAGATCATTATCAGCTTTAGCATAGCTTTTATAGCTACTGTGTATACAATCAAGGAAATGTAAATTATGAGTGTAGAGCCAATGCTCCGAAATTCCGCAAATATCAATTGACTCATTTTGAAAAACGTCACACATGTATGAACTGCTGGACATAATTCCCGTGGCATTCCACGTCATTATATTTATGGGAGAGATTCGTTCCATTAATAATTTGAGTTTGTCGTGCATCAGATCGCGTGGGATCAGAGTTGTAACTATGTATAATACACTGACTATGTATAACATCAATTTAGTCAACATTGTGATTGGGTAGTAAATACGGATTATACTCATTGACGTAGTCCGGTATTATGTCGTCATTGTCTGGTAGTAAATACGGATTATACTCATTGACGTAATCTGGTATGTCGCTATCATTCCGATTGAATCTTGAGCCCCTGGCAGATCTATATGACCCGCGATTGTTTCCCGCCCTGTAACGGTTGTTGTTCACCCAAGGTTTACATATGATTCCATCTGGCCAGAAATATGGATCCTCAATTAATCTGCACTGGCTATCAGACTCAACATTCAATCGGATTGTAACGGCACCCGGATTACGTCTATTCCGAAATATGTTTATTGTTGTGACAGAGGGGCCTCGTTTGGTTACATAATTATACAGTTTATTTTCAGTAATGCTGGGTTTGAAGCCACCAATATAATACCGAATTGGAGGTTTTCTCACATGTTGCCAGAAGTCATCATCCTCACTGACGTTATTGACGTCTTCGTGTAATGACGTGTGATCATTAATGGTCGTGAATTCACTATTGCTCATTGACCGAGGCTCAACCCTAACACTGGATGTACTATGTGAAATGACGGGAATATGTCCCACACTTAACACAGGACCAGGGGCAGACCAGGAAGTTTTAGTCGGCGCTACACAGATAGCGGCTCCCGTTGAAGCAGCGCTGACGTCACACATTGAAACGTCTGTTGGTGTACCGGACACAACCCCACCGTGTGAAGGGGTCCGGGACATCACCACACGTGGACGGGCCGCTGCGTCACCGCCAGTCGCATGCTGCCCATCGCCAGCCATGGACTTGATTGTCACACTCGCCACAGTCGGCGGTGAAATGTGTACATAATTACCTACATTATTCACGTTTGACAATACACGTGAGTGCTGATTGACCACGTTTTGTTGTACCACTTGGCTATATGCATGTAACGTGTCCTTGCTAAGTGGAGAGTTGCTGCCATTTATTCGGATACAGTTATCAATTGTTTGTGATTGGTTTGTGAATTCTATGCCATGGCTATTAATGGGTATGGCAGTATATATTTCTGGTGAACCACATGTACTCTTTGGTGTGTGCATGATGCCAGGAGACGAATGAGCAGCGATGCTGATTCCCACACCAGCTGCACATGACACGCCATCCTGTGCAGCAGGTATGGGAAATAATGGCCCCAGCTGCGCTGCCTCATCCGCACCTGTAATCAAGACATGACCATGACTTGTTGTTACACTTGCAACAGGTGACTGATCATTGTTATTCGTATCATGGATATATGTTACCCCCTGTTGCAGCGATAAGATGCCCGTGTCACACACAGGTAATGCATCACCGCTGAAACTTGGCCCCTCACCATTTGACCCTGTGGTGCTAGCATCATGGCGGGCAGGCAAAGTTGCAGCGGGTAACATTACATCACCCCGAGACACGTGCTCCGTACCGACGCTAACAGTACTGTGGTGAAAGCTATTCAAATGATCATGTACATTAGCATGTTGATGTGACACCGGTGGTGAATGTGTAAGTTTAATTTTTTTTTATTTGTGCTTAATTTATCAATGCTGGACTGGAAGCTATATATGGAGTCTTCACAGCTTTTAAGCTTGTCTGAGAATACCCTAATTTCACTTTTCATCTTGGTGATACCTAACCCTGACTCAGACTCAAGCCTATTCGTCGCTAACTTAATATCCTTGAGCTGAGATAACACGGTTTGACGCATGGTTTTAATATCCTGACCAACGGCCGATACGTTTTTTGACACTAATTTCAGCTGTTCCTGACGAATTTCGTTCATACTTTGTTTTTGTTTCAATAAAATCACGTCAGCTCGTAACTGGGACATTTCTTCACGCAACAAGTTTATATCAGCATTACACTCAGACTGACCGCCATCTTGAACCAGGTACTGAGACGGTGGCGGTTGGGACCCTGATTGTGACTTTGTACTTTTGTTTAATCGTGGGAGACTCATTAAATCAGTCAGTTGGGAGAAGTCTGCACCATCAATCACTGATACCAGGCAATGAATATCCCTGGCTAGCTTAGTCGCAATGGAATCGCCGCCATTACGTGATACACGGCGTTTCAGTTCAACCCGGAGCCCATACGGAAAATCCTCCTTATCTTTGACGCTGTCAAAGAGTTGGGATCTAAGCGTATCCAGGGATAGGTCACACGAACCATATGCAGATAGTATGTGGTTCGTAAATCTGTCTCTCGTGGACGTCCTCATGAGCGTTACCAACTTCACAACCCTGCCGCCGCAGTGGACGTCAACGTCATCGTCAGCAAACAGACCCGCTAACGTGTCATTCAGATCCGCGTAATCTTCGAATTCCGACTTTACAGCCGGTACCCCACTTTCACACCGAAAGCTTTCCTGTGAATCACTTTCGTGACTGTTACAATCCATGTTATACTGCTTCACATATGTCTGTGACGCTGTGAAATTATCATTGACAGAGTCATATACACGCTTCACGGTGGTTTGATCGCCGTCATTGCAGTAATCGTCGTTACCCAATACCACCGATTTCAGCGGTGTGAGACTATTCATGGCGAGTTGACTGGTTCCCAGTTACTCACCAGCGCAATACTTGAGCGGTTCAATCATGCGTGTCGAGCCGCCGGACATCGGCGCCGTGGGTCACGTGGTCACTTGGTCGAGACGGGTGCACAATACCCTTTGTTTTTATAATCCGTACTGCGCTTCAGTCAACCGTGACGGATTTTCAGTCATGTACCGCACACCGAACTGACCACTTTTCAAATGTATACACACGGGCCTTCGGGGCAAGTTAGTTGGACGAACACAACATGAGTTAAATACGAAAATCCAA
>JBEVXV010000219.1:0-6082 GCA_040505915.1 Sedimenticola sp. | reverse complement strand
TGTCATGTTGCTGTTGATATATGCGCCCTAAAAAACACCTCCACACAAGGAGTTACTGCAACATACTACAAAGTTAACGGGACAGCAGTGATTTGGGAGCTATTTTCACCAGGGTGAACACATACTCTGTGCTGTTCCGTCACGTAATATCTGCAATAGCTATTCTTATCCTATTTATTCCTAAAAACCACCTCTTGTAGTGAATAAAGATTTTTATGCAATAGCCGATAACATGATCACTGGTGCGGTAGTCGTCGTGCATGGGTAATGGTGTGCGCAGGTGCTGGGAGTGGTGGAGTTGAGCCGTTTTTATTGCATGGATGTCCTTTTTGCCCCACCTAAACCCAGCGTTTTATCCCATGCACTGTTTCATATTCACACCGGTTAAGCCGTTTGATCGAAGGTGACTTAAGTTAAGTCACTTTTAATCAGCGCTGATTGAGTTGACAGCATTAATAGTCGCAGGTGCGTATGAAGCAGGATTTAAAACAACCTCATCCAGCTCCAAAAGAGGATGCTCCACGGGTCAAGGGGGGGCTTAAGGCGAGTGATTTTCTATTACGAGCTCTGGAGCCCCGTATCATGCTTGATGCCGCAGCGCTGGCCAGTGGGCTGGATATTGCTGATGACGGCAATAGCAACGGCACACAAGCTGAGCAGATCGCTGTTGAAGAGAGCAACACGCCTGATGCGAGTGAAACACTGCTGGCGGCCCTGTCCCAATACCAACCGCTCAAATCTATCGTTTTTATCGATCCTACGGTAGAGGGGCTGGATACCCTTCTGCAAGGGCTCAGCACCACAGCCGAAGAGGTGGTGCTCAGCAGCCACCGGGATGGCATTACCCAGATCACCGAATACCTCGCAGACCACAGTGATATCGAGGCGATCCATATCATCTCACACGGTGGTGATGGTGTACTGAAACTGGGCGACAGCCAACTCAATGGCGATACTCTCGAAACCTATCGGGAATCTCTAGCCGCTATTGGCAGCTCACTCACGGCTGATGGAGATATTCTCCTCTACGGCTGTGATGTGGCACAGAGTCAAACCGGTCTGGATTTCCTTCAGCGGCTGGCAGAGATCACCGATGCTGATGTGGCCGCCTCTATTGATGATACTGGTGCGACCTCTCTTGGTGGTGACTGGGATCTGGAACATCATACCGGCAGCATTGAAGCCGGGTCAGTCATCAGTGAAGAAGTGCAGGATAACTATGGCTACCTGCTGGCGCCACCGGTTGCGGCCAACAGCACCGTGGCCACCGTTGAGGACACCACTTACGTTTTCAGCGCTGCTGATTTTAATTACAGTGATCCGGACACAGACCCTATGGTGAGCATCCAGGTCACCAGCCTTGAAACAGTTGGCACCCTGACCTGGAACAACGGCACAAGCGATGTGGCCGTCACCCTGGATCAGGTGATCTCCAAGGCTGATATTGATGCAGGAAAATTGAAGTTTGCTCCGCTGAGCAATGCCAATGGCACGACTTACGACAGTTTCGGTTTTTCAGTTAATGATGGAACTCTCGATTCACTCGCTACCTACACCATGACAGTCGATGTGACTGCGCAGAATGATGCACTCACCGGTTACGTTGCCATCAGGGGCACGGTTGCAGAGGGGCAGAACCTGACCGTTGATAGCAGTAACCTGGCAGATGTCGATGGCCTCGGAACACTCAACTATCAGTGGCAGCGCGATGGTGTGAATATCTCCGGTGCTACAGCATCGACCTACACCCTGGTTACTGCTGATACCGACACGATTACGACCGTGGTTGTGAGTTATACCGATGATGATGGCACTGCCGAGAGTGTTGTTGGAGGGGTTGTTAGTACGCTGGGCTGGGTTGCGAGTGATACGATGAATCTAGCCCGCCGCAACCCGGTCAGTGTCGAGCTTGCCGATGGCCGGATCATGGTCGCTGGTGGTGTCTATTCAGGGGTTCGGTCCTTAACCGTGGAGATTTACGACCCGGCGACAGGCACCTGGAGCTATACCGGCAGCAGTACCAACTCGGGTACCATGGGCGGGCGGGATATAAGCTCCACACTCACCCTGCTTACCGATGGCCGGGTACTGGCGGTAGGCGGAGGTGACATCTATTCAAACCAAACTAGCAGCATATGGGACCCTGCTACAGGCAACTGGACGAATACCGCACCCCACAACACCGCTTTTTCCTATCATCATGATGCCAGCCTGCTTCAGGATGGACGTGTGCTGGTGATGGGTGAGGGCAATTTGTATAATCAGGGCAAGATTTATAACCCAGCCACCAACAGCTGGAGTGCAGCAGGCACGATGAATGCCGCCAGTGGTGCCAGTGGTTTTGTGATGACTGCCCTTGCCGATGGCCGTGTGTTTGCCGCCCTTGGCTTGGAAGCAGAAATTTATGACCCAGCCACCAACAGTTGGAGTCTTGCCGCAACACCCACCAACACTATTGATAAAAACTCCACCCATACCGTGCTGGATGACGGGCGCATTCTGTTTGTCTCGGATCATGCTTCGCCTGAGGTTTACGACCCTGTGGCCGATGCGTGGAGTGCTGCCGGAACCATGACCAATTCGCGTACGTATACCAGTGCTGTGCTGTTAAGCAATGGCACTGTTCTTATTGCCGGGGGTTATGATGGGGGAGCTTTGATTACCACTGAGATCTATAACCCGGTTTTAAACAGCTGGAGTGCGGGAAATCCACTGGCTGAAGAACGCTACGCCCATGTCTCTGCCGAACTGCCGGATGGAAGCATCATTGTTATGGGTGGCAGAAACACTGCTCAGACGGAGATTAATACGATGGACATCTCCGGCCAGACGCCGGTTTTACTATCTTCAGGACTGACTGCGGATGAGGGTGCTGTGACTGTGTTGGCAGGCCTTTCAGCTAAGGATGCGAACGATACCGCTGCCAACCTCACTTACAGCATCGCCAGTGCTCCGGCCAATGGCACGCTCTCCAGCACTTCCTTCACTCAGGCCGAGCTTGCTGCGGGTGATATTACCTACACCCATGATGGCTCCGAGACCACCAGCGACAGTATTGATTTTGTGGTGACCGATCCACTTGGTCTTACCGATACAGCAACATTGACTCTTACGATCAATCCGGTGAACGATGCTCCGGTGATCGGTAACCTGACCACAGGCAGTGCTTCGGAGGGTGATAACGATTACCACGCCACAATTCTGGATGCCGATGTGGTTCTTTCCGATGCTGAACTGGATGTTTCGAATGATTACAGTGGAGCGAGCCTAACCCTTGTCCGCAATGGCGCTTCCAGCAGCGATGATGTCTTCTCCTTTGATATGACAGGTGCCCTGTTCACGGTGAGTGGTTCCGACCTGCAATCAGGCGGTAATACCTTTGCCACCTTCACCAACACCAACGGCACGTTAACGATCACCTTCACCAGCAGCGGCACGGCAGCTACCGGCGCACTGGTAGATGATGTGGCGCAGCATATTGCCTACAGAAACAGTAATGATATTCCACCTGCATCGGTTGATGTCGATTGGGCCTTTGATGATGGCAATAGCGGCGCTCAGGGCCCAGGTGGTGCGCTATCCGATACCGTTACCCAGACGGTGAATATCACCGCCAGAGATGATGCGCCGGTATTGGCAGTCGCAGGCAGTGTTGCCTTCCTTGAAGATAGTGACGCCATCATCGTGGATAACGGGTTGACCATCACCGATGTGGATGGCGGCAACATGCAAGGTGCCTTTGTCACTATCACCAATATGAAAGCGAATGATGTGCTGGCCTTCGAGGCTGGCACCACCGGTATCAGCGGTTCTTTCAATACTGCGACAGGTATTCTCACGCTTTCCGGCAGTGCTACAGCTGCCCAGTATCAGGAGGTATTGCGTAGCGTTACTTTCGATAACACTGCTCTTACCCCCGACCAGACCGACCGTAATATTGAGTTCCATATCGGCCATATCCGTTATAATGAAGCCACGGGTCACTTCTATACCTCTTCGGATTATGTCAACAGCCTGACGCCTCAAAATCTGGACGTTTTCAATATAGCGCAGGCATATGCTGCGGCTTCAACACACAACTATTTTGGTCTTGAGGGTTATCTGGCGACCACACCCACGAATGCAGAAGCCGATTTCGCGCTCCACTTACTTGTCATGGGCACAGAGAATTCACCAACATATTTAAATCATTTTGTTGGTGTGGATGATATTGCGGTGGAGGGCCAGCACCGCTGGAACAGTGGCCCGGAGGCAGGCACGCTGATAACCGACCATGAGTTTAATAACTTCTATTTTGCGGGGCCTGTTGCCAGTAAAGATTGGGGCGTGTTTTACAGCACTACCGCCTCCTGGGACGGTACTGCGCGCATAGGATTTTTTGATTCGCTCAATGTGGGAGGTGGCATCCCCTACATGATTGAGTTTGGCGGTATGCCGGGTGATTCGGGCTCCTTCGATGTGATTGGTAATACCACAGTTGTATTCACCGCTGTGAACGATGCTCCGGCGATTGCCAACCTGACCACGGGTAGTGCGGTTGAGAGTGACAGTGATGTTAATGCAACGATTCTCGATACCAATGTCACCCTTTCTGATGAGGAACTGGATACTCTGGGCAACTACAACGGTGGTAGCCTGACCCTTGCTCGCAATGGTGGAGCCAGCACCGATGATGCCTTCTCCTTTGATACTTCAGGTGCGCTGTTTACCGTCAGTGGTAGCAACCTGCAATCCGGTGGTAACACCTTCGCCACCTTCACCAATACGGGTGGCACGTTGACGATCACCTTCACCGGTAGTGCCACCGATGCTACCGGCGCACTGGTTGACGATGTGATGCAACATATCGCTTATCGCAACAGCAATGATGTACCTGCCGCATCGGTCTCTATCGATTGGGTCTTTGATGATGGTAATACAGGTAGTCAGGGCATAGGTGGTGCGTTATCAGACACTGTTACCCAGACTGTAAATATTACCGCCACCGATGACGCGCCTGAATTGGCTGTCACAGGCAGCGCCGCCTTTGTTGAAGATGGTGGCCCGATTGTGGTGGATAGTGGTTTGACAGTTACAGATGTGGATGGCGGTACTTTGCATGGTGCCTTTGTGACCATCACCAATTCGAAAGCGGATGATGTGCTGGCCATGGATGATATGCTGGCCTTTAATGCCGGGATTATCGGAACCTACACCGCCAATGGTGATGCTTCTCTCCTGTTCCTCGCCGGTGATGCCACGGCTGCCCAGTATCAGGAGGTGTTGCGTAGTGTCACCTTCGACAACAGCTCCCTTACCCCTGATCTGACCGACCGTAATATTGAGTTCCAAATTGGTAATGCCATCTATAATCCGGATACAGGCCACTTCTACGTATCATCGGACTATGTCACCGGGCCAAATGTAACTGAACGTGTTTTCAATTCGGCACAGGCATATGCGGCAGCTTCAGCGTACGACTATTTTGGCATGCAGGGTTATCTGGCGACCATCACCACCACTGCCGAAGCTGATTTTGCTGTCAATCTTCCAGCCGACTTTACGTCGGCTCCGGTAACATATTGGTCACATTTTATCGGCATGGATGATATAAGCGTGGAGGGAGCGCCACGCTGGAACAGTGGCCCTGAAGCGGGCACGCTGGTCTCCAGCTATCCATTCAACACGGTAGATACTAATGCATCGGATAAAGACTGGGGCGTTCTTTACAGTGATAATGTTGTGAATGGTTCCGGCTATATGTCACTGTTCAACTCAGCAAACGTAGGGGGCATTGGCCGTCCTTATATTGTTGAGTTTGGCGGTATGCCGGGTGACCAGAGCTCCTTCAATGTGATTGGCAGTACCACGCTGACGATGGAAACAGTGAATGACGCTCCGGCGATTGCCAACCTGACCACGGGCAGTGCTGTTGAGAGTGACAGTGATGTTAATGCAACGATTCTCGATACCAATGTCACAATTTCCGATGAGGAACTGGATACTCTGGGTAACTACAACGGTGGCAGCCTGACTCTTTCCCGCAATGGCGGAGCGAACAGCGGTGATGCCTTCTCCTTTGATACTTCGGGTGCGCTGTTTA
>JBEVXV010000218.1:0-3229 GCA_040505915.1 Sedimenticola sp. | reverse complement strand
CCTTTGCAGGAGTAGGCGATCAAGAAATCATCGCCACACTCGTCGCAACGGGCACGAGCACAGCTTCCGCTCCTGCTCACGCTAAGTACCTACATCCATGTAGGCAAAGCCGTGGGCTAGGATGCCGCACTCAAGGTACTTTCGCAGATCCCGCTCTACGTACCGGGGAACCGGATCATCATCCGGATAGGCCTCCCGCTGATGGGCCAGCCAGCTCTCTAGGTGATGCTGCACCGCCTGGTAGGTGGCCGTGCGCTCTGGTTTGCGGCGCTGGTATACGCGGGGTTCAGGGGTTGGATTGTGATGGTGCTCTGCAGCACAGAGTGACATCCTTGTCGTTCCTGTCGATTGATCGGCCCACAATCATAGGGAACCTACAAAGAACGTGCAAGGCGAAAGCGCCGAAAAGCTGCATGAGAGCAGGCGGGAGTCCGGGGAATGGCACTCCGGAAGGATAACGTCAGCTATAGTGTGAGTGCCAAGTAGAGCGCCGCAGAAAGGCACGTATCTTATGGACTTCGGTGGTGACTTAGGGGTGGGTGGCGCAAACCGGCTCAAAGAGAATGGGTAGAGCGGCAGCTAACATGTTCACGAAGTTCAGCAGGGTCCTGATCCCTATTGAGCCTGCACATAAATGTAATCGACTTCCACTTCCTCATATTCCGATTAGGTCGCACAGCAGTCATCTGACCGAAAAACCTTTAGGTCTGCAATAGGGTAACTGCGGACATTACCAGTCAGCGCTTCAATGTCCGCTTTGGTCGCTGAGGTAATGCTTTGCATCATCGACAACTTGCTATAAGGTCACGCAACGAATCTATTAATCTGACACTGCCTGTAATATCAGGTCCCGATTAATAGACTCAATCACGCGCTTATCCCTCCAGACACTTTGATGCGATCTCATAGACATCCCGTGATAATCCATCACTGGCTACGATGCGCTCAAGCTGCGCCTTCATGAGTGCCTGACGACCCGCATCGTAGCGGCGCCAACGCGCCATGATCCGTAGCATGCGTGATGCAATCTGGGGGTTGAGGGGATCGAGCTCCAACACCCTGTCAGCCAGAAATCTGTAGCCTGCCCCGTCTGCGGCGTGAAAACGTACCGGATTGGCGGAACAGAAGGCACCAATCAGGGAGCGCACACGGTTGGGGTTGGTGATGGAAAAATCGGGATGGGCCATTAGATCCTTTACCTGCTCCAGAGCATCGCTACGGCTGGAGATGGCCTGGAGGGTGAACCACTTGTCGAGCACCAGGGGATCCTGCTTCCAGCGACTGTAGAAATCTTCCAGAAGTGCCGCTGACTCCTCCCCAGGGCGGTCCACCAGTAGTGTGATGGCAGCCAGCGCATCGGTCATATTGTCGGCGCTGTGATACTGCGCCACCGCAAAGCTGCGAATCTCCTGCTCATCCAGTTGCATAAGATAGTTGAGGCAGAGGTTGGTGAGGCTACGGCGGGCCATCGAGGCGTGATCGAGGGAGTACTCTCTCTGGGCTTTTCCCTCCTGGTAGCGCTGCAACAGTTCACCGCGAAGAGTTCTGGCCAACTCTCTCTTCAACCCCTGCCGTGCCTGGTGGATACCCGCCACATCGACCACTTCCATCTGCTCCCCTAGGTAGGATTCGGCGGGCAGGGTCAGCACCTCGGCCAGCAGCGCCTCATCGCTTGTGCCATCGGTGAGGGCCGCACGAAAGGCATCGACAAAGCCCTCGGGAAGGCTTGACTCAGGTGCAGCTACCCGCCCCAGTATGATGCGCTGGGTAAGTGTCTGGGCCGCGTTCCAACGGTTGAAGCCGTCGCTGTCGTGGGAGGTGAGGAACATCAACTCAGCATCACTGTAGTCGAAGTGGATTTTAACCGGAGCGGAGAGACCGCGCAGCAGAGAGGGAACAGGCGAACGGGCAATATTGATGAAGGTGAACTGCTCCACCTCCTGTCGCATCTCTAGCATACGGGAGCTGCCTTGGGGCTTACTCTCTCCCTGCAACTGCAGGGGAATATCCCGCCCCTGCTGATCCAGCAGCCCCACTGCCAGAGGAATATGCAGGGGCAGTTTCTGCTCCTGTCCCGGTGTTGCGGGGCAGGACTGTTCCAGCGTCAGGGTGTAGCTTTGTGACGGCTCATCGTAGCTGCCTGAGACTCTCAACTGAGGAGTACCCGCCTGGCTGTACCAGCGTTTAAACTGCTGCAGATCCCGCCCCCCTGCCTCAGCCATACAGGCGACAAAGTCATCGGTGGTCACCGCCTGACCATCGTGGCGTGCAAAGTAGAGGTCGGTGGCCTTGCGATAACCGGCTGCCCCCAGCAGGTTGTGCTGCATCCGCACCACCTCAGCCCCCTTTTCGTAGACCGTCAGGGTGTAGAAGTTATTGATCTCCATGTAGCTGTCGGGTCGCACTGGGTGAGCCATGGGGCTGGCATCCTCTGCAAACTGATGAGCACGCAACATGCGTACATCTTCAATACGCTTTACCCCCCGTGAGCCCATATCGGCGGAGAACTCCTGGTCACGAAACACCGTCAGCCCCTCTTTCAGGCTGAGCTGAAACCAGTCGCGGCAGGTGATACGGTTGCCTGTCCAGTTGTGGAAATACTCATGGGCGACGACCCCCTCGATCCCCTGAAAGTCACTGTCAGTGGCGGTATCCGGGCGTGCCAGCACATACTTGGAGTTGAAGATATTCAGCCCCTTGTTCTCCATAGCGCCCATATTGAAGTCATTGACCGCCACAATCATGTAGATATCCAGATCGTACTCACGGCCGTAGCGCTCCTCATCCCATCTCATGGCGTTTTTCAGGGAGACCATAGCGTGGTCGCACTTGTCGATATTTTCAGGTTCCACATAGATACGCAGCGCCACCTCCCGCCCGGAGGCAGTGGTAAATTGGTCTGCTATTGAGCGCAGATCCCCCGCCACCAGGGCGAACAGGTAGGCGGGTTTGGCAAAGGGGTCCTCCCAGCGCACCCGGTGACGCCCATCGTCCAACGACTGATTCTCCAACGGGTTACCGTTAGAGAGCAGCACTGGATAACGCTGCCGATCAGCGACGATAGTGGTGGTAAAACGGCTCATTACATCGGGCCGGTCAAGGTACCAGGTAATTTTACGAAAACCCTCTGCCTCGCACTGGGTGCAGAACATGCCTCCCGACTTATAGAGCCCCTCCAGAGCGGTATTCTCTTGAGGCTTTACCCGCACCTCACTCTCCAACGTAAACT
>JBEVXV010000217.1:456-4229 GCA_040505915.1 Sedimenticola sp. | reverse complement strand
TGTAGTAGACACGCGGTGTGGCATGGGTTGGTTATGTACTTCGCGTTGTGTTTGATTTTTGGACGGGGCTATGTCTACTATTGACCTTTGGGATCGTATACAGGTTCGGGGATTTGGTATGTGGTATGTGGAAGTAAGACAGGAGATGTTTGGATTCAATAACAATTTATATATACTTAAGGATCTATATGGCTATATCACAAGTTCACAGAAGTTATGAATTACAAATGGCAGTGGAGAGGTATAATGACTGCACACTGATTTCAGGTAGTCACAATGAACAATTGACAAACACGGTTACGACAGACAATTGACAGGCACGGTTACGACGGACAAGTTACATGCGGTTACGTCAGACTAGTTACGGACATGACAAGTTACATGTGCAGATGACGGACACAGTTACAACGGAAAAGTTACATGTAGTTACAGCGGACTAATCACAGACAGGAGACGTTAAGATGAACAAATTGCCTACACGGTTATGATAGGGGTGAAGGTTTGTCACACTGGGTTCCGTGGGAATCAGCCCGCCGAACAGAGTACACCCTGAGATCCCGTGGTCTCAGCTGTATATGTGTCGGGTGGGTTGAACCGAGTATAGGCAACTGTGGCTCGAGCGGCACCCAGTGGGACTAACCCGGTGCTCTTAGCACCCTGGACACTATGTACCTAGGATTTACTGAGCCAGCAATACACTTAGTAAAAGCAGTGTTCTGTGGACACTGAAAAGCTAGTAGGAGAGTTACCTACCAAGAAATATCAAGTCAGCAGTGCTCTGGGCACTAGGAGAGAGTGGAAGAGGTTGTAAAGCTTTGAGCTTCGGAAAACAACTTCGCTGAGAGCTAGGGGTTCGCTGCTTATATAGCCGTTGAGAAGTACTCAAGCACCCCGTGAGTCAGCAAGAAGACGTACTCTGATTGGCTAAGAGAAAGAGGTGAAGCCAATCAGAGGACGAGATGCAAAGGGGACGAGAAATGTAACAAAATGCTTAGCGAAATGGCGAGTTATCCACTTCCGGTTCACGAAATACAAATCGGAGCACAGAAAAATAAACATTATGTTGAAACCAGGTAAGTGTGAATTACATCACCACTTCAAAGATTGGGGCAATGGCCAAGCTTCATTATGAACCAAGTGTAACCGTAAGTCGATACTGCCATTAGCTGAAATATTCATCGATTTCTACCACACTCCCCCCCAGGGAAAAAAGAATTTCGTTGGAAATTGTTTTTCTTTCTTGAACACGTCATGCGGACGAGATGGTAGAAATGATCTGAGCTAGCGTATCTAATATACGACTAAAGAGATATATCAAAGGTAACGCAGCTAAGCGAGAATCTATATATACTGGAGAGGTACATCGCAAAAGCGGAGCTGGAGAACAGTGTAGCACTATAAATGTATCACAGAGAGGCGAGACGAATCAGACCACAAAGAAACTGACTGTTGCGCAATGCGGAATCAATATAGAGAGGAACCAGCAGTACATTCATGCCTCCAACCATAATTTCCGCAGTGCCCAACAAGCAGCATCCAAGTTTACTGATTCTGGTGTCACAGGCATTTTCACAGTGGATAGATTCCGGTAATCTAGGCACCCCGCAAAAGCGTGCACACCAAGCACAGGCATCAATAAAATACAAAGGTTCCGGACACCCGTGTAGCTTACTGGTGCGTGAGATTTAATTTAAGTACCTAGCACATATAATTATGCTCTATGACTAGAAGTATAGTAACTAAGGCTATCATGACTAGTATATTTTCAAATATAACAAGCTATGGAGTAGGACATAACTAAACCGATAAGTAGCTAAGAATGTAGAGTACACAAACTAACACTAACAATGGAAAGCGAAAGACACGTGAGAGGAATGGGCGGGTAAATGTCCACCATCCTAGCAGGCCCACCCCGACAGCGCATGGACATCCATGCACCGTCTAGCGCGCGTGCCAGGAAGATGATCCAACACAAACCGCCCATCGCCCTCACCTGCCATATAGCAACGGATTGAGCAACAACTCCCCTTCAACCACACCCATGCGACATATGCTATGCACAGTAAGAAAACTGCGCACAACATAATAAATGTCGCATGCATGTGTTTGAAGGATGGCACATGTAACGTAGATCTAAGTATAGTGGTAATTAAGAAAGGATTAAGAGTTAAGAGGTATGAATTATCGGCCATGAGGTAGTTCCAGCGCGGAGGCGGACCGAAAGTTAGCACATAGAGGAATGTAGGGGCTGTCGCGAAATATTCCTTTCCAGTTCCATACATGTGGCAACCACCATCTAACAGCTCGGTCCCGACGCCAGTGGGTACGCACCCACTGGGAACAGCCACATGTATGGACCTGGAAAGGAAACACTACCGGAGAAATGAAACTAATATTCCGGCACTGGCTCCACGGAGAAGACGTCATGCCCCCGGGTCGTGAGGGGTCGAAGTGCCCGCAGCATGACTTCTCCACAGGGGACGATACACTCATCCCGGCTGACGGCGTTGGGCGGCAGCAGTATGGCGGAGGTGCCGGTGTGCGTGGCCAACTCCTGTCGCTGCCTCATCGCCTCCTCCTTCCTCAACTCCTTTGTCGCCTCCCGCAGCCCTTCCCGTTCCTCCTTCATGCCCAGCCGCTTCGGTGGCAGCGACGTTGGGATATACCGGGGGTTGGGTTCTGCCACCCGGTCCAACAGCCCATGTCCCTGGTGGAAATGTTTCTGGTGGCGGGTGGCCCTCGCCGACTCAACAAATGTTCGCCGACATTCCCGGCACTTGGTAGCCATTACCGTCGGACAGTGCACAGCCTTGTAGTGGCGGATATAAGCCCGGAAAGTCTTGAAGACTGTTCCCGCACACTCCGGCACCTGGCATGGGGAGCCGTCCACCCAGAGCTCCCTCTCGGCGAGGTTGAACGCGGCCAGCTCCCGCTCATCCGCTCGCAGCAGGGTCGGTAGTTCCATATGGCTTGGCATGGATGACAATTCTGGAAGCCAAGGGAACAAGCGGAAGTAGCTTTTGCTAGTGGCCATTGAGAACAGCATTATATAGTAATATGAAGTGGAAGTTTATAAGCACTGTATAGGAGGCTAGGGTAATTATGTCTTCATATGATACTGAGAGTACTTATATATACATACACATATTGATATCTGGACTATACAGATTATATACAACATTATATATGCCCCCTGCATATGACTGAGGATTCTGCCCTATATTACGGAGAATATATCTCCCGAGGCTTTACCGCCCGTCCCACCCGGGTTCTGACCTGTGGGACCGGGGATGCAGGACGTGGGGGGTCAGGCATGGGTATGTCAAGGAGTTGGGTGGTTTCCGTTTCCGGATTTTGACTGAGCTCCAACTCAGGATCTGGCTCAGGGCGGACCCAAGACGCGGGGGCATTTATTCCGCGATAGGGTGCCAGGTGATCTACGTGTACGTTGATAATGGGCGAGGTTTCCTTTTTTTGTATGGAGTATGTCAATGAGGTGACTTTTCTGATGATTAGATAGGGTCCCGTCCACCCCAACCCTAACTTCTTGTTAGCTGTTGGGGGATACCAGCGCCAGACCCAGTCTCCTGATTCAAAGGCTCTTGGTCTTAAGCCTTGATCATAGTTTCCCTTCTGACGGGTGGCTGCTTTGCCCAGATTTCTGTGTACGAATTCGTGAGTGTGTTGCATGGCTGATTGCACCCATTCTATGTATTGTACTGGGCACACGTTACGTATTGTGTTTGGTGGTGGACCAACAATTAGGTCCAGTG
>JBEVXV010000217.1:0-446 GCA_040505915.1 Sedimenticola sp. | reverse complement strand
GAATTCGTGAGTGTGTTGCATGGCCGATTGCACCCATTCTATGTATTGTACTGTATTACGTATAATGTTTGGTTGTGGACCAACCATTAGGTCAAGTGGACAGTTTGTCTCCCGTTGCAGAAACAGCAGGTTTGGTGTACATCCGGTGCTTTTGTGCTGTGTAGACCGGTATGCCATTAAAATGAAGGGGAGGTGATTGTCCCAGTCATTGGGATTTTCAGACGCAAATATTCGAAGCATCTGTTTAAGTGTTCTATTGAACCTTTCTACAAGGCCATCGGAGTTTGGTCGGTACGGAGTCGTGCGAGTTTTCTGAATGCCAAAGCGTTCACAAATCGTTGCGAATAGTTCAGACTCGAATTCACGACCTTGGTCAGTGTGTAGCTGTCGCGGACAGCCGAACCGTGCAAAGAATTCTGTTACGAGCTTATCAGCAACCGTGAGTG
>JBEVXV010000216.1:0-2658 GCA_040505915.1 Sedimenticola sp. | reverse complement strand
ATTCCTCCATTTAATATATATTTATTTGCATTACATACCTACATCATTTGACTTAATAAGTGGACGCCATTTTCAAAATTGCCGCCAAAAATTGTGTTTTCAGAACAAATTCAATACTTTAGCATTGTTGGCTTGCTTTTGAATCGCTATAAATGATGTAAATTAATACATTTAAAGTATGTTTGATGTTTGCCGGTACCAAATGCCACCCATAGTTCCTCGATGTCAATGTTGTTGACATAGGTAATTGCTAATACCAGAACATCCGTATCAACAGTCCTGATAAAACACTTCCTGCTTCCGGTTTTCACAGCTTCATTGATATTAACGATTACCATTGTGTATGCTTCTATGTGATTACACGGACTAAAGGAAGAATAGCCAGCATCTGGTTGTGAACTGAGTACGTTTTCTCCGTCTATGACATATACTTCAACATGTCTGTTTTCTGCAGCGTGGGTTAGGGGGTCAACAAGTGTACCTTGTTTTCGACCACGGATAAAAACTCCCGCCAGTTCCTCGGGATTTTTGACGTCCCCAACACCCGCTTCATCACACCTTTTCCCATTGTACTTCTTGTTGACTCTTTGAGACTGTCTTCGACATATCTGTCTCAGACCATATCTACTCGCTGTGTAGTCTGCAACAGTAACTCTCTGTCTATGTATGTTATAAACACCGACGAAGCATATTTGCTGAAGGTTGTTATTGTCCGTGGCTCAAGAAAGTGCACGACAGCTGCTCCATCCAAGAAAATGGTATCTTCGGTTGGCGCTTCGGTTGCTGGAATAATAGAGCTCACACGCAATGTTACATGGTCTGATAGACTGGGTGGGTATGGATGGTTTTCATGCATCAACACGTCTCCGATATTGACTGCCCTATTCTGGCACTATATGTACAACTTGGAAATCAGTTCACAATCAACTTTTATATCTGCAACCTGCAACTGTGAACGAGTTTTCCCTGTTGCCTGGCGAAGAGTTCCAATTTCAGTTGTTGTATTGGGTCTGATACAGCGATTGTTGGTTTCCTGAGTCATCGCTCAACATACTGGTCATATTTATTCTGCCGGTCTCTTCTATCTTCCGAAGTCTCTACTAAAGCTGAACTGGCTATGTCTTTCGAGTGTAAGGCTAGTAGATCGGAACTCTTCTCAAGGAATGGATTTCATATGGTTTCCAGTCTGACTACTAAAGATGTTACTTATTTAGCAAATGTTCTTTGCACTGCTTGAGTCTGTTTATGGTGGGTAATGTCATGTTCCTTTAGAGAAAGGAACTCGGTTTCAAATTCTGCCAATATCCATGACATTCCTGGGCCAGCTACCATCCACCGTCTCAATGCACTTGGATTTTCTGTTATTTTGTTTGTGTCCTTGATCAATTGACATACCGGACGACACACATGCTGTTTTTCTTAGTCACAAAATTTCCTTCCTTGAATCCGTTGATGTACCTGTAACAAAGTGGTCATGTCGCGAATGTGAACATGCAACCATCGGGCATAGTTAGTTTGATCCAATTCGATAAACCATGGCGCTAGTTTGGTCAGCATCTCTAGATAGAGGTCGAAGTCTCCATTTCGCTGTGCCCTCATGAACATCAACAACACTAGAAGCTGTAGGTTCAGAATATTTGAATTGGGGACAATCAAGAGCACATTGCCTTTCCCAATCGTCAAATTCAACATGAAGTTCCACTTCAGACACGGACTCGATATATGTTAGGAAAGCCTTATGCTTCAGGATGGAATGGGCAGCCGCTGTTACATGAACGCAATGAGCATGTCGTGTCTTCGTTACATGTGCCGCCTTATTGAACGAGTCAGCCGTGCATATAATAGTGATAATTGCTTGCACTAAAGCTGTTGCCCACCCGCTGTCATCTAGAAAAGTACCAAGTGCTCGCAATGCTGCCATTTCTATATGTAGCCCACAAAACATGATGAGATACATGTACTTGTCTTCTCCATGTGTTGCTGGCCATGATAGCCGAATCTGTTTATCGAGGGCTAGATGGGTTGGTCGGCAGTCAGGACTACGATCTGACCGGGATTGACGTACTGTGTTGCCTTCCGGATTACATCCATCCCATGTTTGACCATCGCAACTGTGTGCGCATTCTCATAGAACCGTGGTAACAGGGCATTCAATCGCATGTGGGATCTGAGGTTGACGGGAAGCATGGTAAGCAGCCCATGACACATAGTCCCCCTTATCAAGATTTTCCTTGTCTAACAGGCGTCTCACATGTTCCAGCCACTGTGTTTCCTGTTCCATTGCGGCCGGCAGAGCAGCTTCTAATGGTGTCAATTGCACATACGCACATATGTATACATGTAGCAACACTGTAATAGAAGTCTTACTCAGCTGGCACCACCATTGTCACAATCAGGCAACACCACCATGTGTCCACCAGGTTACTCCACCTGCCACCAGGATGTCGTTTATGCCAACTCCTATAGTTTTTAACCAATAACCCGAAACTTCACACATGAATTCTACCCTTCATGAAGATGTGCATTTCATTCTGTCTGCAGAAAAAGTAATTGTTTGCAATAATATTGTCTTTTTAACTTCGCTATTATTTCACACATTGAGGTCAAAGCGGAATCGGGGAGCATCCGTCGGTTCTACCGACACATCTAGTTAGCATT
>JBEVXV010000215.1:0-3054 GCA_040505915.1 Sedimenticola sp. | reverse complement strand
CCCCCCCCCCCCCCGTTTTTGAAATTTTTCTTTAAAAAAAAAAAAAATCAATATACCGTAGATCGCAAATTCTGGTAAAAAATCCAAAAAATCTCTTTCAAAATAATGTAAACAACTGTTCCGGAAGCGGAAGTAAGGTATCTATGCGGTATGTGGCCATAACGTACCCTGGAAATAACGGACCAAGACATAACGTACCCGATTTTGGACGAAACAGGCAGGCACCTAATATTTACATCCCTAAAATTGGTAAGCCATAACGCAAATGTAAACCGGAAGGGGAAGTACGATACACGGTTGAGACGCGCCGCGACGCAGCGTGCCTTCGGGTATTTGGAATTTTAGCCGTAAATGGTTCTGAAAATTGAACGTAATTTTCGTAAATAATACCCGAAGGTACGCCGCGTCGCGGCGCGTCTCAACCGTGTACAGTAACTCCCGTCGCTGACTTTTGGGCTAACCACAAGTTGGCGAACTATAAAACATGAAAAGAACAAAAGCTAGACGAGCGAGCAACGTTTATCCCAGCAAACGCGTGACGTTGCGGCGACGCTGTTTATTGGTTGGATTGACGTCTAGACGTCAATCCAACCAACAACCAGCGTCGCCGCAACGTCACGCGTTTGTTGGGTATGAAACTAATTTATTAACACATCCAAACATCGCAATCAGTGGCCGGGACTTTCGTAATCCGTCAAATTGTCGTCCTGGGTATCGGTATCGGTATCGGCACTGTCCGAGTCAGAGAGTTCAACTTCATCATTCATTGTGACGTTCTCCAGGAACTGCTCTTCAATGGCAACATCGTCCCGGGAGAAACCTTCGAACTCGTCTACTTCCTCGTCGTCCGACTGTTGGAACATATGGTCCTCGGTACCATCGAGGGCCGAGGTGATTCCGCACTTTTTAAACGATTTGCGTATCATCTCTGGGGTGATGGTGCCCCACGCATCCTTGATCCATCTAAGTACTAGACGCTTCGGCGGTCCCCTCCTATTACCAGCGGCAGTAAGTTCGACGGGTCCTTCAAACATCCACTGGTCGTATAATTCAGCCATCCGAGCTTTAAATGGCTTGTTCCACGACACGTCGGCAGGCTGTAGACGACACGTACATCCGCCAGGTATCACGCATAGGTCCGCGTTACAGGCATTCCGAACGTGGTCCTTCACCTTAGCAGTTAAATGCCCGCGAAACGCATCCCAAACAAGTAATCTACGTCTCCTCTTGTGTTTGCCGCCGAAAAGTTTGTTCAGCCAAAATATAATGCTCTGTTCATTGGCCCATGACTTCTTTCCGGATCCGCACATGTACACGACGACACCGCTTGGTATATCCTCCTTGGGCAATGGTCGTACCCCGGGGAGATGAACGAGAGGCGCCATTTTGGTGCCATCGGCGTATGCGCCTAGCGTAACAGTTAGTTTTTCCTTCTCATGCCCGGTAGACGACACGGTAACACTATTGGCTCCCTTCTCATTCAGGGTCACCTTACCCGGCATCTCCATCCAAACGGGCGTTTCATCCATGTTTGCAATCTCAGAGTCGGAATAATCACGGAGTTTCCGCATTTTAATAGTGAAACGTAGAAAATTGTCAACACGGTCATCGGTTAGTTCGCGGGAGTGCTGGGCCACGTGTGTCGTCCGCCTGAATGAAATGTTATTTCGCGTCTTGAACCGACGAAACCATCCACACGATGCCTTGAAGGACTGATTCCCGCCAGCCTTATGAAGGCGGAGAGCCTCGTACTTTAGGGCTTTGCCGGTCACACGTATACCCGCCGATCTCCGTTCGTTGAACCAGGCCAGGAGATTTTCCTCAATATCCGGGTAACCCACCCGTTTTCCTGCACCAGTGGCACGTTTCCGCAACTTTGCAAATGTTTGTATCTTCTCTTTATTTTGCACCCATTCTCGAACACGTTTTCTGTCCACATTGAACACTTTACTAGCGAAATGTTTGCCTTTTTGTTCTGCCACATCGACGACTTTTAGTTTGAACGATGCCGGATACGACTTCTTCTTTTTACCGTCCATAGTTATAGTTAACTGAATAATAAAACTATCACTTATAATCAGCGTATTTTTACATTAGTTGGCGTACAATTGGAAGATTCTAACATGAGATGTACCGCGACACGGCGCGCCTCCGGGCGTCTGGAAGACTCGCCGCAAATGGCATCGAAAACTGAACATTATTTCTGCAAATGAAGCAAAATTTAATTCCGCATTTGCTCTGAAATTCGCATCAAACCTGTACACCATCTACGACATTTACAAAAACTGCAGTCAACCCTCGAAACCATTCACGGCGAAAACTCCAAACGCCCGAAGTCGCGCCGTGTCGCGGCGCGTCTCATATAATATGCACGATGCTTCATTTATTTTAGTTAGAATGATGTAAAAATACGCTGATATTCGCGACTGGGCTTGTATAACAATGATTTGAAAAGCAGCAAATGACACGTCACAATTTCTGGGCGCATGACGTATGAAGGCGCATGACGATGACGTTATTGAAATTGCATGACGTAATCGCCTTATAGTACATACCGCGGACCGAGTACATTGCCACTTTGTGGCTATAAATAGAGTTGGTTTCAAATAGGCATACTGTGCATGTTAGACGTGCGTGACCACTGTACTGTTAATACGCATACGGAGAATTTCGTAACTTTTGTAGATTTAATGATAGGAATGTGCGTTTACAGGGGACGTTCTAGCTGTTAGTTATTTTACTTCCATCACGGAACAATGCACCGCACTCGTATTTTGAGTAATTTAGAGCACATAGAACCACGTTTCATAATTTTTTTTTTTTTTTTTTTCTCTGAAAAACATGCTCTTTTAGACTCCTCCCCTTTTGAAAATGCAACGCCCCCGGGGCGTTTAAATGGTCGAATACGGTATGTATAAAATTTTATGAAAGATGAAATGGGACAACTTTCAACTATATATATGTGAGGGGATAGTAAACAAAATAAAATCAAATCAAATAGCTTGATGGAAAGATTCCTGTGCACAGTGACCACACCCTACTTCCCCCACATAT
>JBEVXV010000214.1:0-5976 GCA_040505915.1 Sedimenticola sp. | reverse complement strand
ACCATGGAGGAGGCGCTGCTGGTGCTTGCTGCCGAGAAGGAGCAGTTTGGTTACGAGAGGGAGATGATCGCTGACAGCGAACGGGAAAAATACCCGGCGTGATCGACCCGCATCCTTTATCCCTCAGCAATCGGGTAGTTATTTCTCTTTATTGGCCTTAAACTTCGCCTTCACGATATTGAGCATTGAGGAGATTGACCATGCTGATCGAAGGGCCTATGAATATTTCCATCGCCGACCCCGCCAGCGGGGAGGGGCGAGTGCTGATGATAACCTTTACACAAGAGTTTCAGGGGGCGGCGCTTGGTGACCAGGGAGAGGCATTTCGTAGCTACCTGCAGATGCTTCAGGAGAGTATTGTCGCCATCGGGGATGAGGCGGATCACACCCGTGCCGGCATGATGATCGTGCAGCAGTTTGCCGAGCAGCTCCTGCCCCATATCGAAAGCGGTGACCTCGCCCTGGAGGAGAGTATGGTGATTCAGATCTCCGACGAGACCCAGGCGGTGGCACTGGGTAGTCTGCTTAACCCCTGAGTGACTCGATGAACGATACCCTTCCCCAGATCGGCTTTGTTAGCCTCGGCTGTCCTAAAAACCTGGTCGACTCCGAGCGTATCCTCACCCAATTGCGTGCTGAGGGCTACGGCATTGCCCCCTCCTACGAAGGGGCAGATCTGGTGGTGGTCAACACCTGTGGCTTTATCGATGCGGCGGTGGCGGAGTCTCTGGAGGCGATCGGCGAGGCGCTGAGCCAGAATGGCCGGGTGATTGTTACCGGCTGTCTGGGTGTCAACGAAGCCGATGTGCGCAAGGCCCACCCCGATGTCCTGGCGGTAACCGGCCCCCACGCCTACGAAGAGGTGATGACGGCTATCCATCGTCAGGCTCCTCCACCCCACGACCCCTACACCAGCTTGGTGCCTCCTCAGGGGGTCAAGCTGACACCGCGACACTACGCCTATCTGAAGATATCAGAGGGGTGCAATCATCGGTGTAGCTTCTGCATTATTCCCCAGCTGCGCGGCGATCTGGTGAGTCGCCCCATCGGCGAGGTGGTGCAGGAGGCGGAGAATCTGGTGGAGGCGGGTGTGCGTGAACTGCTGGTGGTCTCCCAGGACACCAGCGCCTACGGTGTCGACCTCAACTATCGCCCGGATCTGCTTGGTGGTGATCTGGTGAAAACCCGCTTGAAGGAGCTGAGCCAGGAGTTGGGGGAGTTTCAGGCATGGGTGAGGCTGATGTATGTCTACCCCTACCCCAGTGTTGATGAGCTGATTCCACTGATGGCAGAGGGTCATATTCTCCCCTATCTCGATATGCCGCTACAGCATGGTGATGAGACTGTGCTACGCGCCATGAAACGCCCGGCCGCCACAGAGAAGGTACTCGACCGTATCGCCAGCTGGAGGCAGATCTGCCCCGATCTGACCCTGCGTAGCACCTTTATTGTCGGTTTCCCCGGTGAAACCGATAGCCAGTTTCAAACCCTGCTCGACTTTCTGCAGGAAGCTCAGTTGGACCGGGTGGGGGCTTTTGCCTACTCTCCCATAGCGGGTGCGCCCGCCAACCAGCTCCCCGATCAGATCCCGGAAGCGGTGCAGCAGGCACGTCTGGCCCGTTTTATGGAAGTTCAGGCGGAGATCAGTTCAGCCAAACTCGCCGCCAAGGTGGGGCGGGAGATGGTTGTGCTGGTCGATGAAGTCAGCGAAGAGGCGGTTATTGCCCGCAGTGAAGCCGATGCGCCGGAGATCGACGGCAGTGTCATCATAGCGGGAGATTGGGAACTGGATCCCGGTGACTTTATTCAGGTCAGGATCACCGGCTCGGATGAGCACGACCTATATGCAGAACCGGTGTAGTCGGGACTTTTTTGTAGGAGCGGTCTCTCGGACCGCGATGAGACAGCCGCTATGGTGCAAATAGCCATCGCGCTTCGAGAAAGCACGCCTACGTAGCCCTATCCTCGGGGCGATGAGTTTTGCAGGGCGTGTGCGATATTCATCGCGGCGAGGGCGCCGCTCCTATGGGGAAGGGGAGCGGTTTATAGTGTGTGGTTTGATCCAGGCAAAAAAGGGCGCCGAAGCGCCCTTTTTATACCCATCAAGCGGCGACTTCTTTAGAAAGCGCAGCCAGGCTTGGCGCCCAGCTTCTTGAGGATGGTAGCCAGCGGGCAGAAGCCGGTGAAGGAGGACTGCAATAGGTTGGCGCCGACAAAGGCGGTGAACCAGAGCCAGTTGCTATGCTGGAAGATAGGGCTGTTGGACATACCAAAGGCCAGGGAGAAAAGGATCATAAGACCGGCAAAGGCCAGTACGATGCGTTCCACGGACATAGAGTCACCTCGAAAATAGCGGTGGTGTGAACGCCGCAGGAGTTCATCGGGCGGCGAGAGAAAAAATCATATTAGCATGTCCTTATATGTTTTCAACAGCAAAATGAGTGAGGTTTGCACTCAGCGACACGGCTCCAAACTTTAGTTTTCAGTGGGGCGACATCAGTCACGAGGGGCCACCGTTGTTCCGATATCAGGTCACTGCTGTCCCGTTAACTTTGTAGTATTTTTCAGTAACTCCTTGTGTGGTGGTGTTTTTTAGGGCGCATATATCAACAGCAACATGACGTACTGCAATAGAACATTCCCTCTCCCTATAAGGGAGAGGGCCAGGGTGAGGGTGAATTAAATCAACGACTTATCTATTGCCCCCCCTCACCCCAACCCTCTCCCCACAGGGGAGAGGGAGTTAACGGAACAGCAGTGATATCAGGTGAGAGAGTTGACATGAGTGACGCCGAAAACAGCTACCCGGTGCTGATCAAGAATCTTCAGCAGCTCCTCTCCTCAGGGGGTGAGGAGGTGACGCTCATCGAAACACACATCTCTAGCATCCTGCTGGCCGGTGACTACGCCTATAAGATCAAAAAGCCCCTGGATCTCGGTTTTCTCGATTTCACCACCCTCAAGCGCCGCCGCCACTTCTGCCAGGAAGAGGTGCGCCTCAACAGCCGTCTGGCCCCGGCTACCTATCTCGGCGTTATACCCATTACCGGCACATCGGTGGCACCGCTACTGGGCGGGGAGGGTGAAGCCATTGAGTATGCCGTCAAAATGAGGCGCTTCTCTGGTGACGGGTTGCTGTCGCATCACGCCGACAGACTCACCCGTGACACACTGGATGTCATTGCTGATCGTCTGGCCCGTTTCCATAGTGAGATTGAGGTGGCGGGTAGAGAGGTTATCTACGGGAACCCCGAGGTACTGCTTGAGCCTATGCGGCACAACTTTGAGCAAGTCGACCGCTTGGTGGGAGATGCTGCTGCCCTGGGGCGGGTTGCTAAGCTGGCGCACTGGACAGAGAGACGTTATCAGCAACTCCAAGGTCAGCTGCTCAAACGCAAGGCAAGCGGCTTCGTTCGAGAATGCCACGGTGACCTTCACCTGGGTAATATCACCCTGGAAAAGGGGGAGGTGTTAATCTTTGATGGCATCGAGTTCAGTCCTGAGTTGCGCTGGATCGACACCATGAGTGAACTCGCCTTTCTCACCATGGATCTGGAGGAGCGGGGGCGCACTGACCTCAGCGGTCGGCTGCTCAACCGCTATCTGGAGCTGACGGGAGATTACCAGGGATTGGGCGTGCTCGGTTTTTACCAAGTCTACCGCGCCATGGTGCGGGCCAAGGTGTCGGTAATACGTCTAAGGCAGGAGGGTGTGGGGGAAAGTGAGCGGCAGGAGATGATGGCCGACTTTACCAGCTATCTCGATCTGGCTGAGCACTACACCGAGCTGAACACTCCGGCTCTGGTGATTACTCATGGGCTCTCAGGCTCAGGTAAGAGTACCCAGGCCGCCCACTGTCTTGAGCGCCTGCCTGCGGTGCGTCTGCGCTCGGATGTAGAGCGTAAGCGGTTGGCGGGTCTGACCGCAGGGGATAAGAGTGGCTCTACTCTGGATGGGGGCATCTATACCAGCGACTTTTCTCAACGTACCTACGAACGGCTGCTCGAATTGGCATCCCAGGTGACCGATGCCGGCTTTATCGCTATTGTTGATGCCACCTTTCTCAAGCGAACACAGCGGCTACCATTTCAACAACTGGCCAAAGGGTCTGCTCTGCCCTACGTTATTCTCGATTGCCAGCTCCCGGAGAGCGAGCTACGGGTGCGGATAGCGCGGCGGTTGCAGGAGGGGGGCGATCCTTCAGAGGCCAGCCTTCAAGTGCTGGAGCGACAGATCGCCAGTGAGGAGCCACTCACCACCGATGAGCAGGCTTGCGCACTGACACTGGGGTCGGATCTGCTCAACCCGGCACTCCTCAAGGAGTGCCTGAAAATAGGGTATTAAGCGACGCCAGACCTCCCTAAACCGACTCTCCAAAAAAACAGGTGGTTTTCGGGCTGTTTTGGGAGGTTTGGGCTTTTTCCGTAGGAGTGACTTTAGTCGCGATCAGCGTCGCACCAAATTATGATTATGTGCCAAATTCCTTCACGACTGAAGTCGCTCCTACCATGGGTTGGGTGGCGCTTTTTCTAAGCACCTTTCGGGTACTAAACAACCGTCCCACCCCTCTACAGTTGTCCCAATAGTGACCGCTATAGCAGCTCCGTATCCTCATGGGCGTAAGCCGGGGCGCAACAGCAGAGTATGATTAACGGCTCATGACCATTATTGGTGATCCGGTGAGCGCTGCCTGGAGGTATTAGCACACTCTCCCCCTGTACCACAGAGAACCGCTCATCTCCCAGCTCCATCACCCCTGTTCCAGAGGTGATGTGATAGATCTCCTCACTCTGGTGGTGGCGATGTAAGTGAGTGGTTACTCCTGGTGGAACTGTTGCTTCAGCGAGGCTCTGGTTGGTTACCTCATGATGATTTGGATGTAACAGCTCCCGTATCTCCGAGCCATCTTTGGTGATGTAGGCCGGTATATCCACAAGCCGTACTCTCATGATGTGGGTACCTGCTTAAGGGCATCAAGAATCACTTGTGGCCCCGCGCCATTGCGGTGGGCGTTCTCGCTGATATGGCGTCGCCAGGCGCGAGCACCGGGTTGGCCATTGAAGAGCCCGAGGAGATGACGGGTGATCCGGCAGATCGGTGCCCCAGTGTTAAATTCACGTTCGACAAAAGGCATTATGCGCTCAATCAACTGGTGGCGGCTGGGCAGGGGGTGGTTGTCGCCATAGAGCCGTCGGTCCGCCTCCAGCAAAATCCAGGGGTTATGGTAGGCCTCTCGTCCGATCATCACGCCATCAACTTGTTCCAGGTGCCGCTCGCTCTCATCCAGAGTCAGAATGCCGCCGTTAATAATGATCTCAAGCTCGGGAAAGTCATCTTTCAAACGGTAGACCGTTTCGTAGCTCAGAGGGGGGATCTCGCGGTTCTCCTTAGGGCTCAGTCCCTTTAGCCAGGCCTTGCGGGCGTGAACGATAAAGGTGCTACAGCCAGCATCGGCCAGGCTGCCAACAAAATCAGACAGCGCCTCATAACTATCCTGCTCATCCACTCCGATACGGTGTTTAACCGTGATATCGACAGTGGCGGCGTCACGCATCGCCTTAACCGCGTCAGCCACCACTTGAGGTGTCAACATCAGACAGGCGCCAAAGCGCCCGGACTGCACCCTGTCTGACGGGCAGCCGACATTCAGGTTGATCTCGTCATAGCCCCAGGCTTCACCCAATTTTGCACACTGAGCCAGATCGGCAGGGTCACCTCCCCCCAACTGCAAGGCAAGGGGGTGCTCCTCATCAAAGAAATCGAGATGTCGCGGACGGTCGCCGTGAATAATCGCTCCAGTAGTCACCATCTCGGTGTAGAGGAGTGTGCGTTTGGTGATTAGGCGCAGAAAGTAACGACAGTAGCGGTCGGTCCAATCCAACATCGGGGCAATGCATAAACGCCTACCCACTTTAACTTGTTGTAAAACTTTGTTATTCATAACTAATGCCTGTGTTTATATGTTCAAAATGTTGC
>JBEVXV010000213.1:0-4272 GCA_040505915.1 Sedimenticola sp. | reverse complement strand
ACGAGGATGCCTTTGGTGTAGAGACCATCGAGGCACTGCCCCAGGCGGCCTTCCTTATCAACAGCAGCAACGACGCCTGGTTTGGCGACTCTCTAGCACCCCATCAGCACCTTGAGATCGCCCGCATGCGCGCCCTTGAAACCGGTCGCTACCTGCTACGCTCAACCAACACCGGCATCTCCGCCATCATTGGGCCAAAAGGGCAACTCCATGCCACCTCCCCGGCATTTAAACAGCATGTACTGACCGGGGAGTTTGTACCAATGAAAGGGACAACCCTCTACGCCATGACGGGTAACTGGTTGGTGATTGGGTTTGCCTTCCTGCTGTTGCTCGCTGCACTTGCCCTCCCGTCACGTAAGCAGCGGTAGCTGCACCGGTTGTTTCTCCCTGATAGCCAGACGGGCGTCGCACTTGAAAAAGTTGCAGAGTGACTTATACTTAATATACCGATGTTATGTATCATTTGTATTTTAAGGATCAAGCATGTTAAAGGTGACCTCGAAAGACTTTCAGCGCAATAGCGGCTATTACCAGGATCAGGCACTTAAGGAAGCGGTGACGATCACGCACTACGGCAGAGACCGCCTAGTGGTCATCAATGCCGATGAATATTATGCGTTGAGGAAACGTGCCCGAGTTGCGCTGCCTGTTGGCGAAATGCCTGAATCAGACATTCATCACCTGGAACAAATCAGCATGTCACCAAAGCATGATCACCTTAATGATGAGTTAGAAACGAAGGAAGCATAACTGATCCATGCCCTACCCAAAACCTGAGCCCGGATTGGTAATCGGTTATAGCTACCTTTGGAGTGTGGAGTCTGGCCAAGGCCAGGTCGAGGGGTTGAAAGACCGCCCCTGCGCCATTGTATTGTCAGTGCGTAATGATGAGGGAGAACAGATCGTAACGCTTGTCCCGATAACCCACACCCAACCATCAAACCCTGAAGTGGCTATTGAGGTTCCGCAACCGACTAAGCAACGACTTGGCTTAGGCGATGAGCGTTCGTGGATTGTGCTTAGTGAATACAATCAATTCGTCTGGCCTGGCCCAGACTTGCGGCCAATCCCAAGAAGCCATAATGATCAGTACCATTATGGCTTCTTGCCGCCAAAACTGTTTGATCAACTCAAAAAGAAACTGCTTGAACAGATCAGGGAACAGCAGGTTCAGGCAATAACAAGAACCGAATAAGCGCTGAATTATCACAATCCAAGAGTTTCCCATTGGCCTCCAGAGCCTGGTGGTTGGGAGAGACAGGACGTCCATTACTTAACCCATAAAAGATGATAGGTGCCTTGGTCTTCCTTGACCCAGCAAAGATGATGGGTGTCCTGTCTTTCCTTGCCCTCCCGTCACGTAAGCAGCGGTAGCTGCACCAGTTGTTTCTCCCAACGTTGGAGAAATAGGGTTGGGTAGGTGGGGCTGAATCTTCCGTCTATCCCCTAGAGTGATATTTCTCTACACATCAAACGCTTGCTGGGATACTATTTCCGTAACAATAGAAAGTATAGGAAAATCAGCCAACACAACAACGGTCAACGACATGGAGATCAGAACAACACTCAATCCCGACCAATACAGCACCAAGCAACTACCCCAAGAGTATGGCGACCAACTGGTGTAAGCATTCCCATGGACAGACGTATCCATATCAGAGTTGATTATGGTGAGACCGAATTGAGGCAGAAGGTGAAGTCTGCCGGTGGATTTTTGGATGCAAAGAATAAAGCCTGGGTACATTTATATAAAACCGTTTTACAGATGGAACTGGATGAGCGAATATTAGGTGAGTTACTACCTTAATAGTTTCTAGATATAGAAAGAAAATTGGTACATGTAGAAAGGTATTGGCATATTTGGAAAGGCTTTCTATATATAGGAGCGCAATATAATCAACTGTTAGGGCAATAAAACAATGAAGCGTATTATCTTCGTTTTTGCAATTTGCGCATTATTGATGGGCTGCCCGCCAATGGATCGGGTGCTGAAATCACGTGATATTCAGCGAATAGAGGTCGGCTATGCAGCGGATCAAAAAACAGAACAACTAATAACTAGCGATCAAGAGGTTGATGAATTCGCTAAAGAAGTAACAATAGCTTTAAAGAAGAATGGCTTTAATTTGGCATATTCTAGTGCATCGTGGGGGTTGCTCCCTTTAACTGGTCACACACAAAATATGAGTTATAAAACCAAAAGCAGTGAACATATTAGCTGCTCTGTAACAATTTCTAAATCTGAATTTACAGCAAGGTTTGTGGAATACGAAAAAGATCTAAAATCTAATGCATTTATCACCACAGAAGAAGATAAGGCGCTAATGTCCCGCGCTGCATCGGTTTTAACTGCCTTAGCAAAAAGTAAGTTTAGTGAGAGATCAATACGTGTATCAGTGTTTCAGAATTAAACATGCCCTAACAAGCAAAATACACGCGGACAGCAAAAAGCGTCGCTCCTCGTTCCTCGTCGCGACACTTTTTGCTTCCAGTGATTTTGGGCGTTAGGCTCTTAAAAAATGAAACTATACATATCACCAAAACAGCAGCTTGAAATAATTAAACCTATATGGCGAATCCTACTGGCCGCATTTGTTGTTCAACTAGCAGGAGGAATAGTTGGCATAGTAAACAGTAAGTACAATCTTCCGTTTATTGATTTTTGGTATGGTGGAGCAATTTCTACGTTCCCAGGGTTTATAATTGGAGCTTTATGGCATCAATTATCTTCTGCTGATGAAATTAGCGACAACAAATTAGCTTTTTTATTTATTGGCGCTATATGTTTATGTCTTACAGTATCGGCCTTATTTATGCCTCTTGAACAAATGGCATCTACAATAAGAGTTCATTCATAGAAATGACATGTAAAAAGCCTAACAAAAAGCTACAGCCGACCCATAAACTTGCGCGCTTTTTGTGGCACTCGCTGCGCTCATTTTGCCACAAAAACCACACAAGTTTATGGATCGGCTGAGCTTAAGCGTTATATGCCACAAGAGAAAAAGCATGGAAGAAAGTAGACTTTGCAAAACATTACAGCCAATTCTAGAAGCAGAGTTAGCTGAGGGTAACTCTATAGAAAGCATCGATGCTCCAGCAGGCTCCAATTGCCCTTTCGCAATTAATTTAAAAAACAGAATAAATTATTCAAAAATAAGCGAGCTTTCTCTCTGTAATACCGTCGAAGCCTGGGAAAACAAAGATCGAAATAACTGGGGTCAGATACAAATTAAATGCTATAATCAATTAGTCATCAATACAGAGAGGAGAGTTGCTACCAATGGCCCGTCTTCCCAGAATATCGCCGGTCGGAATACCGGTTCATCTAATCCAGCGCGGTAACAATCGACAAACCTGCTTTGCCAAGCCAGAAGACTACACCGCCTATTTGAACTGGTTGAAAGAATATTCGATCCAGTTCTCAGTAGATATTCATGCCTGGGTATTGATGACAAATCATGTCCACCTACTAAGTACGCCTCAGAAAGAAGGTGCAATTAGCCGGATGATGCAATCGGTGGGGCGGCGATATGTCCAGTATTTCAACCATCAATACCAGCGAAGCGGCACTCTATGGGAAGGACGCTACCGATCTTGTCTGGTCCAGACCGAATGTTACCTGCTGGAGGCTTATCGCTATATCGAGCTGAATCCGGTCAGAGCAAAAATGGTGGATGATCCTGGTGAATATGGCTGGTCAAGCTACCCGATCAATGCGTTGGGGAAGGTCTCGGAACTCTGTACGCCACATCCAGAATATATGAAGTTAGGGAAAAGAAAAGACACACGAATGAGAAGATATCGTGCCTTATTCAGTGCACATGTAGAAGATGATCTGCTGACTGAAATTAGGGAGGGTGTGAACAAGGGAATGGCCTTGGGTAATGATCAATTCAAGGATGATGTTGAAAAATTGACTGGTAGAAGATTAAAGCCTAATAAAGTAGGTAGGCCGGTAGGCTGGCGTAAGAACAAAGAAGAAATTTGATTTAACGTGTATCTGACCCTAGTTATTCTAGTTATTCTACACTCCGGCCCACCTAGCCTTTGCTGTAAATCATCAGGACACCCATCAGGAAATGAAAGACCAGAAAGACCAGGACACCCATCACTTGCCCCACAAAAAAAGATGATAGCTACCCTGGTCTTCCTTGACCCAGCAAAGATGATGGGTGTCCTTTTGCTTTCTTTGGGTCGGGGGTACTAACCCTGGCCACCTTGTATATGTGGTGGCTTTTACTGCCCTCTTCTGGTGAAATGTCTGTA
>JBEVXV010000212.1:0-5375 GCA_040505915.1 Sedimenticola sp. | reverse complement strand
CGCTCTGGTGATCGCTATATGAGGGCTGGTCAGCGGAACCGGGCGTCAACACAGCGGTAAATTGAGGGGCTGGATAGAGGCCTCATTTAACCATGTCGAGTGTGAATAGTGAGTCCGAGATAACTGATGTGCTAAATGTGCTAAATGACGCGGAGTCATATGTTGATTCAGTTATGAGTCAACCGTTGGTGACGGTCGTGCCACGGACACAGTCAGAACGCAATAACCGCAAAAGACATTTATCATTGCCATCCGATACTGACATCAATGTGAAGAAAATTCGGAGTCGCGAAAATGACACAGGCACAGATACAGTTGTGCCAAAGCAGCGCATCAATACGGGAGATGATGTCATAGCAGTCGATGAGACTATCGAGCTACTAGATTCGGAAGTAGTAAAGGGCGGCACTATGGTATCAAACAAAACAGACAAAACCAACAACAAAGTGACAACAAAAAACACAGAGATTATGACTTCACCGAAGAATAAACACACTAATGCTGCTTCAGATTCCTTTGTTCTTACTCAAGCGGATGTACACATGAGTGCCGATGTTAATGTCAGAGATGTTTTAGTTAAAATATCTGCCGACATGCACGCTATGTGGCTGTCATTGAGTGATCGAATGAGTGCTCTCGAGAGTAGCATTGAGAAAAGGGTGTCTGCTAAACTTATGAACACAATAGACAAGCGTATGAACTCAGAAACTACTAGATTGAAAAAGGATATCGATTCCAGATTCGCCAATATTACTGCTACACTAACGGCAGACATAGATGGTGTACGCCGAGAAATAAATAAGACAACTAATAGAAAATCAGATAGTGCGAACAATGGCCACGAGCGCGAAAGCAATTTGAATGTAATAGTGCGAAACCTGCCTGAATCGCAAAACGAGAATATTATACAAAAGCTTACTGCAGTGGTGAAGGATGGATTGAGACTGAACGACGTAGTCGTTACCACCGCGGAGAGAAAGTCGTCATACAGCAATTCAATCCCCGGTGTTGTCGTAGCCAAAGTTGGGACTGCTGAACAGGTTAGCAAGATTATGAAGGCCAAATATAAGTTGAAGGACAATACACAGTATCGCAAAGTGTTCATACATACTGATAAAACAAAGGCAGAACGCAGGATGGAGTCGAGTATGCGTGCAGTGGTCGATGCCGTAAAACGCGGTGATACTAACATTGCATACACTGGGAACCGCATCGTCAGAGATACTGCTCGGAGTCGCACCGACGGTACTAGAAACTATGGAGAAGCCCGACACGTCGATCACCGACTACCGAGGACGGGTGGCGAAGATGGTCCACACTATGCACAACATAGTCACGGTTATGACAATCGTAATGCTCGACAAACTCGTGATTACAGCGACCGTCGAAGCGACGGTGAAAGGGAACGTCGCGAAGTCGGACGGGACACAGGGCGCGAATACAGTAGGCGTGGTAACTGGCGAGGGTCGGAGCGTCGATAGATAAAAGCAGGCTTTTGGAATGTGAATGGATGGAATACTGGATTTGAAACTGAAAACTATATTACACGTGCTAGTTGTGTAAGAGAGGTAGACTGTGATTTAATCGGGATTGCAGAGACATACCTTAAAGGGTCAACAGTTCTGAAAATGGACGGCTATACATGGTATGGCGTAAACCGAACCAGGCTACACAAAAACGCCAAGTCTGGTTCAGGTGGCGTAGGGTTTTTCATTAAGAATGAAATGTATAATGCATTTGATATTTCTGTACTAGATGACACAGGCGAAGATATTTTATGGATCTCGCTAACACACAAGTTTGAGAGACATACTATTTGCGCGTGTGTATGCTATTTACCACCTGAAAACTCAACTAGATGTGTAGATGCATCAGGCTTCTATGATAGTCTTTTAGCGAACGTATGTCTCTACCAAGATTATGGCACTGTAGTTATCTGTGGTGACTTGAATGGTAGGTGTGGTAAATTAAGTGACTTTATAGAAGGTGTTGACAATTTGCCTGAAAGAGACATATTAGACTATACTACGAACGCACATGGTTATAGCTTGATCGATTTTCTCATCAATAGTAACATGTGCATTCTCAATGGTAGAAATACACACACAAATGACTTTACTAGTGTTTCGACAAAAGGTCTATCTGTAGTTGACTATTGTCTTGTAGAACATGGTGCACTAAAATACTTCAATGACTTTCGGGTGTTGAGAGTTAGTGAAGTTATTAATGCGGGTGGCCATACTCCAACAGCGCTTCCCGACCACTCTTTATTGACATGGTGCATGGTGTTTGACTGCTTAGACGTATTACAGCCAAACGCAAGTCATAGTGAGTCGTCTGACAACTTCGTAAAATATGATGTTTCTAGCATTCCTGGTGACTTTCTAGGAAGTAATGATGTAATTGCTAATTTACATGCGGCTGTGTATGAATTAGAAACTGGACTTCGTACGCAGAGTGAATTAGATAACGCATATGAAAAGTTGTGTAGTCAAATCAGACAAGAAATGAACCTCAAATTACCACACAAATCGATTTCTGCTAGTTCAACATCTAATAAGAAACGAAGGGTGGGGAAGCCCTGGTGGAGTGATGAGCTAACTAATTTGTGGAACTTGGTTTGTTGTAAAGAAAAAAAATGGATAAACACATGTAACCGATCAGACAAAATTGCGGCTAAAGCTGAATACGTACACTTTCGCAAATCATTTAGTCGCAATGTTCAAAGAGCAAAGCGACTACATTGGTACAGTGTGCAAGCCGGGCTATTAGAAGGTGCCGAGTCGAATACGAATGAATTCTGGCGTCAAATCGGTAAGGTTGGTATTGCTAACTTAAAGAAGAAGGCAATTCCAATGGAAGTTGTAACCGATGATGGAGATGTTGTTGTTAACCAGAGTGAGGTTTTAAATAGATGGAAACATGATTTTTGTAAATTGTACAAGTCAGGGGGTAATGCTGATGATAATTCGCTTACCAATGAAAATGGTTGTGACACTGCTGAACTGTGTTTCAATGACAACATATCTATCTCAGAGGTCCGAAAGTCTGTGTTCGCCGCCAAGAAAGGCAAAGCCAGTGGCGTTGATCAGATACCTTCTGATGTTTTTGCGAATGACACTGCTATATCCTTTCTGCATATTCTGTTCAATGTATGCTTCAGCACTGGCACTATACCAACTGATTGGGGAAAGGGTATTATCAATCCAATACCAAAATCGAGTACAAATGACCCAAGGGATCCAATGTCGTATCGAGGTATTACCTTAGCCCCTGCCATGTACAAATTATATTGTTACATCCTAAATGATCGACTAAGCAAATGGGCTGATGAGAACGGCAAAATCGCCGAAGAACAAAACGGATTTAGACGTAAAAGAAGTACAACTGACCATATTGCATCACTCACTAATATTATAGAAACACGCACGAAGGCTAAACGTTCGACATATTGCGCGTTTGTCGATTTCAAAAAGGCTTTTGACTCAGTAGATAGAGACATTTTATGGCAACGTCTAACACACAACGGCATTGGTGGTAAAATGTTTGGTGCGATACGGTCATTGTACTCCTCTGTCTCGGCTTGTGTAAGGGTCAATTCTCTGCACACCGACTGGTTCAATGTTAGCACAGGATTGCGTCAGGGCTGTTCGCTCTCTCCAATATTGTTTACATTGTTCATAAATGACTTGGTAGTCCACATAAATGCTTTAGATAAAGGTATCGATATTGGAAACGACGAACGAGTGTGCATATTGTTATATGCAGACGACATCGTACTCATTGCCGAAACTGAAGATGACTTGCAAACAATGCTATCAGTACTGGGAACTTGGTGCACGGAAAACAGACTGCAGGTAAATCCTACAAAGAGTAACGTTGTACATTTTCGCACAAAATCAACTCCTAAAACCAACTACCAGTTTATGTGTAATGATGACGAACTCTATGTGACTGATCGTTATGTATATTTGGGCCTTACATTAACCGAACACCTAGATTTTGGCATAATGGCACAGATTGTTTCGCAGTCTGCTAGCAGGGCTCTAGGTTTATTGATAACTAAGTGCAAGTTATTAGGCGGTATGCCATTCGGTGTGTATTCCAAGCTATATGATTCACTAGTCTGGCCGATTGTAGCATATGGTGCTGCAATTTGGGGTGACAGGTCATATGCATGTATAAACACAGTACATAACAGAGCTATGAGGTATTATCTTGGCGTAGGAAGATACACTCCGAATGCAGCTTTAGGTGGTGAAATGGGTTGGACTCCGCCCTATGTCAGACAATGGAAATCGGTTTCTGCATATGTATTTAGGTTGAAAAGTATGGGAAATGACAGAGTTAATAAACGAATTTTTGATTGGAGTAAGAGAATGGCTGGGAATAGATGTAAAAACTGGGCATTTCGAGCGTGTGGAAAAATAAGCAACATGGGCCTGCCAAACATATTTGCGCCTATTGACTCCACAAGCAGAACTTCGTTTATTAACAGCGTAGAGGACTGCATGCAAAGTGGATATATAGATGAATGGAAAACTAGTTTAAATAGACCTAACGGGACACGCGGTACGGACGGAAATAAGTTACGGAAATACAAGCTGATCAAACATGAGTACGGTAGCGAGTATTACTGTCGGATGATAATGTCTCATAAACACAGGTCTGCGTTCTGTAAGTTTCGTTGCGGGGTCGCTCCAATACGACTCGAAACAGGTCGATATGAAAATCTGCCTATTAGTGAAAGACTGTGCCCTTTCTGTAGAACAGAGGTTGAGGACGAATACCACTGTTTGTTTCATTGTCACTTGTACGATGATTTACGTATAGACTTGGTAACACATGCTAATGCTTTATGTGATACTCAGTTTACTGATTTATTAGATGAGGATAAATTTATATTCATATTCACATCCAAGGTACTTATACGAAAATGTGCCAAAACCTGCGATGCAATTTTAAGTAGACGAACACTTTTTTTATATTCTTAAATACCCATGCTTACTTACTTGCATGCCTTTTACATGTATATACTGTTAACATTGTTTTATTATTTCAGGTGAACCTTTCCTAACTTTGCTTTTTTGCTTATCGATACTTTCAAAATTAGTTGTGGGGTTATGTGTTTAGCACGATATGATTACATTCGCATGTATTGTGTATATAGTCTCTTATAATTCTTTATCAGAATGACAATGTACCTTTGTATTGTTTTATGCTTGTACAGTATTGTGATGTGTACATTGATGAGACTTTAATAACGAATACATATATAATATATATACGTAATTTGGACTGTTCTATTTTCTTAAAGGTAAACTGTAATCACGCACAACGTGTCGGTATTCCAAAGGACCGATAGCATGTCGTTC
>JBEVXV010000211.1:0-5070 GCA_040505915.1 Sedimenticola sp. | reverse complement strand
CTGATCTGGGTCTACACTGGTCGCAAAGGCCAATACATATTTCGAACCCCCTTTTGTGGAAGCTGGCGACGCCCATGAACTTGTATGGCTTTGCTGGGCGTCCACCAAAATAAGCGATGTGTAGTGAAGTGTATGATTGATAACATTCTATAATGATTATGATGATGACGTATGCAAGATGGCGGACGTGGTATTTTAAATTGTAAACCGCTCTCGCTAATAAACCAGTTTTCGATCGTTATATTGGACTCGGGATATTTAACTAAACCAGACATAAATAAGTGAACGTTTGTGGACATATACATGTGTTTTTGTGAGAAATTTATACCTAAAATATAGGAAATAAAGGACATATAGGATTATGAATCGGGCAATGGAGTATGACGTGAGTACAGCAAACCGTTTTGAGCAGTTATCACAGAACAATGTTTACTCCACCCCTCCAAACATGCACCCGCCACCCTATCCCACTGATCAGTATGGATCAGCGGGCATGTCAGGTATGGCAGTGCCGGGTCCGCACGGTGTACAGGACTTCAGCAACATGACAAATGACGAGAAACTGTCCCACATTTTAACCAAGGTGTCAAACATTGATGTTGTGCAGACGGAAATGTGCAGGACTTTTCAGCAATTTGAAACCAGTATGAAGGTCGTGTGTGGTAGGGTAGACACTGTTGTTTCATGCGTGGATATGCATTCAAAGATGCTTAAGCTGTTGGCCTACAAAAGTATAGATAGCGAGGCAAGATGCAGACGAATCAATTTGTTGTTCCGTGGTATGGCCGAGCGTGATAACGAAGAATGCTGGGACACCATAACCAAATTCCTCACATCAAAACTGTTCATTGATCGCGACCAATTTTCTATAGCGCGTGCCCATAGGCTAGGCCGACCCCGTTACCAATACATCAGACCGATAATCGTCGCCTTTGGCGATTACACGGACACAGAGCTGGTCATGAGCAAAGTTCGGCATTTGAAAGGCACCGGCTTTGGCGTTGATAGAGACTACCCGCGGGAAATAGTCGACGCCAGGAAGAAATTATACCCCGGATTTAAACTTGCGCGTGAGACACAAAAACGACCAGCCATAAAGTATCCGGCTAGACTGGTGGTTGACGGCAAAACCATACAAGACGAGTTTCCGGATTGGTACGACACGATGCAGCTAGACAGGGTGGCCATGGTCAATGGATTTCGGACTATAAACCATGATCGTGACGCCTACTCAACGTCCACAGTTCCAGATGGTAGTATTAATTCCATGAGACAACATACCCCGCCGTCGTTCAGCCGGCAAACATCTAACCCCCCACGCGCATCACCGCCGCAGGACCGTCATTCTCCATCACAAACATTGATCGGCCAGCGCTTCAACTTACCTCGCGCCCCACCGCCGCATGGATATACCGGACCGAGACAAGTGACTCCTCCGATGTTGCGTGGCCCGCCACCAGCTTACCCACGAGCCCCACCCCCACACATAGTGCCATCTCCACCCCCATCCCAACCGCCGCATGGATATGCCGGGCCGAGACAAGGGACCCCTCAGATGTTGCCTGGCCCGCCACCAGTTTATCCACGTGCCCCATCCCCATCCATAGTGCCATCTCCGCCCCCACCCCCACAAACACACATGTACTCGGAAGTAGTAAATGGAAATACAACTTACAATGTTTCCCCACAGATTGCTGGCTCCTCGACAGGCACTATGAACACAAACACCAATGTATCTACGCCTTTACCAGACAGCCGCCCTCCCCCATTGAGCAAACGGAAGGCATCAGAGTCGCCTATTGTTGATAACTCTGCAGTCACAGTGTCTCCTGGAAGTGACCAGTCCCAATCGATATTACGCCCGACACCGAATACTGCCCCATCACAGAGTGTAAATACTACGAACTCTGAAAATGTAAACAATAGCGTAAAATCTGGTGCGCATAGATCGAGGTCAAACAAACGTCACCAATCACGTGCACCACATTCGTCCAATAGTGACAGTCAGAGCGTTGGCGCGAATACACCACGTGCACCCACTAACAATGAATCTAGAACGCGATCAACGAGGGTCAACAGACCACATGGTACAAACAATAACACGGACACGGGGGTTTCCCAATAGGATTACGGGGAGAGTCATGATATTTCTTTTGTACTGTTGAATGTGCAAGGTTTAGTTACCAAACGTTTAAATAAATTACATTCTCCAGAAATTCTAGAGCTATTTAAAATGAAAGACATACTTGTATTTACTGAAACATGGACTGATTCACTTTCTGATATAACTGTTGATAATTTTCGTCATATTGCATTGCATAGAGTCTGTAAAAATATAAATGCAAAACGTAATTCGGGTGGTATAATCGTGTATGTAAAAGAGTATTTGGCCAATGATGTTACTTTATATTCGGAACATGATGACTCGTATATATGGCTGAAATGTAACGGTACTTTATTTAATTTGACAGATGACTTATATGTGTGTAGTTCGTACATCATCCCTGAGAACACTAGCCGACAAGCATTTGTTGAATGTAATATTTTTAATGACATATTAGACGATATAAGTAACATTCAGAATACTACAAACAATGAATGCCATTTAATGTTACTCGGCGATCTTAATAGTAGATGTGGTTCCCTACTTGATTATGTGCCACTTGACCGTGCTGACCACGTAGATGCATTACCGGACGATTATACATGCGATACAGAGTTGCCTAGAATGTCACAGGACAGCGTTATAAATTCTAACGGTCGTTTGTTAATTGATTTATGCAGAGCATCGGGATTACGTATTGTGAATGGTAGAGTATGCAATGATACTGGCAAATGCACCTACGTGGGCAGCCGCGGCAGTAGTATGGTGGATTTCGTTCTGGTCACAGTTCCTTTATTACAATTATTTTCCTCATTTAATGTTGATGATCCCAATATATTATCAGATCATTGTACTGTAAATTTTACCATGAGTTGTAATCGCCAGGAACAGGAAAATAGTCAAAATATGCAGATGGATGATAACCAACATATACAAAATGTACAATATAAATTTGTGTGGGAAACTGCAAATATAAATTCTTACAAATGTGCACTCAATTCTCATGAAACCACCGAAACAATTGTACGTTTAAGGGAAACATTAAACGATACCTCATCTTCTAGAGATATTGATGATACTGTTGATAGGTTTAATAATTTATTAAATGACGTCTGCACACCCTTATTTAAAAAGTCTATTAAGGTCAATCCAAGCGATAACAAATCTTACTCGAAGAAATATACATTAGATGAAAATTCCGAAACAGCAAAGGAAATATTTTTTAACAACCTAAACAAATACAGACAGGACGAAACGCCATATAACCGAACGCAACTAGTAAAGTCGAGATCTGATTATAAGCAATGTTTACGGAAATGCAAATATGAACAAGCAAAATCACAAACAACTAAACTATTACAGGCACGATTGAAAAATGCAAAACAGTACTGGCAACTGTTGAAGGAAACGGCAGGCATGCCAAAATCTAATACAATTTCGGCGAATTCTTTCGTAGAGTACTTTAAAGCTATAAACAACCCAACAGACCACTTTTTTCAACCAGACGAAGACATTATACATTTTAATGAGAGATATTTTGAATCAGAAATAAAAATTATGTTTAGTGAATTAGATGCAGAAATCTCCAACGAAGAAATTTTACGGTCAATTTCACAATTATCAAATGGAAGAAGCGGGGGTCCAGATAGATTTTTGAACGAATTTCTAGTCCATGGGAAAGCAGAACTTACACCTTTTTTGCATACATTATTTAATACAACTTTTCAAAATGGTTATTTTCCTGATGCCTGGTCGGAAGGGTACATAGTACCACTGCACAAAAAAGGAAATACAAACGACGTTGGTAATTACAGGGGGATAACTCTTTTAAGCACAATAGGAAAATTATTTTCCCGAATATTAAATAATAGACTTACAAATTGGGCTGAAACTTATTATGTTTACGTTGAATCACAGGCGGGGTTTAGAAAACATATGTCTACTGTAGATCATGTATTTATACTTCATGGGATTATCACTAATTTAATAAATCAAGGAAAGAAACTATATTGTGCTTTCATAGATTTCACAAAAGCTTTTGATTACATTGTCAGGGAAAATATTTGGTTTAAATTGATACGCATTGGTATAAGGGGAAATATGCTAAACGTAATAAAATCAATGTATGAAAACATAAAATCAAGAGTAAAGTTTAACAATCAATTAAGTGAAGAGTTTTCTTGCATGCTAGGGGTACGTCAAGGGGAATGCCTATCACCATTTATTTTTGCAATGTATGTAAATGATTTAGAAGAAGAATTTTATTTAAATGGGATAGAAGGAATAGACATAGGTATGATAAATATTTTCTTGTTATTATATGCCGATGATATTGCTATTTTGGCAACATCACAAGAACAATTGCAAAAAGGTCTGGACACTTTATACAACTATTGCCAAAAATGGAAACTCACAGTAAATACGAAAAAAAGTAAAATTATGATTTTCAGAAAAGGAGGTAGACTTCCGGCAAACTTGAAATTTTATTATAATAATTTAGAAATAGAAATTGTAACAAAATTTTCATACCTAGGGGTGGTATTCACACCAGGTGGGTCATTCTCTGAGGCGAACAACACCTTATCGGGTCAAGCACAAAAAGCTATATTTAAATTAAACAAATACTTACAAAAATTTACGGAATTGTCTCCTAAGCATGTCCTTGACCTTTTCGAGAAATTAGTTGTCCCGATCCTTAATTACGCTGGAGAAGTATGGGGATTTAACCATTCAAACCAAATAGAAAGAGTACATTTGCAATTTTGTAAACGATTATTAGGGGTAAAGATAACTACACAAAACGATTTTATTTATGGTGAATTAGGAAGAGTATCACTTAGGATTGGGAGGTTTTACAATATAATTAAATACTGGTTTAAAGTTTTACAATCAAATGATAGAAAATACATTAAATGTATATATAACTCGATGTTAAGTGATATTGAAAGATCACCGAATGTTAAAAA
>JBEVXV010000210.1:0-14881 GCA_040505915.1 Sedimenticola sp. | reverse complement strand
TCCCAGGTGGCGTGATCAGGAAAGCGCGCCACTTTACGGTCATAGAGGCGAATCACACTATTGTACTCACTCAACAACCGTGGCTTCTGGTGAAAAGCGTAGACAGTAGTCACCTTGATGCGATACATCGGCAGTACGGGTGTTCCCGCAGCAAAGAGAGAACAGATCTCTTGCCGCAACTCTGCACTCAACACTTCATCCGCATCCAGGTTGAGCAGCCAGCGATTACGGCACTGCTCTTCGGCAAAGCGCTTCTGCTGCCCATACCCAGGCCACTCATTAAAGAGCACCCTGGCACCCTTTGCCTCGGCAATAGTGCAGGTGTCATCATTCGACCCCGAGTCGACCACTACCACCTCGTCGGCCAACGCATCTACACTGCCGATCACCTCACCAATACAGCGCGCCTCATTTTTGGCAATGATAAAGACTGAAAGTGGCAGCTTATCCATTATCGGCCTAAGAGCCCGCAAGCCGCCGGTAGACTGCCAGTGTCTGCTCGAGCATCTGCGACTTCAGGTAACGGCTGTTCACCATCGGTGCTGGCGCCACCCCTTTGGCAATCACCATCAGTTTTTCTGCTGCCGCCACCATATTACCAAGCCCCACCTTACCAAATGGATAGAGTGTCTCCATTATCTCTCCGACACCACCGTGATCATAACCCACCACCGGCACACCCAGCGACAGCGCCTCCAGTGTGGTGCGGCCAAATGATTCCGGCTTGGTGGAGAGGGACATCACTGCATCACAACGACTGAATATCTCCCGCACATCTGCACGGTGGCCGGTAAAGACAATCTCATCCTCAAGCCCCCGCTCAGTTACCGCTTGATGAATCTCCCTGGCGTAGGGTCGCCGCCGGGGGTCTTCACCACCGACGATCAGGCCACTCACCGCCAGCCCTTGCTGCTTAAGAGTGCCCACCACTTCAAGAAAATCGTGATGTCCTTTCAAACGGGTCAGGCGGCCTGGAAGAGCAATTACAAATCGCCCCTGGAGTTGCGGAAACAGCTCATGCCACCCGGACAGCCACTCCTGCGAAGGCTCAAAACCACGGGGAAACTCCTCAGAATCAACCCCCCGATAGATAACTTCTACAGCGCTCGGGGCGGTCTGCGGATAGTTCTCCTCAATATAGCGCCTGACGGTATCGGATACGGCAATCACCCGCTCGCCCCTAGTCATCACTGCACTGTAGGCGGAGACAGAGTGAAGACCATGTAGCGTGGTGACCAGACGTGGACGCTGGTTTGGGTTCATGCCTCGCCAAGTCAACCAGACAACCCAGGCTGGCGCTCGCGATCGGACATGAAGAATATCCACCTGCTGTTCTATGAGAAACCTGCGCAAAGGCCAGATATGGCGTAGCGTCCAGAGTGATTTGTGACCTATGTTCCAGCTGTAGTGAGTGCTGCCCTGGGACTCCAGCGTGTTCACCAGTCGACCACCCGCAGACATGACCAGCGAGCGGTGGCCAAGGCGCACCAGTTCAGCGGCCACCTCCAGGGTACCCTTTTCGACGCCACCACCCTCCAAGGATGGCAACACCTGCAGTACTGTCAGTCGCTTTTCAGCCATCGCTCATAAATCCACTTGGCACAGCGCCGCGCCTCATTAAAGGGAGTCGCCTGGTTTTCCAACGAACCACTCGCCTGCCACTGGGTAAAGGAGGTGAGTCGCCCAGCCTCCAATAACTGAGTTATACCACGGGCGACCCGTCCCGGTCGCTTTACCGGCAACTGTAGCAGCCCCACCGCCCCCCCTGCCGTCAGCGCCTCATAGACCATGGAGACCGAATCTTCGGTCACCCACACTTCATCACTTACTGCCAACTGCCGGGCAACCCAATCTGGCCCCGTATCCTGCCAGGGCACCCGTATCAGATTGGCATAACCCACCTCCCTCAATGTAGAGAGAAAGGAATCCGGCGTGCGCCTGGAGGTGGTCAGTGTAAAGCAGCGATCAGGCATACCGCTGACTACTTGGTGCAGCTGTTCCAGAACCTTTGCATCATCCCAACCATAATGATTGGATACACCACCCACTAGGATCAGGCTCCGACCCTCACCGCTTGGTAATGAAGTCTGGATGGTATTAAGCACGCCCTGAGTGGTAAACAGATTAGCCCCGCTAACACGATCATGCTCAGGAGCAATGCAGAGGTCGAACAGCCGCAACGGTAGACTGGGCTTCATCAGCACCAGGGCTCGTCCACCATAGCGGCGACGTGCCGCCAGCAGGGCAAGGTGGGTGGCGTGGCCGGCACCGATAATAAGCTCCGGCGAGGGAAGTGCGGCACCGGGAGGAAATCGCCCCAACAACCCGTCAAGTAGATGCGATCCCCTTGAGGCAACAGTAATATCCAGCTGTTTCACCGGCAACAACTGTTTCAGCGCCCGACATAGGCCCAGGCTCTGATTCTCATGTCCCGGCTTGCCGTCCAGCAGCCGCCAGATGACGCATGCATTCGCTTCCGCCGGTGTTTTCACCGTGTTATCGAATCAACCTTCCAGCTCATAGCGAGCGCCGCAGTAGGGGCACTCTGCATGACCACTCTTCTTGATCGCCAGATAGACACGGGGGTGCATCTCCGCACTGCCCTCGGCTTGTGTGCCTGGACAACAGAGAGGCAAAAATGAACGGCTCACCTTGATGATTTTACCGGCAGCGGCCGGTTTTGTTGTTTCATTCATTATCATCTACCTTAGTAACGAAACACTTCAATTCTATGATACCGCTGAACTATGACCGAACAGGCTCCTAGTTTACACGTAGGTCAGCCACTCCGAATTCTCATCACGGCGACCTTCGACCTGATCAAAGTAGAGCCCCTGCAACCGTTCAGTGATGGGGCCACGACCCCCGTTACCAATGGCACGGTTATCCACTTCACGAATCGGTGTCACCTCCGCTGCCGAACCTGTAAAGAAGGCCTCGTCAGCGATATAGACCTCGTCACGGGTGATACGCTTCTCTACCACCGGAATACCCAACTCCTCCGCCAGCACGAAGAGGGTACGACGGGTGATACCATCCAGTGCCGACGAGAGATCAGGTGTATAGATCACACCATTTTTGACGACGAATATATTCTCACCAGAACCCTCCATCACAAAACCCTGAGTATCCAGGAGTATAGCCTCGTCGTAGCCATCATCCAGGGCCTCTTTCAGAGCCAGCATGGAGTTCATATAGTTGCCATTGGCCTTGGCCCGGCACATGGTGATGTTGACGTGGTGACGGGTAAACGAGGAGACGCGCACGCGGATACCGTTTTTCAGATTATCCTCACCCAGATAAGCCCCCCACTCCCAGGCCGCAACCATGGTATGCACCTGAAGATTATCGGCACGTAACCCCATACCCTCGGAACCAAGAAAGCACATCGGACGCAGGTAGGCGGAATCGAGGTTGTTCTCCCGTACGGCATCAATCTGCGCCTGGTTCAGCGTCTCTGCATCATAGGGGATTTTCATACCCAGGATATGGGCGGACTGAAACAGCCGCTCGGTATGATCCTGCAACCGGAAGATGGCGGCACCCTTATCTGTTTTATAGGCGCGCACTCCCTCAAATACCCCCATACCATAGTGGAGTGTATGAGTGAGTACATGTACCTTGGCCTCACGCCAGGGCACCATCTCGCCATCCAGCCAGATCCACCCGTCTCTATCCGCGAATGATGACATCTTATGTCTCCAGTAAAACTTAAATCTTATGTAACTATTCAGCTGGGTTTGGGGTCGGACCCCTGGTGAAAACAACCCAAAAACAGGGTTAGCTGAATAGTTACAATCTTATTAAAATAATATTAGCGGCTCATCATAACCATTCCTGATTACCTATGAAACTCAGCTAAGTTAAAACAGCCCGAAATGGACGTAAATAGGCGCAAATATAACGTTTTTTGCACTCTACATTGACCGAGTCCTTGCTCTGATGTTGCCCACCACCAAGGAATTCTTCATCTATTCGCATTCATATGCGTTTATTTGCGGCTATTCTACATCCCAAGAAGACAGTAATAAGCTCAATACTGGATTACTGCCATATCCACTTCTCCGTCGCCCCGCTTCTCCACCCGTATATGACCAGCACTACCATCTATATCGGTGCCGTTGACGTAGTAGACACCCTTTTTCGCATTGGGATTGACCACTTCAAACCCCATCAGCCCGGCAATAAACTCACCCAACTCATAATGAGTTGGCTTCTTCTGTGCTGCAAATGCCTGAGTCACTCTATCGTCACCGTTGATCGTGTAATAGATCATCGGCACACTCGCTACCAGGGGCTCCAGCATGGAGTGACCGTACTTGCCCCCCTCGCCCAGGAGATCAGCATGGTCAGAGGTGATCAACAGATAGGTGGCTATTGAGCTGTTGCGCTTCAGTACCTCAATTATCTGCTCGTTCACATGATCAGTAAACAGCACCGAGTTGTCATAACTGTTGACCCGTTGCTGGTGTACACTCCCCCCCTCTTCCGGGTATTTGTCGTAGCTATCGGGGTGAAACTTCCAGTAGGGACTATGGGAGCCGCGCTGATGCAGAACGATAAAATTGGACTGGGAGAGGTCGATAGTGGCCAGCTTCTCCGGCAACACTTCATCAAACTTCTCTGCTACCTCGGCCTCGATATCCTCTTTCGACATAAAGTGATCGATGTCGCTGTCACCGATATAGGTGGCAAGATTAGCGGTCTGGGCCGATAGATAGTGGGTGGTCATGCCCCGTCGCTTGGCCATGGCAAAAAGGTTGGCCTCATGACGAAACAGGTGATTGACGTTCTCCGGCTCACGCTTCAAGTTAAAGAAAGTCTGTACCGCCACCTTGGTATTAACACCACCCGCAATACCCTCCTTGTAGACCAGACTGGGATCTCTGGAGAGACGCTTCAGATAAGGTGTTGTCTCACGCTCATAGCCAAACAGACTCATATGTGACGGCGTCAGACTCTCCCCCATCACCACCACGATATTCACCGGCCCATCAAACGGCAGCTCGCGCAGTTGGTAGGGTAGAAACTCCTTTACCGTCACTCCTTTCAGACGCTTCGGCAGATCCTTGGCGAGAAAGTAGGAGATGGCGTAGTAGGTGTTCTTGATCGAGTAGTGACGCGGATTAGGATAAAAAGTCTGCGAACTGGACGAGGTGTAGGCTTTTATCGGCAGTATCGCCAGCAGCAGAATCAGCGCCACTGAAGCGAGCGGTATAGGCTGACGGTAGGCATCGGTCTTAGCAGACAGCCAATAGACGGCAACAAGTACCGGCGCAACAATCAGCAACGGCCCTACCACCAGAGGAATCAAACCCAGCAGTGACTCGACAATCTCGCCCATATCGGTAAACAGCAATACCACTGCATGGGGAGAGATCAGGGTACCAAAGTAGCCAAAGTGGAGAAACTGGCCCAACTGCAGCAGGGCAAAAAAGATCGCCAGTCCCTTGATCACCATCAGCCGCCGGGAAGCGAGAGCGAGAAAGGTCATTAGATAGATGGCCCAGAAAACCTTATGGCCAAATACCGCTTGGTACCCCTCATTGATCAGCGGATAGAGGTGCTCCGGGAGGATGAAGAGGCAGGCAAAGAGGCCCGAGAGCACCAGATGGCGCATCAGCCCAACAACCCAGTTCAACAGGCTATGCACAGCACTTGTAAAGCTCAATCTACCCATCCCACAACCATCTATCTACGGATACGCTGAACCGATCAGCAGTCACCTAATCTGATGAAGCATCCGGCAACATCATCCCATCCCAGATCTCACTGATCATCTTCCGCTCCTCCTCCAGCAGGCCGCTATCGATCACCCCTGGCAACTCACCCAAGGCCTTTCGGTGATAGGCTCCGCGCAGTACACGATAGGTATTGGCCAGCACTTCGGCTGTCTGCCCGGCCAGCAGTTGATGCCGTGCCAGAGAATCGAGAAGGCGGATATTATCTGTCCAATCAATAAGATCTGGGTAATCGCACGCCCACCGGAGAACTGCATATTGAACCATAAATTCAATATCAGCGATACCACCACGCCCCTGCTTGAGATCAAATTGATCCGGTTTGCTCTTGTCCAGTGAGGCACGCATCTTCTCCCGCATCTCCCTCACTTCCTGACGCAGTTTCTCCTCATCCCGCTCACAGAGCAACACCTCCCGGCGAATCGCCTCGAACTGGCGAATCACCTCAGGATCACCCGCCACCGGCCGCGCACGCAACAACGCCTGGTGCTCCCAGGTCCAGGCATCATGCCTCTGGTAGATTGCAAAGGCGTCGAGAGAACCGACCAACAGACCAGCATTTCCATTGGGGCGCAGCCGCATATCCACTTCATAGAGCTGCCCGGATGCCATACGCGTTGTAAAGGCGTGGATCATGCGCTGACCCATACGAGCGTAGAAGAGATCATTGGATACCGGCTTCTCCCCGCCGGTCATGGCACTCGTATTACTGTTGCCGTGAAGAAAGACGAGATCGAGATCCGAGCCATAACCCAACTCCACCCCCCCCAGCTTACCGTAACCGATCACCGCAAAGCCGGTCTCCTCACCGACAATACCGATGGGGCGACCGTGACGGGCAGTGAGATCACTCCAAGCCTGGGTGAGTATCTGGGAAGTGACCACTTCGGCGATCTCAGTCAGATAATCACTCACCACCATCAGCGGTATCACACCGGTAATATCGGCTGCCGCAACCCGCAGCATATTGCTCTGACAAAAGAGGCGCAGCCTCTCCATCTGCTGCTCCTGGTCATCGTCACCCACCGCCGACATCAGCGTATCCAGCTCAACCTCTAACGCCTCTTTGTGCAGTGGGGTGTAGAGACGCCGAGGATCGAGCATCTCATCAAGCAGCAGAGGGTGACGCATCACCTGCTGTGCAACCCAGGGACTGATACTACTCAGACGCACCAACTGTGAGAGAGCCAGCGGTCGCTCCACCAGCAGAGCCAAGTAGGCGGTGCGACGGGCAACGGTCTCGACCAGTCGCAACAGACGTTCAAGGGTAGCCGCCGAATTATCCGTGCCACCTACGGCCTCCAGTAACAGCGGCATCAGCTGATCCAGCTTGTCACGGCCACGGCTGGTAAGACTACGGAAAACAGAGGAGCCTTGAAACCGCTTCAGCTTCTCCAGCGCCTCCGCCGTGTTGGAATAACCGGCGGTGGCCAGCAGCTCCTCGGCTTGCTCATCATCGAGCTGCTGCTGCCATACGGCAAGTAGTGGCTTCTCATCATCTTCGCCCTCTACCTGAGGGGCGGCAAACACCTGATCGAAATGCCCCTGTACCCGCTGCCTGTGATCCTCCAAAACCTGATGAAAAGAGTCCCAGTCAGCAAAGCCCATGGCACGAGCCATACGCAACCTGCCCACTTCATCCTCTGGCAGCAAGTGAGTCTGACGATCCTGCCAAGCCTGGATTCGGTTCTCCACCAGACGAAGAAACTCATAAGCCTCCTCCAGCTCCCGCACCACAAACTCCGGCAACAGCGACTTCTCACCCAGTTGTTTCAGTACCGGCATAATGGGGCGAATCTGCAGATCGGGATCGCGACCTCCACGCACCAGCTGAAATGCCTGACCGACAAACTCAATCTCACGGATACCACCGGGGCCCAACTTGACGTTATCCTGCATCCCTTTGCGCTTGAGCTCCCTACCGATCAGCTTTTTCATATCCCTTATCGACTCAATGGCACCAAAATCGAGGTAGCGGCGGTAGACAAAGGGGCGCAACATCGCCATCAGCTCTTTACCGGCAATGACATCTCCAGCCACCACCCGCGCTTTGACCATAGCGTAGCGCTCCCACTCACGGGCATTGGAGGTGTAATAGGTCTCCATCGCATCAAAACAGAGGGCCAGAGGGCCGGCCTCACCAAACGGGCGCAGACGGGTATCGACACGGAAGACAAAGCCATCCGCCGTCTGGCTATTGAGTGCTCTCACCAACTGCTGACAGAGGCGCATAAAGAACTGCTCATTGGCAATAGCACGCGGCCCATCGACCTCACCCTGCTCAGGAAAGGTGAAGATCAGGTCAATATCGGAGGAGAGATTGAGTTCCCGAGCCCCCAGCTTACCCATACCGAGGACCACCAGATACTGCTGTTCACCCTCGCAACTTCTGGGAACGCCCTGTTTCGCCACCGCCCAGCCATAAAGAATATTCAATGTCTGGTCGATACAGGCATCAGCCAGAGCGGAGAGATCCTCCAGCACCTCAGCGAGGGGGGCGCTACGGGTCAGGTCACGCCAGATGATTCGCACCATGTGGTCACGACGAAAACGGCGCAGAGTACGATGCAGCCCAGCCTCATCGCGCACCTCCAGCAGACGCTCCCCCAGCAGCCCGGCAATCTCCCCCTCACCATAGGCCCGCACCAGATCACCCTGGTGATAGAGATGAGGTAGCAGCTCCAGATCACGCAGACAGCACTGAGCAACATAGTCACTCCCCTCAAAAACGACCTTTAGAGAAGCTATGAATTCTGCATCAAATGGAGCATCCACTCCCTGCTCTGCCGCCAACTCCTGCCAGCGCAGCCACAGTTTTTCCGCCTCATCTGCCGGGTGGATTACCTGCTCCATTACTTACCTCTTGAATAACGCCGAACCAAACGTCAGATGATAGCTCTCTGGGCCCTCTGCGTCTCCTCTGTGTTCTGCTTTTCGTCTGCCACAAAAGAAAAAGCCCCGCCCAGAGTATACTGGGCAGGGCTTTGTCAGGCGCTGGTCTGCCTGGGGGGGATGATTACATCATGCCACCCATGCCGCCCATACCACCCATACCACCCATGCCACCCATATCAGGGGCACCACCACCCGCACCCGCATCGGAAGGCTCATCAGCCACCATGCACTCGGTGGTAATCATCAGACCGGCAACAGAAGCCGCATTCTGCAGTGCAGAACGAGTGACCTTTGTAGGATCCAGGATACCCATCTCGACCATATCACCGTAGGTGTCGTTGGCCGCATTGAAGCCGTAGTTACCTTCGCCGTCACTCACATTATTGACAACCACAGAAGCCTCGCCACCGGCATTGGCAACGATCTGACGCATCGGCTCCTCCATGGAGCGGGCAGCGATATCGATACCAACATCCTGATCGTGATTATCACCTTCCAGGTCGGTAAGTGCGGTGAGTGCACGAATCAGCGCTACACCACCGCCAGGAACAATACCCTCTTCAACAGCAGCACGGGTTGCGTGCAGTGCATCTTCTACGCGGGCCTTCTTCTCTTTCATCTCGACTTCGGTAGCAGCACCCACTTTGATAACGGCAACACCGCCAGCCAGCTTGGCAACACGCTCCTGCAGCTTCTCACGGTCGTAGTCAGAGCTGGTCTCTTCGATCTGCGCACGGATCTGCTCAACGCGAGCCTTGATGTCATTCTCAACACCGGCACCATCGATAACCGTGGTCTCCTCTTTGGTGACCTGGATTTTCTTGGCAGAGCCCAACTCATTGATGGTCGCCTTCTCCAGCGTCAGACCCACCTCTTCAGAGATCACCGTACCACCGGTGAGAATGGCAAGATCCTGCAGCATCGCTTTGCGACGATCACCAAAGCCAGGAGCCTTGACAGCACATACTTTAACGATACCGCGAATGGTGTTGACCACCAGTGTAGCCAGCGCTTCACCGTCCACATCTTCGGCAACGATCAGCAGCGGTTTGCCCGCCTTGGCGACAGCTTCCAGTACCGGCAACATATCACGGATATTGGAGATCTTCTTGTCGTGAAGCAGGATCAGAGGCTCTTCCATATCGGCCGTCATGCTCTGCTGGTTATTGATGAAATAGGGAGAGAGGTAGCCACGGTCAAACTGCATACCCTCAACGACATCGAGTTGATTATCGAGGGCGGTACCCTCTTCAACAGTGATAACACCCTCTTTACCCACTTTCTGCATCGCTTTGGCGATGATGTTACCGATATTCTCATCACTGTTGGCAGAGATGGTACCGACCTGGGCAATCGCCTTGTCGTCAGCGCAAGGTACAGACATTTGACGCAGTTTGGCAGTAGCCGCCTCAACGGCTTTATCGATGCCGCGTTTCAGATCCATCGGGTTCATACCGGCGGCAACCGCTTTCAAGCCCTCACGCACCATGGCCTGAGCCAGCACGGTCGCCGTGGTGGTGCCGTCGCCAGCGATATCAGAAGTCTGGGAGGCGACCTCTTTCACCATCTGTGCACCCATGTTCTCAAACTTGTCGCTCAGCTCAATCTCTTTAGCGACAGAGACACCATCTTTAGTGATGGTAGGTGCGCCAAAACTCTTTTCCAACACTACGTTGCGGCCCTTGGGACCCAGGGTAACCCTTACCGCGTTAGCCAATACGTTGACACCAGCCAGCATTCTATGACGGGCGTCATCACCAAATTTCACTTCTTTTGCAGACATTTGATCATTCCTTAAAATTCAGTTGAACTATCATTTCATCTCGACAGGCTATCAGCCCTCGATGACACCCATGATGTCTTCTTCACGCATCACCAGCAGGTCTTCATCACCGATCTTCACTTCGGTGCCGGAGTACTTGCCAAATAGCACGGTGTCGCCAACCTTGACATCCAGAGGGCGGGACTCACCACTGTTGAGTACCTTACCGTTGCCTACAGCAACTACTTCACCCTGGGCGGGCTTTTCTTGGGCACTGTCGGGCAGGACGATGCCGCCAGCACTGGTGCGCTCTTCTTCCATACGACGAATGACCACACGGTCTTGCAGTGGACGAATGTTCATCTACTGATATCTCCTGAATTGGATTGTTAGAAACAAAAAATAGGTTTTTCTTTTCCCCGGGTGCCTAGTCAGCGACTCCGCTGTTAGCACTCGCCGTGGGTGAGTGCTAATAATAGGGGCGTATTCTTGAGAGTCAAGGGTAAGGGAGTAAAATTAATCACCCATAAGAAACGGCTAATGGACTCTATCCCTAATGAGAAAAGAGCGGAAAGACGTTTATAGCTCACCCCCGCAGATGATCGTTATAGCGCTCCATCAGGTAGCAGAGGCAATCCTGACGCACCACCCGGCAATCCTTGGTCAGCATAGAAGGCATCACCGGCAGCCGCAGTAGCAGCTCGCCCTCCTCCACTTTAAAAAAACGCGCAGTCACATCATTGCCCTGCTCATCGGAGACGGTCACTCCTCTACCCACACCCTCAGCAACACGCCCTAAAGAGGTACCACGAGGCAGTTCCCTAAAGTTGAGATAGTCGAGATCGTCGGCAAAACAGATATCCACACCCTCCCCATCAAAGCCGAAACTGAGATGCTCCGGCACCTTGACAATCGCCACCGTGTGAAACAGGTCAACATCATGTTCTGCAACCGGATGTGATGGATGCTCTGATAGGTGGAGGCAAGCATCAAGATAGTCTCGCGCATGCTCAACACCATGGGTCTGCCCCGGCTTGCCGCACTCCAGGGTGACCGATGGACAGAGCCTTGCCATCGCCATCGACTGCACACCGCAGGGACGAATGAAATAGACCAGAGTACGACCAAACAGCGCCGCCAGATGAAGAAAACGGGGATCTAAAACGTTGATGCAGGCGTAATGGGGGTTGAGGCCGGTATTGTTATGGAGATCGACACTGGCAAAAACTCCGCGCGCCTCCATGATCGCCACCACCCGTGCCATCATATGGCGCTCTGGGCTCAGCTCCTCGACTGACTCCTCACAGCCGGGCCATACCCGGTTGTAATCAGGCTGCCCATCGAGCCGTCGCACCCCTTGAGCAGCCGCCGAGACATTGCCGACAAACAGGCTCACGGCCCTGGGCAACACACCATCCCCTCCGCCGGGAGCATAGGTACGCAGCAGATCACGCACCGCCGCCCAGCCGGTGGTTTCGTTACCGTGCATCAACACCGAGACAAACAGGGCAGGTGTACGCCTGCCGGGCAGATGGATCAGCGTCGGCCCACCCAGAAGGACCTCAAGCTGTGGCGCCTCCAGGTCGAGCAGACCCGGAGGAAGAGCATCCAACTCCTGCAACATCAAACCAGCACCTCAGTAAATATCCAATACAGATAATTTAATCCAGACCTCCCTAACCCGTCTAAAACGGCCTCTTTTTTTGGACCGTCGAACCTTCTGCCCAAGACGGCGCACTCCCCACCTCAATTCGTAGCGACTTTCCGCCAGGGATCTTCGCGCCCAATCCCGTGAGCTTGCGGCATAGCAACTCCTGAGCATGATGGCGGTTAGGCTGCCGCAGTGGCTCCAGGCAGACAGTGACCCACAGATCATCACGCTTGATCCAGCCGTGGCGGTGAAGTATGGCATAGAAAAGCTCTCCTTGACGTAGTACTCGCTCAGCCAGTCGATGAGGGTGCGGCGTACGTTCCACACCGAGGCGGTAACGAAGTCGAAGAGGTTCTTGCCTTCACTGTCGATCTTTTTGAAGGAGTGGTAGTTCTGGAGTTGGCCGACATCGATCCGCTCCGGCATCTATTTTCTCTCCTCCCGTAGTTGCGCTTGCTGACTTTCAAGTGCCTCAATCTGCTGCTTCAAGCTCTGGTGTTTGCCGTTGGCGCTGGGTGTGCCGTCCTTATTGATGCGCGGTTGGGTCTTGCTCAGCTGTTTGTAATTTCGTGTCAGCTGGGGCAGCCTCTACAATATCCAGGGCGATCTGGACCAGGCCGAAGCGATGTACCGCAAGTGCCTGGAATTGTTTGAGCAGATAGGGGCAATGCCTTTAATAGAAAGGACCAAGGGATTTTTGGACGCGCTTCGAAAAAGCTGAATTAACCGATGTAAAAAGAGAGTAGAGTCGGATTAAACTGACGAAACCGCAATACGGCCAGTTTCTCGTTTGCGGGGACGCTTTTTGATGATGATCTCGATATCACGATCTAAATGCATTAAGAAGTTCATGAGGCGCTCAAGAGAGCATTCTTTGAGTTGACCGCGTACAAGCTTAGAGACCTTAGGCTGATCAACGCCAAGTAATTTTGCCGCATCCTCCTGCTTTAGGTGGCGGTGCTTGATAATGCTGCTGATGCGGCGTGCAAGCTCTGCTTTAGCTAAGGTCTCTACAGGATCGGCTATACCAATATCTGCAAATACATTACCGCTACTTATCTCATGCTCAATTGTTTTAGTCATATCACTGTCCATCACCATTATGCAGGCGCCTTGCTTCTTTGAATCGATCTTTGATCAAGTCCATATCGGGCTTTGGCGTAGCAATACCCTTCTTCGACTTCTTCTGGAAACAGTGGAGCACATAGATTTTACCTTCAAACTTCACAGTATATACAGCGCGATAGGTATCGCCTTTATGGTCTTCTACTACTTCCAGCGGTTTGGCGTCCATATGTTTGTCTCCTTGCTGAGCAAAATAAAGGACATGACCCATTATCCGCTTGACGTCATCGGGAAATTTCCGAAGATCTTTTACCGATGATCCGACCCACACAAGAGGCTTTGGTAGTACTGTTTTAATTCGCGCATTATAGCTACAGATGACGCTCCAACGACTAATATGCCAGTTCTGGCATATTAGTCTTACAAATACTGTCCTGGCGTGTAAACGTGTCAAGCTATCCATACACGCTGGAAGAATGGATTTGGGGTGGGAAGTACGAAGAACGGGCGTTAATGAGCCTCTGGATGCCCAGTGTCCCTCCTCAGTTGATGTGGTTGTCGGGCCTATGGCTCCAAGGCCAGAGGGGGCAGAATGCGCCCTGCATTCTTACAAGGATTGAAAACATGGGTTGGGGAGAGGTAACTATTTTGCCGACTGTACTGCCCGACATTGCTAATTGATAACACTTTCAAGATTATAATATATGTTATAATATCCAATAGAAGAGATAGGAGATAGAAACATGCACGCCCTGAAACTGCGCAAAATCGGTAGCTCTGTCGGTGTTATCCTGCCCAAGGAGATGCTGGAGCGGATGCACCTCAAGGAGGGTGACAAGCTGTATGCCGACGAAAATCGCACCGGCTTCCATCTCAGCCCCTACGATCCTGAGTTTGAGGCCGCAATGGAAGCCTTTGGCCGAACTCGCCGAAAATACCGGAACGCACTCCACGAACTGGCCAAATAATGCTGCTTTGGATTCCTGAGCCAGCGATCCGTGCAATACACGCGGAATTGCTGCACGAGCATGGAGGCCTCGACGGCCCTGTTGACGAAAACGCGCTAGGTGCAACCCTGGCGCGTCCTCAACAGCTCGACCACTACAGCAACCCCGCCTCCACCCTATCACAGCTAGCCGCCGCCTATGGTTTCGGCTTTGCAAAAAATCACTGTTTCCGCGATGGCAACAAACGGGTTGCCCTGGCAGCCATCGACGTATTTCTCCAGATGAACGGTCACGAGCTAACCGCCACCGAAGCCGACGCGGTCGTTACCTTTCTAGCCCTGGCCGCTGGCGACATTGACCAAAACCAGCTAGCGGAGTGGATCTCTCGCAATATGTTGGCATGGGATTCTGGAATAAAAAAAGCCCCGTAGAACGGGGCTTTTAGAAGATGTGCCGGGCCTCTTGGTTATCCCTATCAGCGATGGGGGCCAGATAAACTGGCGGCATGGGTGCTACCCAAAAGGGACACCGGCTATCGCGCTCCACGACTGAATCACGGCCCATGATCTATTACACGTCAACATGAGAGCACGTTGAGACGCGCTTCGAAAAAGCTGAATTAGCCGATGGGAAAGGATTGAAAACAAGGAACCACCCACATGACAGTGAACATCAAGGGACATAAAATTTTCATCGCGAGCCCGGGCGGCCTTGAAACAGAACGAGCGCTCTTTAAAAACACAATCGGTGACTACAACGAAATCGATGCGATTCACCGAGGTATTCATTTTTTCCCGGTTGGCTGGGAATACACGCTCGC
>JBEVXV010000209.1:0-9371 GCA_040505915.1 Sedimenticola sp. | reverse complement strand
ATAACTGGTGTCAATGTAAGAAGTGGCGTTGCTTCATAACATGTCAGTTCCGTTTAAACTACCCGTTCAGCCCGCATTACACTGGTGAAACTGGCTGAACGCGTAGCCGAAACGAATTACGAAAAGCATTTTTGATTGGTTAATTCTTTTTCTTTTCTACTGGAAGGGTCGCCAGAAGCAGAAAACGATATCACTGCCCGTTATCAATATGTACGAAGAAAAGAGCGACGACGAGGAGGACGACTATCAGAACGATGACGGTTCGACGGAATGTCAGAAACTGATTCGGGCCGATCGATTAGATGACTTTGGTCCCGAGATACTGAAAGAGGAGGTTGACGTGGAGAATCTAAAAATGCAGTGTCTCGAAAGAATCAAGCTGATTAGAGAGGATCTGCGCGACCAGAGTCTCTCCGCGGACGAGAAGAGAATCGACGCGATAAACCTGAATACGATGAACACCATCCTCACCAACATACGATTCAACGAGAAGATCAAGCTCGGCTCGCTGCAGAATTCTCAATACGCCGATGCAATGATTCTACAGAAGCAAGTGGTGTGCAACTTCGCTGGCCAGAAGGAGTACGGCGATCTCATGAAACCGGTTATACAAACGCAACCCCTTCCGATCAGTACCGACCATACGGACGAAGTGAAATCGATACTCAAAACTGCCAAAGTGTGGAATAACATCAATAGTAATAATAAAGCGCTGATGGAATAGTATAAATAGAAGCGACACGGCATTTCTCATCACAACCTCATCAAAGCATGAACTCAGAAGACAACAAGAAACAGGTGGACAGCGCTCTGACTGGAAAGTCGGTGGCGGTAAACGAAGGCACGTTCCTGCTTCGCATTAACAAGAACGACGTGAATCAGTCGGACTTTGTCAAGCAGTGCCTGTATGGCGACGCGTTTCGATCGGCATACTCGCCCCATCTAGTGATGATACCGACTTCGATATTTCTGCCTCAGATGTTAGCTGGCAAGAACATATTCATGGAGCATAAGCTGGGACGCAACAAGCTGCCGATGCTGGACAGCTTCCTGCCCTTCTCGTTCCTGTTGATGCCAGAAGGTGCTATGGCGCGGATGTTCGACGACACGTTCACTCGGGGCGACCGCCAGTCCTACTCAGAAATCTACGCTGACATGAAGCGATCGGTTTTGCACCACATGCAGGACACTAAAAAGACCGCCACCACGCCTCGTTTTCCGAACGAGAAACAGATGCTGAACGCTGTAGCTGACACGGAAACGGACCTGTACTTGAAAGAGAACGACGACAAGTACACCGTTATCTTCTTCACACAGTCCTCGTCGGTACGCATTCAGCAGTCGGACTGTCGAGAATTGAATTTCGGAGATTCGGGATCGCATCACGTGGTGCCGCTTTCCAACAGCAATATGGTGGCGCAGTTTGACGGAATATCAAATGGCGGCGAAACGTGCAACGTGAAGCTGTCTCCCGCAGTGACGAGCGCCATCAAGCGAGAGCTACTGACGTTCACGCAGCTCTTCGTCGGCTACGAGAAACGACCGTCCGAAAATGTTGGCGACTACCTGAGAAATATCAACTACCTGTTCAACGGACAGCTCAAGTCGATTCGCACGGACAACGACGAAAACGTTGAGAGCTACACACTCGCGGCACTGAAGCTCTACCTCTCTCGCAATCTGGAGATAGATGAAGAGCCGGTCGCGAGGCAACATCCGATACTCGAAGACGAACGGTTCATGGAGACGATCGAGAAGAAAATATTGTTTCAGCTTCTGATGGTCATGGACAAAGGATCGTGCTTCAATGCGAGACGTCTCGTTAAGAAGGTGGACGGTGGTAAGTCGACGATCGTCTGCGCGGAAACGTACACCAACCCGTTCGCCGAACTAGTGCGCGCCTTCTACGAAAATGTCAGCTGGCTGACCAGTCTTCTTACCATGTCCACACTATTCGCGAGAGTGAAAAACCGATCTTGCTGCCCGTCCTGTCAGCAATGTACGTGCGCCACAATCGCTCCGTCGTTGATGTTTGCTCACTCCGCAAACAGGTTAGCCGCGAGGAAAGACAGAACTGGCGCGGTACTGTGTTTCCACACGATCACTGCCTTCAACAAAACCGGACCCCTGGGAAATCTGAAACGGGTTCCTCCGTCCACCGATCTCGCCGCCGCCGCCGAAAACGGTGGTAACGTGGTCATGTGGGACAAACATCATTCGGACCTTCTGAGGTCGCTCGTCGACAGCTACCAGCTCGATCTGCAGAACCTGCATGCGTCGGCCACGACAGAAGAGAACATCGAAGAACGGGCCGAGAGCTGCATGAAGCACATATGCATGCTGATCGACGGGGCAATTGGAACCAGTGACGAGTTTTGCCGAGGTCTCAGTGACGTCGATGCGGACTCAAAGTACAACAATGTCGAATCGGAAATCAGAAACGTGTACCGCGTCAACCAAATGTACGACAAGGGCCTGGCAAACGTACTTCTCTCGGAGAGCCTGATGTACCTCTTGCGATCCATACTGCTCTACGACAAGTCTAGCTTTTGGAACGAGTCCGTCAGCGACGTGTTCCTGAAGATTCGACCTCTACTGCTGGACAACAAATCTGGGTTCACGGTGTATACGGGCGAGACACAAAAAGCTACGTCTCTGCCAAAGATTGCCGTCAAGAGTTACTCGTCCGACGGGATCGACGTAGACGTGGAGAGTCAGGTCTCGGAAATATATAACTTTGACGAGTTACTCTACCACGTTTCCTTCAAGACCAAGACGTATCTTTACGGTCGTTATGACGAGAGACGCAACAACGGGGGACGGAAGAAGCCGCTGCAGAACATCAGTCGAAACTCTTCAGCTTCGACCATGTCGATGAACAACAGCTTTCTTCACTTCAAGAACTTCTGCTCGAAAGAGGCTTGCAAAGCGCTGGGTATTCACGAAGACGACTACTGCAGAAACGTGCTGAACGAAATTCGAGACGAGATGCTCGAGAAGTACGCGTCACTGTTCAAGTACGTAACGCAGTACAAAGTGGAAGACTGGTCCGCCATGCTGCAGCTGGTTGCCGTCATGAAGATTCTAGAGTATCTGAACTTCGCACCTTCGTACGACCGCCTGTCGATGCTTTCGTTCAACAGCATCTCGAAGATCGGTTCGAGCAACAGGTATCAGTTCAAGCAGAGTCTGCTCACCGAAGAGTTCGGTAAATTCGAGACGATGTACGCGCAGAGCTGTACCATGATCGAGTATAGCGCCGACATACAGGGCAAGCGACTGGTGTTTAAAAAGTGTTCTGGCAGACTGCCGGACTGCTACAACGAGCTGCTGAATGCCTACTCGAGTTCCAAGATGCATCCCGGATCGCCCATTTACTACATAGCGTTCGGCGAAAAGAACGGCGGTTACTCCGTCGAGTCTGGCAGCAGTGCCTCCAGCTTCCTGGAAAAGTTTCTGAATGTCGAACAGTACAGGATGGAAACCGACGCGACGTACACGCAGTACATACTGAAGAACCGAAAACGTTTCTACGACGCCGTGTTCTCGTCAATCTTCTCGGAACAGAGAAGTTGCGTCGAAAACATGTACACGCCCGAAGTACTGGCGGATATGATGTCGGAATTTGACGAGATTTTACCGCAGAGTCTATTCGCGAACGAGCAGATTCACGGTTTTCTCAAACTGGTTCTCGTTCAGTTTTTCGACCAGGATCAGAGTAAGGTTGCAATCGCGGCGAGCCGAATCCGGGAAATCAACGCTCGAGCCGTAAACAGGGGTAAGAAGAGACAGCTTGACGACGACGACGACGAATCGTCTGGCGCCCGGATGCTGATAGAGGGAGCGGAGGAGGAAGATTACCAATCTATGAGAAAACGTGCTCGAAACCAGTAATGAATAAAACACTATTAAACAATTTATTCGTGTTGTTTTGTTTTCGCGCAGATGGCAAAATCGATTCCATATCCGATAGAGTATTACGACCGACTCGAAATCGCTAGAGAGCTGCACGTGATGGTCAACGGAAACACTCCGTCCAATTTACATCACATGTCCATGCTGGTTCGCGATTACGGACCTTTAGAAAGCATGCAGTTGCGGCGCAACGACGACAGTTTCTACAGGTCGCTGTCGATGTGGCTTTTTGGAAACGAAGACGAGCACACGCTGATACACAAGGCCGCTCTGAAACACGTAAAATCCAACAGGGCTTATTTCGACAAGATTTACGACGACAATCAGCGACCCGGCCCATCTGATGTCTACGAACACATGAGATGGGCCGCTAAATCTGGTCAACAGGCCTCCAACGTAGACGTGCACGCCGTCGCTAATTTGACTGGGACCGCCATCTACCTGTTTGGCACGGATACCGACACACCACGCGCTTTTCTGCCCGAGAACAGAAAGCACTCAAACCGAGCCATCTTCCTGGCCGCAAAACCCACCGGCGACGGTTACACATTCCAATTTTCGCCAGTCATAGCGTACGAGAGACGCGGATCGAGAAAGCAGCGAAAAGACGGCGGCGAGCCAATCGACAATACGAAGGCCGTCACTTTCGTGGCCAAAGACGAGGAAAGTACCGTGGTCGTTCCGTACGACGTTGCGAAAGAAGTTTCTCAGAATACGGCAGAGTTTTGCGGGGAGGCCATACAGACCGACATGAATCTTCAGACACTTTGTCGTTTGAAATCATTTTTTGTCGAAGGCGCGTTGGACATGCTGGATCACGATCTGTACAGGTTCGCCAGACGCTGGTCAATCTCTTCGCTGAGTAAGCGTATGGAAGACTTACTAGAGCATGCAGCGCTGACGGACGTTGTCAATTTCGCGAATCACACAGCCTTATGTCAAGACGAGGCGATATACGAGATTCTGAAACGACGACTCTACCACGCTCCCGTTGCCGAAATGAAGAATTCGAGGTTGCAACCGCGATCGAAGACTCACACGGATCTGAACGAGTACCTATCGACTCTGGCCGATTGCAGGGATAATTCCAGACCGCTGATATCCAGCTATACGGCACCACACGTGGTCGTCTGCTTGGAATCAGATTACGCGTACCTCGAGTACTTCAACGGCATCAAGTGGCATTCGGTGTACATGCCGCCGGCGATCAGGTCCGTGATACCGCATCTGCGACGAGACAGCAATCGATACTGCGTCGCGAGAGACAGGTTGATTTTCGTGAAAGATCGCGAGACGCTTGGCTGCGTTACGCTTCTCGGCAATTTCGATGCGCGAGTCTCGTACGCCGACGTGCCAAAGGGCGTATCCAATCCTAGAATCGCGTCGACCGACGACCCAGACACGGTGCTGTTGATGTCGGAAGAGATTGACAGAATGATTTCCAAGGTGACGATCAAGAGAGATGGGCAGCTAGATGTTTCGCCCTGGATATCTGTGAAATCGGAAAACTACAGATTTCAATTTCTCGACAATGCGGGAATCGTCTACACCATCGACGGCTATCGATGCGCGCTAAGCACAGATGGAACTTCGTGTTCGAAATTCGGCGTATCTCCGGAAGGGAGCGTGTACCGATACGATATGTGTTCCGAACACGAAATCTCCGCTCCGTCGCCGCCGACGACGACCACTATCCGTATACCGAAGAGACATTCTGGAACCTACGTGCTAGTTGCACGAAACTCGTTTTGTGAACACATGTCGTGTAATTAAGGTAAAAACAATATATGTGTACGAGATACCGCATGGATTAAAAACGATGTTGATGTACTTTAAGGGCAGTGCCGTTTATTTCAACAACATAACGCTGATATTGCTGGCACTAACGTACGTTGTCTTTGCGCTGGTTAAGGTTAGAAAGTTCTACAATGCCAGGTTCTACGTCGTCTTCTTACTACACTTCTGTGCCATGGTGCTAGACGCAACGCACGCGTTCGTCATTCAACACGAGGTCGGAAATACAACATTGACGACCGAACTATGTCTGCTGTTGATGCTTGGCGTTTTCTTCGCACTGTCTACGTTCTGGACGTACTGGTACTACCTGAAGTTCATATATTCGCTCATCACGCAGTATCATTTCAAAACGTTTTCGAGACTGCTCCAGCCGCTCGCATTTTGGAAGTCGAGTGACCGGTATTACTACGACTATGACACGTTGGATATCGTCGCGAATGGAGATGAGGAATCTAGCGACAAAGACGACGCACGAGAAGTGGTCGGTGGTTGGTTTCGATACATGAACTATCAGGTGTTGGGCAACTACCTGTTTGCTCAGATGTTCAACCTGTACGCTCTAACGGCGACATACTTTGTGCGGGTGCTGGCCATCGGATTAGGACTGAACGCTACAACGCAGCTGGGCCTGGTGAGTGTGGTGCTGATGGGCTTCGTAATAGTATGCGGATTTTTCGATTTTCGATACAGACGCTTCACAAAGGCCCTAATATTGCCGCACCTGACCGTCCTCGTCCTCGTTGGCTATTGGATGTTAGAGCACTACGAACGATTCGACAAGAAACGACCGGAGCCAATGTCAATAATCACCTTTATTGTTGTGTTCATATACATTGTGGTTAAGTTTTCGTTTCTGACCGAAGTCGCGGCGACGGACAAGCTGAAGAAGAGCTGATTCCGACTGCCTCGATTTCGCCCACAATGTTCTTGATAATTTCTTTACGCGCATATTGCGTTTCTGATAATAAACGTTTCAAAACTTCCTCTCTCGTTTGTGCTTTCTCGTACCATTCCACGAATCGAGACACGAATCTTTCGACCGTGTCCGCTATAGCGTCACAGAGCATGTCCATAGATTTCTTGACCTGTAGTACGTGCTCTTTGCGATTAGCGGAGAACTTACGCTGCTTGAGGTACGTGAGATGCTGGTCGAAAGATTTTACGTCTTCGTTTTCGCGTACGCTGGCTCGTTCCAGAATCGCGACGGGCAGTAATGCTTCGCCCGTCCTCTGTCGCATGCTGGAAATAAGATCACTAAACTCTTCACTCGGTCGATGCAGACGAAATAACTCTTGGCTGTCCATCTCGAAACACTCCGCGATACACGTCAGTTGCGCCTGCAGTTTGCGTAGGCCGGCGTCGTACGTCTTTGCGAATGACGACACGAACTCCATCCGTAACTGACAGAAATTGGTCACGTCGACAACATTTTCGAATATGCAACGTACGTCATTCTCGTAAAAGCGAACGCGTGCCTCGTCGAAAAAATCTAACAATGAACCGAACGTGTCTCGTTTTATGTCGGCATTGGCGATCGAGGCGGGTCGTTTACCGCATATGATGACGGGCGAGTCTTCGGTCGTACGCGGTATGACAGATTTTCCTTCCGGTATGAAGGCTTCCATGTAGACTAGAGTGTTGTCTTCGCGGTTCAAGTTGGCCGCAGACAACACGTTCGTCAGACTGTCCCGTCCGATGGTACACGGTAATTTGCGAAAGGAAAATGTGTTCGCGTCGAAAACGAACAGAATGTCTCTGTCTAGCATGCGCCTATCTACCGATGTAAACAGGCCAGCAAAGTCTGCATCGGACGACATCATGTAGACGAGCAGAGGAGAGAGGACGTCCACCTGGAATCCGCTACTCAAACGATTGTAGCCCCGCAGCTCATACATGTACGTTTCGTTCTTGTCGACCCAGAAGCTGCCGACCGGTTTGTCCCTTGCCATTTCGAAACCTTTGCTCCTGATCTTGGTCTTGAAAGGATGTCTTCCCGTCGCCGCTATGAATATCGTCACAGCGAGCGACCAGATTTCCGAGGCGATGGACAGTTCCAGTTGCTCGTCGCTCGGCGGTACTGTCAGCTTCGCGATCAGGTCGGGTCTCATGAAATCGGGCGTTCCTTTGACGGAGCAGTCGGTGTATGTCAGTTTCTCGGCATCGTAACGGATAGCCAAGCCAAAATCTGTCAGAATGAAGAGTCGAGTGCGGTCGTCGTATAGAATGTTCGCCGGCTTGATGTCTCTGTGAATAATACGCAACTTGTTAACGAGATGGTCCTGTGCGCTGACCATGTGCTTGATGAGAAATCTCAACATCAGTTCGCCGACACCGAAGTGGTTTTTCGTGTCCTCCTCAAGTATCTCCTTCAGCGTGGTCGTGCAAAGGTTGTACAGTATGACACGCTGGTTCTCGTACGAACCCAGACATCTGATCACGTTCTCGTGCTCTATATCCCGCACGTGTTCAAGTTCGTATCGAAAGTCTGCGTCGGCTTTAAAAGATTTCGCCGCGCAGAGGATGCCTTTCGAATGGTGGAACCATATCTGGACGTTGCCAAACGACCCTCGACCCAGTATGGCGGGATTCTCGAACGACCAGTACAGGTTCTTTGTCGCCTCCGGTTGATCCTCGAGTTTCTTAAACACCTTTTCCGTCGGTTCATCGGCAGAATCGCTGTCACCCTTTCGTCGCTTGCGAGACGGCATTGTCCTCTAGACGATCCGTGGTTACGAATATCAGAAATAGTTATTTTTTACCACGTGATATCGATTGACCTATCAGACGATTCGTAACATCGGCAAAGTCACGTGGTTTGTATGGGTATTTAAGCGAGAACTCGCTCCCAGATGCTCATTCTTAGCTCCGCTAATGAACACATCTCTAGACATGGAAAGTCCAGCGAGGAATCAGAGAGTGGTGAGACGGAGACTGCCGTTCGAGACGAGGCGACCCTACGCTCGCAGGGTGAACATCGACAGCCTCCGATCGACCTCGAGCGTGATCTGCTCTAACATCGACGAGGTGGCGCGCAACGTGGGGCGAATGCAAGAACAACTCAGCCAAGCGAGCATAGACAACGCGCAGGTCATCTCCAAACTCAGCTTCGTTACCGGCAAGCTGGCGGGACACTTACTTCGCGCACGGGAATGGCAGCGCGAACTGACAAACATCTTGGAAGAGGCGAAGGACGAAGAGGTGATAACGATCTGCGGCCCGGACCTCGAAGATCTGCTAAAGAACATCAACGCCGATAAGGAGCTGGCTGTCAGAGAGGCACGGGAGGACATTAAGCGTTGCGTGATTTGCGCCAGCAAAGAGAAGAATGTGACGCTCATTCCGTGTTCTCATACCTTCTGCGACGATTGCGTTGACAAAATGCGTGCTGCCGAAGGAAGCAAATGTGCATTCTGTCGGCAGAAGATTTTCGGCTCGTTCCCGATACATCTAACGGAATAGCGGCATGGTCGCAAACAACGGCCCTTTTCAGGGCCACCCAATTACTCTAGAAAGAAACTTTTCAATTGTCACTCTCAACGTTACCAAGTAAAAAATAGCTTTGCTATCTAGCGTCAGTGTTTGCAATAACGTGCCTTCAAACGGAATACGCATCCACTATCCCAAATCGCACGTGTCACTTATACTACAAGGGCTTAACA
>JBEVXV010000208.1:0-7458 GCA_040505915.1 Sedimenticola sp. | reverse complement strand
GTTTTCCTTAACCACAATTTATTGGGTTAGGTATTTTAGACAAGGCCATTTTTCACAGAACAAGAATCCTGAAGGCATTTTTGAGGAAAAGTTGGCAAATAGTTTTTTCCAAAGGTTTCGGGTGTGCTAAAAACGAATATTTTGTTTGCCAAGCTGGATTTTGACGTTTTGATACCGTAATTTGCGAAAAACAAAATGGCCGCCAAAAAAGTGAAAAACTAGCATAACTTTTGAACGGGTGCAGCTATTGCGCTGATTTTAGTGCCAAATGTCATGTTTTATACATCTGAATGCTGTGAAGTACTATTTAAATGTATATATACTGAAACGAAGAAAGAAAAAAAAATGGCCGCCAAAATGGCCGCCAAAATATCTCCAAATTATCGTATCACCGGAATGGGTGGTGAAATGACCCGAATGTTGTGCATAATGTCATGTTTGATATATATATATATATATAATCATAGTATACCTTTGTATACTTGGAGACAATATGGCCACCTTGGGAAACTACAAACAAGCGACCACAGTGGCAAAACGTTCGACAAAAGACATGCAGAATGTGGCCATGATTACAAATGCGGCAACAACTAAATGGCTGCTTTGAACACTAATGCATAAACTAATAGGCATCAACAGGTGCTAAATTTTGTCCTAGGTATTGCTCTAATATGAGCATGTTTTAACTCCATATAATATCCCGTATGCTCCACCCTATTTTTCGCTGAAAACATGGTAGTTTTACGACAAAATCACCACCCGCTGATAGCAGTTCATGGCCGATACACATTGTAGGAAAATACGTTTTCAGTATGTAAATGTTCTGTCTTCTTCTCTTTCAGATAGATGTTGAGGCCAATCATAACTGCACACCCTAGTACGAAACCGTGACATCATTTATGGATCCAGTTACCAGTCTGAAACGGTCGACGCCAGTGTCATTTGATGTGTGCATCATTTGCCAAGAATCAAAACGTGACATACTTTACAATGCAACACAACACGGCATTGCCTCCTTGAAAGAAGCTACAGATGCGAGACAGAAAGTACGTGACTTTAAGTACAGAGACACTATAGATAGACTAGCATCAGCGTTAGACACTGCTTCAGAAGACATACCGGCACTTGTTTGGCATAAATCATGTTATGCCGATTACACACATAAAGGACATATCAAGAGGTTACAAAAACATGAAGAAGCCCCGTCCTCTAGTTCAGCAGCTGCAGCTACTGCTGCGCCAATATCATCAACTTTACGTAGCAGTTCAAAGCCAATGAATTGGAAAGTATGCATCTTCTGTCAAGACACTAAGATTAAACAAAAAACATGCGATGTAACCAGCAAGAACATGAGCAGTAACATTCTGTCAGCAGCAAAGTATGACGCTGTTATGAGGGTTCGCGTAGCGGATGTTAATGATCTAATGGCGGCTGAAGGATGCTACCATCCAAATTGCCTAAAGAAGTTTCAGAGAGAAACTGCAAAAGCCAAAGTGGAAAATGATAGTGTTGACTTAGCCATGGTTTGGATTGGACAAGAGCTAAGGAACTGTGCTGAAAAGGGGCATGTACTGGAGCTTGAACAGGTGTGGATACGCTATCAAACGCTTGCGAATGATGCAGCCATTGAAATACCAAGATCGTTTACAAGTCGCATCGCAACATTTAAAGAAAAGTTATCATTTTCCGTCAATGACATTTATGAATTCATCGTATTGAATGATCAGGCACCAGCTGACAGACAGACAATTCTGGTACCTACAAAGTTTTGTCACATTCCATTCTCACACTGGGTAGATAGTGATCATGACTCGGAGGAAGATTTGTCAACCATCCCGGTCTTCAAGTGTAAAGAAGACGATGAGTTTCTAGCCATGGTTCATGTAGCATTGAGACTACGATCAGATATACAATCACAACCTTCATTCTCGGGTGTTGATATTACCGAACAGGCAGCTGTTGACTGTGTTCCGTCAAGTGTTTACATGTTTCTCCGTCTATTGTTAGGTGGACAGTCACTTCTTGAAGAAGATTCAGATGAACATGACAATGACGAACAAGAAACACGCAAGCAATCCAGAGTTGTTAGTATAGCTCAAGATCTCGTGTATAGTGTGAGTGGGGGAAAGAAGCTGACTCCAAAACACATTGGTCTCGGTTCAACTTTGCACCAGGCAACCAGGTCCAAACAAATGGTGGAACTATTCCATAGTGCTGGACACATTGCTAGCTATCGAGATATTCTGCGGATTGATACTGCTCTAGCAGAAAGTACACTGAAACACATGGATCATGATACTGGAACTGTAGTACCACCTAACTTGATACCAAAGCGATTCGTTCACTTCTCAGCAGACAATATAGATATCAATGATTCAACTTTAGACGGCAAAAATACGTTCCATGCCACGCAAATCGCCGCCTGGCAGCGAGGACCTGCGCCTGATGATCTGCTGAAGAACATTGAACCATCACAACGTTCAACATTAAGTGTTCCAGAGGCGATGGAAGCCATACTGCCTGTAAATATACTGGAAGGTACTGCTGAACCACCACCGTCAGAAGTTAAGGCAGAGTGGTTCAATAAACCCGATGAGAAAGCCATGTGTGCGCAGAAAGCGGAAGCTAAAGACACGGCATTCATGATCATACGACACGATCAACAGAAAAAGCCTACATGGACATCCTTCAACCAAACACACAGTAGTGTGGATCCACCAAAAACAACAATCGGTTACATGCCAATTATTCAGGCACCCGCACATGAAATTGCGACATTGAATACAGTAGTACAACGAGTAATTCAGGTGGCTGCCGCACTTGAACAAAAACATGCAGTGCTTACGGTAGACCAAGCTCTCTTTCCTGGTCTTATGGAGCTGAAGTGGACACGACCACAATATCGGGATGTTCTGATTCCTCGACTAGGAGGGCTCCACACATCAATGAACTTCCTGAAGATATTGGGCCAGCATACCCAGGATTCTGGGTTAGCAGATGTATGGACAGAGAGTGGAATTCTGGGGCCAAATTCCACAGACAAAGCAATGTCAGGCAAATCGTATTCCAAGGGCGTACGTGCACACAAGCTCACCCTGCAGGCATTGTGGCAACTGCTACTTCCCCAGGTCATGTCTTACATAGACGAGCAAGATGGCGATCTGAAAGATGACATAGTGAATGCTGCAAAATCTGACGAACCACATGGCTGCGATGTACTAGTAACAATCCTGACATCTGCCGATTTTTGCAACCACATGGATTCATTCTTGCGGGACAAAGCAGATGATCTGAACTTTCAATACTGGTGGCAATATATGAACATGGTTTGCATACTTCTCCGATTCATCAGGGCTCAGCGGGATGGACTTTGGGACCTTCACCTCTCTGCTTTTCGGGACATGCTACCATTCTTCCACCGATACGACCACACAAACTATGCTAGGTGGGGAAGTGTGTACCTCTCAGAGATGAACCAACTACCAGAAGCCGTCAAAAATGAGTTCGAGAAGGGAAACTTTGTTGTGAAGGGATCCGACCAGCGATTCAACCAGGTGGACCCGGACCACAGTCAGGAATGGCTAAATGGAACAGGAAAGAAAGGGGGTGGCATCGTAGGAATTACGAAGACAACATCCGCGTTGAGCAGGTGGGCTTTGTCGTATAACCTCAGAGCATTAATTGCCACAAAAACAAGAGCATTGTTCATGGTTGGACACGATGATCAAATGATTCACAATGAAGCCACTCCAGCTAGAACAACACGAGACAATGAAGATGAAAGCAAGATTGTGACAGTTCTACAGAGATTCAACGTGTTTGCACCAGACATGCCATTGAACAGTCTCCAGAACATCGCTACTAAGGATTTGGCAACTGATGACATTCAAGAGTCTCTTCTGAATGCTGAGAAGTTCGGCCAAGAAAGGCTTGATACATTTGTAAAAGAAAGACTCATAATATCCAATGACGACACAACCAAATGTAAACTTAGGGATCCACTGCACAAATCAAAGGCACTAACTTTCTCATCACTCTATGTCACAGAGAAGGAAGGCAAGGGCAACACATCCACTATGAAGGTTGACCGGAATATTCTGCAGCGTCTCATCACCGCATATCAGGCTGGGAGGAAAGTGGATCTAGATGAAATATTGCAGCACGAGTTAATGCCCGTTCCAGTTGCAATTGCATCCACCAACGGTAGTCTGAGGACTGGCAACAAGTCTGTTCTAGCAGATGTGATGACCAAGAATGTGACATGTCCGCCTGACATTGAGATTGACCAACCGTCATGTATAGTAATAGATGGGCAGGCCTTAGTTGTCGCACTTGGAAAGCCAGCAGGAGTAACGAACTTCGGAGAACTGGCAGATGTTTTTCTTGAACTGGTTATTAAGACCGGGAGGCCATTTAACAGGATCGATGTCACGTTTGATCAATACCGGGAAACTTCAATTAAGGCCGGTACCAGGAAGAAGCGGACAAAGCATGCAAGACCGATCCGAAGAGTCGTGGAAGACGGTTCTGTTCCAGTCCCTGCCAACTGGACAGACTTTTTGGCTGTACCAGACAACAAAGCAGATCTAGCATGCTTCCTCTCAAAGCATCTCATCGACCATGCGCCTGCAGACAAAACAGTAGTAGTTGCTGGGGGATTTCGGACTGCGGATGAGGTACAGTCATCGAACCCGGATTTGGACATACAAGAGTTGGTGGCCAACCATGAAGAAGCCGACACGAGACTTGTCCTTCACTGTATGCATTCGGATGCAGAATGCATCGTTGTATTGGCACGGGACACTGATGTATTGGTACTACTAGTGGCGCATTTTCACAAAATGAAGTGCCAAAAGATGTGGATGAAGGCTGGCACAGCTAAACGTCGCAAGTACATCCCTGTACATGAAATTCGTCAACAACTCACTGAGCCAGTAGTCGACGCGCTCATTCCATTTCATGCCATGACAGGGTGTGATACGGTATCCTACTTTGCTGGCCATAGCAAAGCGATGGCATGGAAAGTGCTCAACACAGACAGTGATCTACTTAAGGACCTGGGCAAGGGGGAGTTAACAGACCAGAAAATGAAAGATGCAGAGAAGTTTGTTTGCAAGCTGTACGGCACACCGGAAGCAAATAGCTGTGACACTGTCCGAGTTAAGCTGTTTTGCAAGTGCAAATCGCCAGAAGCTCTGCCTCCCACAACTGATGCCTTACAATTTCACACGCAAAGGGCCCATTACCAGAGCATGGTTTGGATACAAGCTACCACTCCGCAACCAGACCTACCATCACCTACGACGATGGGGTGGAAGATACAAGATGGTCAACTGACGCCAAAGCTTGTATCACGTGCTCCAATTCCAGAGTCGTGCAGGGATATCGTCTCGTGCGGATGCACGAAAGGGTGCAGGTCCAATAGGTGTACATGCAAGAAAGGAAAACTAACTTGCACGGGCGCGTGTAAGTGTGTAGACAGTAACTTCCTGTGTATGAATAGACAAGAGTGAACACCAGTTGTCAGAAATAGGATTGGTGGCTGCCTAGTCTACATATGTGGCTGTGACTGGAGAAATGGGGCTAACCAAGACTGATAATATAAATGTCTGAACAGTTGTCAGAGATAACAATCACACTTGCTTCACTGAATGGCGAACAGTGCAGATCCTGATCAGAATGCGTGGATGCGTAGGCGGATCTGGATCTACACTGTTTGCATAGGCAATAAACCCCATTTCTACAGTCACGGCCACACATTATATTAGCTATTCAGTAAATGACACCTGCAATCGAGTATACCAGAACTGCTGTATATGACAAACAGAATAACAGGCTTAATTCATCTATACTCAAATGAACACGGCAGTAAATATTGTCCACCTATAACATTGTTTCATGTATGAATGTCAACATTTCAAATAACATGTTATTGAGTTGCTTATCCAAAGTATGGATACTACAATTATTGACGAGGTTGCTATTTCGTAAATGAAACATGGAGCACAATCGAGTATACCGGAATTGTTGTGTATAACAATCAGAATAATTAACAGGTTTAAGTTATCTATACTCAAATGAACAATGCAGTACATATCATCAGTATCCACCATTGTTTTGTGTATGGATGTCGACATTTCAAATAACATATTACGGTATTGAGTTGCTTATCCGAATTATCGCTACTACAATCATTGACGAGGCTGTTACAGTGTACTTCAATTGGTATAAAGTACATGTAATCGGAACTAGCATTTACTAATTATTTCTGTAAATATGACAAGAGAAATTACAGTATTTTCGAGGTATATACATGATATAAGACAACCATGTTTTCTTTCCTTTATAATTGGTATAATGTGTTCTGTCTCTGAGAGACTACATGTTTCTATGACTATCATAAAAATACATCTCATTTGAGAAATTAGTCACTGCTTTATTAGCTCCATTTCAATATTTTATTGACATTGGAGTAGTATACGGCGGCCATTTTGTTACGTATATTTCAGAATTCATGTTTGTATACATATACACAGCTTCTCAAAGTATTCAGGTATCTCATATATGACATTTGATGCAAAAATTGGCGTAACGTTAGCTCCCGTTCAGAAGTTATAACAGTTTTTTACTTTTTTGGCGGCCATTTTGTTTTTATGCAAATTACTATACCAAGAAGTCAAAATCCAGCTTGGCAAACAAAATATTCGGTTTTAGCATACCCAAAACCTTTGGAAAAAGTGGTTTGCCAACTTTTCCTCACAAATGCCTACAGAAGTTTTATCAGCTCGATATATGAATAACTGAACTAGTCTATCACCTCTGCCACCAAAGCGGAAGTCTTCCAAGCTTGCAGCCATTGAAGGTAATGGTACTAGATATTAAAATGCACACAAAGTCATTGGGTGTTTTTAGAGACATACTATTTGTTTCCAACCACGTCTATGGGTGCTAGGTGGGTAAGCGAAGGGTAAAATTAACGATGGAGTTTATCCGAGATATAGGTCACGTCCACTAAAATTGTGCTTGGTCCAGATCCACCAAACTTCATCAGTACTTTACTCCCATCGATCACTATGACGACAGTCATTTCTGTTGAGCTTCACCTATTTTGCTGGAATGACTTATCTGGGGTTGGTGGGAGAGACGTGTAATTCCTCGGGAATTCTTGTTTTGTTAGGCTATGAGCAATATACAATGCATTATGAAGTGTGTACTTTATAGTCCAGTCCCTGCCATAGAACACCCTATACAATTTTAGCGGATGTTGTTTTGAGGAGTACTAAGACCCATAGGACTTCAACATTTTACTCGGTGGAATTTCCAAATCTTGGGCAAACAAAAATGGCGGCCATCCGCCATCAAAAGTTTAATTTTTGCGTCTATACCCATGTTATCAGGGTCTCTGAACGTGATAAGACCATTATTAACATTGGGTGATTTTGTAGATTGTATATTGAT
>JBEVXV010000207.1:0-9901 GCA_040505915.1 Sedimenticola sp. | reverse complement strand
CAAATTCAAAGGCCCGTCAGCGCATATATGAGGCCAGAAGATCCCTTGGGGATGGCATATTTGTCCAGGAACACTTGACAAAACTCCGCGGCAAGCTCGCATACGAAGCACGCCAACTTGTTCGATCCAAGAAAATTGACAAAACCTGGGTAGCCGGGTCTAGAGTCTACGCAAGTCGTAATGATGTTAAATTACTGATTAAAGACATGGAGGATATTGCCCTCGTCAGTGATGGTAAGCTCCCAACACCCAGCTATCCATAATATGATTGTTTCACACATATATATACACAATTATTCCATCGTGTGTTGGGTGTTGGGTTTACAATAGCAAACATAACTTGTGTAAATACACAAATCTCTTACATACAATACATGCACGTGTTGACCTACTAGACCATATTACATGATCTATCCAGTCACGTGAAAAACTGACACATCCCTAGAAATGACCCTTAGCGAGACAGTGCGCACCAGTCTAGCCTCAGACCGGCATTTTGTAAGCCAATTGTGAGCAATGTGATCACCATTTGCCCGACATGTGTAGCACGTCCCTAGTCGGCAACGAACACACATTAACCCTTTCAACACTAAGTAACTGAATGGACTGTTCCATGTCAATGTTTCTAGCTATTTTATTGGTCCATTCAAATTTTTGGGCTATTCCATTCTTCAGAAAGGGTAATCTTTTCAAATTTGAAGACCATTGGCAGACAGTGGAGATCCTGATGAGACGGCTGGCTACCAGCCGGCTCGTCTGGATCTGCCCTGTTTGTAAGCATTCTCTTCATACAGGTCTGTAGTGTTGAAGGGGTTAATAAAGAGCTACACCGACAAGATATCACAGCACAGGATTGGAATTGTTTCCCACCATTGCTTAGCCATCCCGCCTGTCTGATCAAGCCGGCTGGCTGCACAAGGGTAATGTCACAGATCCGAACCAAACCAATAACAATTATATGTTTCAGCCATTTTCCTTGGAAATGTATTCCAATGCATGGAGTTGTCTCTCATTCTGGTGTAGCCAGGCTGTCTGTTGTTACAGGCAGGCGGGCTGCACGAGTGTGAAGAGACAAACATAAACATGTTTGCGGTAATTCAATGAAACATACATAACAAATTATTTTGCTATAAATTTGTGTTTACGGTTGGAGTTGTCTCCCATGCTCGTGCAGCTAGTTAATCTCTTGATTGAGGTCGACTGGCTGCACGAGTGTGACGATACAAACCCAAGCATAATAATCTAAGACACGTGTACTCTCATTATTTCTTGTGAATGTGTACTATGGCTGGAGTTGTCTCCCATTTCTCAAGTAGCCAGTCCGTCCGTTGGTCTCGGGAGGGCCGGCTATACCAGTATACAGTGCGACGATACAAATCCAACCCGAAGCAAACCCTCACGCACTTTCGATTTTCGACCCACAGCGTGAGGGCTCTGACAATAGCAAAGTAATTCAAAGTAAACCCACCCTTATCTCTACCTCCATGTAAATGGAGGATGAGAAAGTTGGGATAGGGTACGTACATCCTAAATATAATTACTGCATCATTGTGATTACATATCAGTTCTCCCACCCCACCAAAACATGCACCACATGCATTAGACAATTAATAGTTCTGTATCGACCTACTTAAAAGTGTACTCGTAACATTGCTGGCGAACGTGTAAATTATGAATTCAATATATGTACACATTGAAGTTTTCATATCATGCACGAGACAAAAACATCTTTGTCACCTATTGTACACAGGTATGCATCCCAGCAGAGTTTGTAGTCATTCTCGCACGGGAAATTAATTTACAACACACTCGAAAACGGGCTTAATACAGCACGTAGGCAGTATAGACTGGCCCGACTGTCTCACGAATAACGTTATGTATCGTGTAAATATAGTATATTCATGCATTAGAAAAAGCACACATATACGAAGGCTTTTAATTCAAACGCCTGATCATTCATTGTATGGCGACCAGTGAGGACACCGATGAGACTGAGCGGATGCGCAGGCTGGTCTGTGTCAACATTGGGTGCAAATGACCAAGCTACGAGTAGATTTTTTTTTTTATTTTTGTTTAACCATTTGTTGAAGCTGGTTACGCCCAGACCATGGATTATACAATCATGTATTAGCATCCACCCAAAATTACTGTAATAATTTTAAATTGATGTTGTGTTTATTACTATTATTATATACACACTCCATGCAATAAGATTAGCTTGATTATGCTGATTTATTTTTTGTTGAAGCTGGTTATGCCCAGACCATGGATTATACAATCATGTATTAGCATCCACCCCAAATTACTGTAATCATTTTAGATTGATGTTGTGTTTATTATTATTATTATATACACACTCCATGCAATAAGACTAGCTTGATATGTTGACTGTTTTACGTTCTAAAAAAATGTTTACTTTCTATGGATATACCATAATAATGTGTGGGCGGCGTCGCGGGAAGGCCAACGGTGTGACATTTGCGTGAAATGTTCGCCCGGATCACTTTGCGCAGCTCAATGATCCGGGCTGCCATTTTCCGCACATGGATGATAGAGCTACATGTATAGAGTAATGGTTCCTGGAACGGAGTGTCCCCAGGAGGCGGAAAGTGTCGGTCCGAATTAGCGTGCGCGGACAGCGCGGGCTGATCCGGGTCGATGCTTTGCGCGTGGACCGCTTTGTTGGTTTTCTCGCGATGCGGCTCATATTATGATGTCAATGTCAAATGCCCGACCAATCATGTGGCGTGTGAATCATACCAATGAACCAGAACAACACACTTGCCAAATATGGAAACAAGTACTACGCTTTATGATAATAGTAGACATGTGAACCAATCAGCAGCAATGCCATATACCGCGTGTACGGCTCTGGGTCATTGATTCTCAAAACTCACACAATTCGACTTCACGAGCAGGCGATTGTCCATGTTTGTACTACATACTCTAGTTTATTATATTTCTGCACAGCGCCCGCTTAACTGGGTCAGCGAATGGACGGATGTCCCTGCAAACAACTACTGATCAAGCAATTACCTATTTGGGTCAATATACTAATAGTAATGTTCATTAATACTTCACCAATATTAGTCCGTATCCATACGAACATGATGAACAACATCCAACTAAGTTTCTTATGAAACTTCAACAAGCGTAAATGGAACGTGAAACACAGCAAGAACTGAGACCATGTAGCACTTTAGTATTGACAGAGTTGTATAATGTACATGTGTATTGTTTGATAATTCTAGTTACATAGTAATTTATGCCACTTGCATGTATAGTATAATTATTATCCAAAGAGACCACCATCATAATATCTTTATAATACAATATAATACAATACAATTGTATTGTACTTTATAATACTAGGCGTGATATGTAAGTTGTAGTCGGATGTTATTGTTCTCTGGTGGGAGACGTGCTTTTCGGCGCATGAAGATCGTCTCGTTTGGGGACGGTTCTCATGCGCTGCCATGTACGTCAGTACCGGAGATATACGTAAACAGACAACTATAACAACATGCTATAACAATTGTATCAAACGAGAAGGGGGCCGGCTCTAGCGTAAATATCATTTAGTGTCTATACGAGCTAGTACTCTCAACAAAACCAGCCCACTTGTCCATTTAGGTATATATGGCTTTTCTAGTTGTGAAGGTATGAACTGTATTCGCAAAGAGCGTAGATCCTGGATATACAATGTATGCCAATACCATTGTGCAGGCCTGTGGGAATGAAAGGGTTAAAATGTATTTGGCACACCTACACAATAGGGCCTGATGATAACCTTTTGCTGTGATTAGTGATGCTTCTCTAATGATGGATCAAACAACAGTGTATGTCCTGACCGAAATGTTGTATCGCTATTGTTGTCTGTTATTTTTCTTCTGCACACTCACATAATGGGTTTGATGAAAATATTTTGCTTCAATTATTGTTGCTGCTATAATAGTGAGAAAAAAGTATTTCCTGAATACTATGCACATGCGCATGCTGATCTGGGAAAATCCCGGTGTAGAAACTTATTATTTCCTAGTTCCCAACAAATATATTACGATCAAGATGGTACATAACTTAGCATAACGTGACTACAGGCCGTTTTCTGCACTGATATAGTAATACATGTATAAGTAAGTAAATGGCTCATTATAGTGGCATGCATGTACATATACATAATAGAATGTATTACCGTTGTATAAGTAAGTAAATGGCTCATTATAGTGGCATGCATGTACATATACATAATAGAATGTATTACCGTTGTAAAATATTGCACCCGGTATATATGTTAAGTCCGCCACTATCATATAGCGAAAGTTTCACTTCCTTTAAAAAGAACTTCATTTACACTTGATAACTATCGCTCGACGGCCTGACATGGTTTTCACTGTACATTGTTTATGCCGTATACTTAGCTCCTGCGCATGTGAATTGGAACATTTTGGACTCCATCTGTTTTGTCATTTAACCCGTAAGAGTTATGTTAACCCGGTCAACACCAAGTAACTTAATGGACTGTTCCATGCCAATGTTTTGTGCTATTTCATTTGTCCATTCATGTGTTCAGGCTATTCCATTCTTCAGAAATGGTATGTTTTTCGAATTTGAAAACTATTGGCAAACAGTGGGGATCCTGATGAGACGGCTCGTTGCGAGCCGGCTCGTCTAGATCTGCACTGATTGCAAACGTTATCTTTATAGAGGTATGGGGTGTTGAAAGGGTTAACAAAGAAAATTAACTATGTAAGCGGACTCATACAGTTACCGGTAAACCCACACAGATACTGACAATCACCGCAGATCCGGACCAGCCGGCTCGCCACGGGACGGCCCGTCAGGATCTGCAGTGTTTACAGTGTTTTGGTCCGTATTCACTGAGAACTCTTCAAAAGGAAGTAAAAATATAGCAGTTAAAGGTATATTATTGTGCACTCATATATTAATTAATTGGAAAGGGGTGTAGGAGCTGATCAGATTGCTCATATGATCAATCTGAGCTGCTCCTAATCTGTTTCCAACAGCATTTTATTTTGGGGTAGGATATAGGAGTTCAAAGCCACTTGTGAATATGCCAATAGTATCCAAAATATTCAGAACACCCTACCCATAGAGACTATTGCACATTATTTATAGTACTTATTATGAGTAAATATATGTCGCACAGATTTTCTGCTGAATGGACACACAATGACCACAGCGCGTCTCTTTACATGTCATTACCTATTGTTATACCACCGTTGCAACCGTTAGTGTGAACCATGTACATATTGTTTACTAATAATCTACTGAATGAAAACTACGCACCTTGTGTCAACCGAATCATACCATGAGTACATCTTTATCATGTTTATACACGTGTAGTAAACGGACGCACCAGAGTTGTACTTGGAAAACGATAGTGCAGGGGAGGTAATACAGCACAAACCATTACAAGTACACACTCAGTTGTTCCCCATAACCGTTAATTGCATTGGTTTGTGTCGCATTATTTCTCATGTATCTGTATTATTACAGAGACCGATTAATCTTGAGTCCAACTCTACATGGAGGTACCAACTGACATGCAGACATCCCTTGAGCCATCTAACTACATGTATATCGATATACCAGGATGCTATTTAACTAGCCGTGTTTGTCTAGCTTTTATAAAGTTTATTTCTGTCTGTCAAACATACCTGTTCTATGCCAGTTCACTACCATTATGAACCAGTGTATACCACGATTAGCCGGCCACAAACAAACAGTATTGTAAAACTTATCAGGTTTCGTCTGTTCTGTTAAGTCTATTTCATAAGTATTCTGTTAGAAATATTTTATTCGATGTAACTATAAAACACCAGCTGCTCACTTTCTATGATTACTATCCAACTGTACTGGTAGTATACATGTATGTACAATTATTTATATTCCTTGTCACTGTACCGTGTTACTACTTGTCATACCATGCTCGATCTTGTCCACTCCTGAACTTGTTCAAAGGAAAGATGTCACCATTCATTTTTGTATTTTTTAATTATTTTTTTTCTCTGATATGCATGCGGTATGCTTGCGACACCACATTGGTGCTAATGTATCCACGTCATCCCGTCCAACTCTCCCCGCCCGTCTTTCTCAGTGTTGCGCGCGATGCACAACGATGGTCCACGGAACCCTCATATTACGTAATGGTACACGACTCGGTTCCATAGTACCTAGTTTAATGGATTCCGTGCCCCTGGAGGCAGCATACTCCCGGTGTAGCATACATGCACAATCTAGTTTAAAACGCACTGCAATTTTCGTCATTAACATACAAAGATTGATGCTTTTTTTAGCCGGCGACATTCATCCTCATCCGGGTCCAAACATCGACACATCCGACTCATCTTCAGTATCAACTGAGTCATACGCGCATCTTTTAAATAAAGGTCTCAGTGTAATGCATCTCAACATACAGAGTTTAAAACCAAAATTAGACATTCTGCAAGTTGAATCGCAACCATATGATATACTTATTTTCACAGAGACATGGCTCTCACAAACAACTTCTAATGACGACCTATATATCTCTAATTTTAACCTCCCTTTTCGATGTGACAGGTTAGCTCGTCAAGGTGGAGGGGTAGCAATATATGTAAGGGAGGGCATTCACGCCAAACGGCGCCCAGATTTAGAAATTAATGGTATTGAGTCTGTATGGATAGAAATAGTCACTAACATGAAACAAAATATAATTGGGGGTATTTACAGACCGCCTGACTCAAATAATAACCATTGGATCTTGCTGGAAGAATCCATTGACCGTGCTTTTAATCAAATTTGCGACAACATCATTGTGTCTGGTGATTTCAATATAAATGTACTTAAATCAGATGCTAATAAAATTAGCCGACTAATTACTTCTTACGACGCAGAACAATTAATTTCAACACCTACTCATTTTACGGAAAACTCATGTTCACTCATCGACCTTATATTTGTTAAACATGCAAGACAAATTATTACAAGTTTTGTTGCAGATCCATTTATTCCCGACCTAATCAGATACCACTGCCCAGTAGTGGCGGTAATTAAATCCATAAAATCGACTGTCACTACATATAAAAGAAAAATATGGCTCTATAACCAAGGTAACTATGACGAATTTAGAAACAAATTAAATGCAATAAACTGGCAGGAAATTCTTAACAACGAAAACTTAGACACAACAGCAGACTCGATTGCGGACTCTATTATAAATGCAGCTTCCGAAACAATACCTAATAAAATAGTTACGATACGACCAAACGACATACCATGGTTCAATAACAATATTAGAAAACTAATAAGAAAACGGAAGAAAGCTCATAAAACGGCAAAATTTACCAACACGGAGTCTGCCTGGTCTAACTTTCGCAAACTGAGAAATGAAGTAACGAAGTTAATACGCAAATGTAAATCTGACTACGACACTAAAATTATAGAAAAGGTTAATGACCCAAATACCACCGCGAAAGATTGGTTCAAACTCGCCAAACAACTGAAATCTAAAAATACATCAACAACTATTCCAACATTAGTAGACGACGGTAAGGAAGCCATATCTGACGATGAAAAAACAGAGACACTAAATAATTACTTTTCTAAGCAATCGACACTCGACGACAGTATGAATAGATTACCTCCCACTCCCCCCTTGTCATTACCATATTTATCAACACTTTTAATATCCCCGACGGACGTCATTGATGCGATAAATTTGGTAAATCCCTCGAAAGCTAGCGGACCAGATCTAATTAGCCCTCGACTGTTGCGCGAAGGAGCTCGAGAACTTTCTGTTCCACTCGCAAACTACTTTAATAAGCTAATTAGTAAATCGGCCTTCCCATCTTCATGGAAACTGGCAAACGTCACCCCAATCTTTAAAAAATCTGACCCCACAGACCCTCAGAATTATAGACCTATATCCCTTCTTAGCTGTCTAGGTAAGCTTATGGAACGATGTGTACATAAATACTTATATAACTTTATAACCACTAATAATAAACTTACGCCATTCCAGTCTGGTTTTATAAAGGGCGACTCAACAGTAAATCAGCTGACCTATATATACAACGACATTTGTAAAGCACTAGATGAAGGAAAGGAAGTTCGAGCAGTATTTTGTGACATCTCTAAAGCATTTGACCGAGTCTGGCACAAAGGACTCCTATTTAAACTTTCTTCTCTTGGAATCACCGGCAATCTACTTGACTGGTTTTCTTCATATCTTTCCCAAAGAAAACAACGCGTTGTCCATGGCAACTCATCTTCCCGCTGGACATCCATTAATGCTGGTGTGCCTCAGGGCTCTATATTAGGCCCTCTTCTATTTCTAATATATATCAATGACATAGTAAACGACATACACTCCAATATTCGTCTGTTTGCCGACGACACTAGCTTATATATAATTGTTGATGACCCACTATCATCATCTACCACCCTAAACCTTGACTTAGAAACTATTCACAGATGGTCTGTAAATTGGCTGGTAAAATTCAATCCTTTAAAGACAGAAACTATGATTTTCTCCAAAAAATTAAACAAACCACAACATCCTGATCTCTCAATGAATGGACAAACACTAAATACCTTTAAAGAGCACAAACACTTGGGTCTTACCTTATCAGACGATGGAAAATGGAACACACATATTTCAACATATATAAACAAAGCTTGGCAGAGAATAGGTATGTTAAGATCTTTTAAGTTTTTACTAAACCGAACTGCATTGGAACGTATGTATATTTCCTTAATCCGCCCCTTATTAGAGTATGCAGACGTTGTCTGGAGTAATTGTACACTCGAATTAAAGAACCAGCTCGAATCTGTACAAATCGAAGCTGCGCGCATCGTGTGCGGAGCTACAAAACTTTGTAATATCGATAAACTTTACCTGGAACTTAAATGGGAAACTCTAGATAATAGGCGAAATAACCATAAATTATTACTTTTCTATAAAATGAATAACCAAAAAACACCCGCATATCTCAATGAATTAATCCCACAACAACCCCAAAACCGATACAATCTAAGAAACGCATCAGATATACCCCTAATACCATGCCGCACCCAGCTTTATAATAACTCATTCCTTCCTTCTACTATTCGGGATTGGAACCGACTCTCAGAACCTACCCGTAACGCCCCAAGTATAGCGTCATTCAAAACACGGTTGAACAAACAGAAATCCAAGCCATCGCCGTTATATAATGTTGGATCGAGACAGGGACAAGTACTGCACTCCCGTCTAAGACTATCATGTAGCTCTCTGAACTTTGACCTTCACAGGAGATCCATCATTGACACACCAAATTGTACTTGCGGAGCCATAGAAACGACTAAACATTTCTTGCTACACTGTAACATGTACCAGCACCTAAGACAACTACACCTAAGTAATCTTCCTTGTCCACCTCTCGTTGACAATCTTTTATATGGTAGCGAACGCTTAACATTTGAAGAGAACAAGTACATTTTTATCCAGGTTCAAAAATACTTGCTCGCCACTAAACGATTCTAACAATATACATATTTCTTACACAATGCCGTGATTTACCTGTTCGAGTTACTGCCTCCAGCGTTGGGCTGCGTGCGTGGCTGGGGGTGGGGCTGGGCGGTGTGTGGTGGACGGATGGCGTGGTTATGGTTCCTTCGACACTATGTGGAGTTGTGTGTTTATTGCAGGTATATGAGTGTCATCAATATTATTATTTTTTTTGGTTACTTAAGTATAAACAACATCTTTATTTCACACGCTTGTTCCTTAACCATTTCACAAAACATGCTTTTGTAGGAGCAGAATTCATATAAGCTTAACAGCTTGTTTTCTAATCCTATATTGATTTGTATCTATCTGTACTTGTACTTATATGAAATAAAATATTGTTTAAACTAA
>JBEVXV010000206.1:0-9798 GCA_040505915.1 Sedimenticola sp. | reverse complement strand
AGCACCGAGTAGAAGTCCGATCAATGTACAGCGATTAGCATCAGAGTTGCAATTTCATCCAGACGTGTCATTTCAAAGTTATTTGATAGACGGATTTTTATATGGTTTTGATACCGGGTTGTCTTCTTTACCTCTACTGCCTTATGTTTGCAAAAACTTGTTGTCAGCAATTAAGCAACCTGATATAACATCTCAATTGATAGCGTCAGAGTTAGCCAATGGTTATTTAATTGGACCGTTTGATGCTATTCCGTATTCACAATATCGCATCAGTCCAGTAGGAATAGCGGAAGGAAAGTATTCTGGAAAAAAGAGATTAATTGTAGACTTATCCGCTCCACATGAAAATCTGTTACACCCCAGTTTGAATGATCTAATTGATAAAGATGAATTTTCGTTAACATACACCACTATTGACAATGCAATTAAAGTGATAAAGACGCTTGGTCGGGGTGCTTGGCTCAATAAAGTTGACATTCGAGATGCATTTAAGCAAATTCCAATCAGAGAAGAGTTGTGGCCTTTCCACGGCATCAGATGGAACAATAAATATTATTTCTACACAAGATTGGTGTTTGGTAGTCGTTCGAGTCCGAAAATCTTTGATTCTCTTTCAAGAGCTATCTGTTGGATTCTACAAAATAACTATGCTGTCAAATATTGTTTGCATCTACTGGATGACTTCCTTACCATAGATCCACCAAGGGCTGACGCGAATAAGACTATGAGGATCTTGTTATCTGTTTTTGAAGCCTTGGGTGTTCCATTATCTCCGACAAAGACGGTTGGGCCAGTCAATGAAATAGTGTACTTAGGCTTGATATTAGACGCTATTCGATTCGAAACGAGGCTGCCGGTTGAGAAGACTGAGAGAATTGCAAGTCTGCTGCATTCATTTTCAAACCGGAATTCTTGTACCAAACGGGAACTGTTGAGCTTGCTCGGACATTTAAATTATGCATGTAGAGTGATTTATCCAGGGCGTGCCTTTGTGTCATATTTGATTTCATTGTCAGCATCGGTCAAGAAATTGCATCATCATGTCAAACTCACTGCTGAATGCAAATCAGACATGCGAATGTGGTCCATGTTCCTTAGTCAGTGGAATGGTGTTTCTATGTTTATGCATGATGAAATTACTTTAGCAGACGACATGCAATTATTCACAGATGCGACACCACGTGCATTTGCTGGCGTGTATGGGGAGCAATGGTTTCAAGGGGAATTTCCCATAGACTTCGTACCTTCCGCTGATGTAGCATCTATGGCATTGTATGAATTGTATCCCATTGTGATGGCTGCAGTGTTATGGGGGGGTAAATGGGCTCAGAAACGTATAGTCGTGAACTGTGATAATGCTGCAACAGTAGATATCATCAATAAAGGTCGATCAAAAGTGTCATTCATTCAGAAGTTCGTTCGTAGGTTGATTTGGTGCGCAGCAAAGGGTCAGTTTTTGATTAACGCTAAACACATTCCGGGTCGGACAAATGTAATAGCTGACGCGTTGTCCCGTTTCAACATGTTGCAGTTCCGACGTCTTGCCCCAAATGCAGACAGAGAACCGGTGGCCTGCCTCCCGGTTTCCGAGTTACAGATGAATTAGCCGAGGAGGTCACAAACTTATGGGAGGTGTCAATAGCTCCAACGACAAACTCTGTGTATAGGAGAGGCTTCCAGTGCTTATTACAGTTTCTGACGTTATCAGGGGCTATTGTGTATGCTGGCACATTGCCAGTTCTTTCTGAAGATGTTCTGATTTATTTTGTGACTTATTGTCATACGTCTTTGAAGTTGCAGTGGACAACAATTAAACTGTATTTAGCCGGTGTCCGGTTTCAGTATTTGCAAGCGGGTTATGCAAATCCTCTGGCGTCGGCCGACAGATTACAATGTATTCTTCGGGGTATTCAACGCAGTCGAAGAACCAATACTCCATCTAGGTTACCCATAACTTTCACCATGCTGTGTCAAATATGTGACTTGTTACGTGAAGGTGCATTTACTCCCAGAATCGATTTAACATTACAATGTATGTGTGTGGTGGCATATTTTGGGTTTCTTCGTTGTGGTGAATTTACTATGAAATCGCGGGATACTCATGTTCATACTTACTTGAAAGTTAAGGATGTTACTTTTGAAACGGATCAGTCAATGTTTATTCTGAAGTTACCTACATCAAAGATGGATCCTTTCCGAGTAGGTGTGGATATACAAATATATGCGAACAAATCTACTTGCTGGTGCCCAGTATCATTGATGGTGAAGTACTTATATCATCGTCGAACATGGAATTCTGTCGTCGGTAAGGATGCTCCTTTGTTTGTGGATGACGAGGACAGACCATTTACAAGGAGTAAGTTTTTGTCCTATCTCAAGCAAATCATGTGTAAACTCGGTTACAACGAGGAGAACTACAGTGGACACTCATTTAGGATCGGTGCAGCCAGTAGTGCTGCCGCTGCAAATGTGGAGGATCACCTAATACAAACTCTTGGGCGTTGGTCATCGTCATGCTACACTAGATACATCCATGTGGAGAAGGGAGCGATCCGGAGGGCACAGGCCAGGATGTGCCAGTAACAGGTCGGTAACCTATTTAGGAGGTTTCTCTGTGGCTGTATCCTTGGGGGCACTCAATATTACTTTAACATATAATATTTCGTTTTGGGCTTCATGGCCCCCTTTCGGATACAGTTATTTCATTAATTCATATTTATGATGCTGCATCCGTTGAATATTTCCCTGCAGGTCAGAGCTCTTTACAAGATTTATGTCTGAGATAGCCCATCATGCATGGGGCAAAACATTCAGGAGATCGCTTGATTTAGTACATCATCCCAACAAACTTTTCCATGTACGATCATTCATGTTCATTCACGCCGTCTCATCAGATCATGTTACATTCACGCCGTCCATATTTTCATGATTTCACGCCGTCCCATCCTATCATTCACGGCGTCTCATTTCATCATATTTCATTCACGGCGTCTCATCTCATTACAGCTATCATCATTCTCAAAAGCTGTTTCATTCACGGCGTCTCATTACATTCACATAACAGCTCGCATCAGTTGCCCAACAGCTGTTACTATCGCTCTGCAATAATCAAGATATCTCCTGTGACATTCATAAGGATTATAGATCATATGTTACATATTCAAAGTGGCTGGCTTTCATCTGCAGGGGGTGTTCGATTTGATGCAGTGCTATAAGAAATAGTGAGTAGCCCCCAAGGAGATGCCAAATACTGTATTAGATATATGTTGAAATAGTACCGGTGCTATATATTACGATATGTTAAATTTAGATTCGCGTTAAAAGAATCAGTCAAGATATTCCACTGTTGAGCATCACATTTATGTTGCATAAAATGAGTGGTATCGGAGTGTGTTTCAGATGCTGGATGGGCGGGGTGTGGGGGCGTACATTATATGTCAACTGGCAGAGATAATCGGGGTAACTAAAGCTAATAATTAATTAGTATATAAAATGAAAATTTATAATTTGAGTTTATATACTAATGATATCAGGGAATCACATGTACATGCACCATGCCGAGAAAATTGGCCTACAAACAATAATCGGATGCAGAATCACTCACGTACAAGCGTACCAGGGTCACCGATGTTTAGAGGTGACATTGGTAACATTAGAGGCTGCTGCGCAGAATTATGATTTATTTAGATATGACGAACGCAACGCACAATTATGATTGGCTCAGTTTTTGCTGACTAAACATTTATACATGTATGTAGGAAGGGCTATGATTGTAGGTGCGGGGGATGTGGTCCGCAGTGTGACCGTATACTCCATTCAGTGAACATTAGTTACGGATGTTTCAGATACCCGCCACCACCCCAGCTCCACCTTTATTATCATATGTATTAGGTAAAAGATGAAAATCTATTATGGTTATTATGTTCTCTGTTTAATTCCGTTGCTCAAGCAAGTTGCATGTGCTGATAACATTCGGTCTATAGGGGTTGCTCACTGTGTAAGGGCCTATGTGCAATTGGCTTCATGGCCCCCTTTCCCTTTAGGATACAGTCAGGGCTTCATGGCCCCCTTTCGGATACAGTTATTTCATTAATTCATATTTATGATGCTGCATCCGTTGAATATTTCCCTGCAGGTCAGAGCTCTTTACAAGATTTATGTCTGAGATAGCCCATCATGCATGGGGCAAAACATTCAGGAGATCGCTTGATTTAGTACATCATCCCAACAAACTTTTCCATGTACGATCATTCATGTTCATTCACGCCGTCTCATCAGATCATGTTACATTCACGCCGTCCATATTTTCATGATTTCACGCCGTCCCATCCTATCATTCACGGCGTCTCATTTCATCATATTTCATTCACGGCGTCTCATCTCATTACAGCTATCATCATTCTCAAAAGCTGTTTCATTCACGGCGTCTCATTACATTCACATAACAGCTCGCATCAGTTGCCCAACAGCTGTTACTATCGCTCTGCAATAATCAAGATATCTCCTGTGACATTCATAAGGATTATAGATCATATGTTACATATTCAAAGTGGCTGGCTTTCATCTGCAGGGGGTGTTCGATTTGATGCAGTGCTATAAGAAATAGTGAGTAGCCCCCAAGGAGATGCCAAATACTGTATTAGATATATGTTGAAATAGTACCGGTGCTATATATTACGATATGTTAAATTTAGATTCGCGTTAAAAGAATCAGTCAAGATATTCCACTGTTGAGCATCACATTTATGTTGCATAAAATGAGTGGTATCGGAGTGTGTTTCAGATGCTGGATGGGCGGGGTGTGGGGGCGTACATTATATGTCAACTGGCAGAGATAATCGGGGTAACTAAAGCTAATAATTAATTAGTATATAAAATGAAAATTTATAATTTGAGTTTATATACTAATGATATCAGGGAATCACATGTACATGCACCATGCCGAGAAAATTGGCCTACAAACAATAATCGGATGCAGAATCACTCACGTACAAGCGTACCAGGGTCACCGATGTTTAGAGGTGACATTGGTAACATTAGAGGCTGCTGCGCAGAATTATGATTTATTTAGATATGACGAACGCAACGCACAATTATGATTGGCTCAGTTTTTGCTGACTAAACATTTATACATGTATGTAGGAAGGGCTATGATTGTAGGTGCGGGGGATGTGGTCCGCAGTGTGACCGTATACTCCATTCAGTGAACATTAGTTACGGATGTTTCAGATATTTAATAATTCTACATCGGGAATTTTCATGCATATCGAATTTAATCTACTATTTCATTCCGCTGGATCATATAATTAATATTATTCATCATTTCGAGTTATTAACGGATTATATAGGATAACGTTATGCGTACTGTGCAGCTTGATAAACGACTATAGCACGGATAAATAGTGTTTGTGTGTGAAGTTACATAGGTCATGGCTTCGCGTTCAGGTCGGAAACGACGGTCAGTGTCCGCCTCGGACGATGCACGTGACCTCTCTGTGAACGCGCGTTCTAAGTCTAAGAGATCAACGACGGGGAATGACATTCAAGTGCCACCTGTTTACGACGTATCCAATCCCGCGAATTGGACAGCTGTTAAGCTGAGGGAAGAATTAGTTAAATTAGGTGTTCATCCCGGAATTCGGGATACCAAACGCCGGCTCCTTCGAGCGTATCAAACCGCGGCGATCAGCGATCCCGGAGCTCGTCTAGACAGCCAGACGTGTCAGACGGCAGGTGCCCGTTCGTCGGCGGAGAACTGTGGATCTGCGCATGCGCTGCCAGCTGAAAGCAGAACCGATAGTAGGACTACTTCGTCCCAGACAGCAGGTGCCCGACCTTCATCGGAGGAATGTGGATCTGCGCAGGCGCAGTCAGCTGAGATCAGAATCGAAAGTACTTCGTCGGACTCGGTTGCAGAACTCCAGAAGAGCGTCTCGGCACTGCATCACACGGTTTCCAGTTTGGCGGAAACGGTAGACAAAGTCGTGCGCAATAGTTCTACCAGGATGTCGGACCTAACCACTACTGAAGGGCAGATGCACGCGTCGGGGACATCTTCCCATACAAGGGAGAGTGGTTCGTGTTCTCGAGAAGGAACGTTATTCTGCTCGTATGAACAACGTGGTGCGACAGAAAATCAGCGCCCGGAGGATACCACGTCCTTCAACAACAACAACAACAACAACATTCCAGTTCGTCAATTTGATGTAAATGTTCCCAATTTTGTTTCGCCAATTCAACGTTCCACATATGGTTATGCAGCCGAGACGTTGCCGTTAGTGGAAATCGTGCATCCTAGCCTCCAGAGACAAATATCAGAAGGTAGGGACGTCAATCTGGCAGCTTTGCTTATACCATCTTACCAAATTCCGTCGGATTCGGTATCCGGACAAAAATCTGACCCGCGTTTGAATACGGTGTTGTCCATCAGTCAATTTATACAGGCGTTTGGGATTTATAAGAACATTATGTGCAAAGCACATCCTCAACGCAGACCAGAACTGGATGCATATGAACGGGACATTTTGGAGATGTCTTCACGTTTCGGGGGTGTTGGCTTTTACGAGTATCATAAAACATTTTCCGCTCAAGCAGCAGCGCATCTCAAATATAACAACATCAAAGTGGATTGGTCGATAAGGAATAACACCCTATTCTGTTCCATTTTCACGAATTGTAAAGCGAATAGTTGTTTGACATGTGGGAGCACACTACACTCAACTTCGTTCTGCCCAACACTAGTGAATCAGCCATCAGGCGTACCTACAAGTACAAGTGGTTCTTCGTATGTCACCAGGTCATCGTTCTCTGGGGTTCAACCCGTTAGTCGGTCAAACGCAACCAATGATAAATTGGGGAGGGAGCGTGTCATGTACCAAGGGCAGGAAATTTGTAACAATTTCAACAGCATTCGGGGTTGTCATTGGGTAACATGCAAGAATGCACACGTCTGTTTACTGTGTAAGCAATCTAATCATCCGAGAACCAGGTGCAACCTGTCAAAAAACTTGCAAGGTCAAAAGATTCCAGTTGTGAGATAGCACCGAGTAGAAGTCCGATCAATGTACAGCGATTAGCATCAGAGTTGCAATTTCATCCAGACGTGTCATTTCAAAGTTATTTGATAGACGGATTTTTATATGGTTTTGATACCGGGTTGTCTTCTTTACCTCTACTGCCTTATGTTTGCAAAAACTTGTTGTCAGCAATTAAGCAACCTGATATAACATCTCAATTGATAGCGTCAGAGTTAGCCAATGGTTATTTAATTGGACCGTTTGATGCTATTCCGTATTCACAATATCGCATCAGTCCAGTAGGAATAGCGGAAGGAAAGTATTCTGGAAAAAAGAGATTAATTGTAGACTTATCCGCTCCACATGAAAATCTGTTACACCCCAGTTTGAATGATCTAATTGATAAAGATGAATTTTCGTTAACATACACCACTATTGACAATGCAATTAAAGTGATAAAGACGCTTGGTCGGGGTGCTTGGCTCAATAAAGTTGACATTCGAGATGCATTTAAGCAAATTCCAATCAGAGAAGAGTTGTGGCCTTTCCACGGCATCAGATGGAACAATAAATATTATTTCTACACAAGATTGGTGTTTGGTAGTCGTTCGAGTCCGAAAATCTTTGATTCTCTTTCAAGAGCTATCTGTTGGATTCTACAAAATAACTATGCTGTCAAATATTGTTTGCATCTACTGGATGACTTCCTTACCATAGATCCACCAAGGGCTGACGCGAATAAGACTATGAGGATCTTGTTATCTGTTTTTGAAGCCTTGGGTGTTCCATTATCTCCGACAAAGACGGTTGGGCCAGTCAATGAAATAGTGTACTTAGGCTTGATATTAGACGCTATTCGATTCGAAACGAGGCTGCCGGTTGAGAAGACTGAGAGAATTGCAAGTCTGCTGCATTCATTTTCAAACCGGAATTCTTGTACCAAACGGGAACTGTTGAGCTTGCTCGGACATTTAAATTATGCATGTAGAGTGATTTATCCAGGGCGTGCCTTTGTGTCATATTTGATTTCATTGTCAGCATCGGTCAAGAAATTGCATCATCATGTCAAACTCACTGCTGAATGCAAATCAGACATGCGAATGTGGTCCATGTTCCTTAGTCAGTGGAATGGTGTTTCTATGTTTATGCATGATGAAATTACTTTAGCAGACGACATGCAATTATTCACAGATGCGACACCACGTGCATTTGCTGGCGTGTATGGGGAGCAATGGTTTCAAGGGGAATTTCCCATAGACTTCGTACCTTCCGCTGATGTAGCATCTATGGCATTGTATGAATTGTATCCCATTGTGATGGCTGCAGTGTTATGGGGGGGTAAATGGGCTCAGAAACGTATAGTCGTGAACTGTGATAATGCTGCAACAGTAGATATCATCAATAAAGGTCGATCAAAAGTGTCATTCATTCAGAAGTTCGTTCGTAGGTTGATTTGGTGCGCAGCAAAGGGTCAGTTTTTGATTAACGCTAAACACATTCCGGGTCGGACAAATGTAATAGCTGACGCGTTGTCCCGTTTCAACATGTTGCAGTTCCGACGTCTTGCCCCAAATGCAGACAGAGAACCGGTGGCCTGCCTCCCGGTTTCCGAGTTACAGATGAATTAGCCGAGGAGGTCACAAACTTATGGGAGGTGTCAATAGCTCCAACGACAAACTCTGTGTATAGGAGAGGCTTCCAGTGCTTATTACAGTTTCTGACGTTATCAGGGGCTATTGTGTATGCTGGCACATTGCCAGTTCTTTCTGAAGATGTTCTGATTTATTTTGTGACTTATTGTCATACGTCTTTGAAGTTGCAGTGGACAACAATTAAACTGTATTTAGCCGGTGTCCGGTTTCAGTATTTGCAAGCGGGTTATGCAAATCCTCTGGCGTCGGCCGACAGATTACAATGTATTCTTCGGGGTATTCAACGCAGTCGAAGAACCAATACTCCATCTAGGTTACCCATAACTTTCACCATGCTGTGTCAAATATGTGACTTGTTACGTGAAGGTGCATTTACTCCCAGAATCGATTTAACATTACAATGTATGTGTGTGGTGGCATATTTTGGGTTTCTTCGTTGTGGTGAATTTACTATGAAATCGCGGGATACTCATGTTCATACTTACTTGAAAGTTAAGGATGTTACTTTTGAAACGGATCAGTCAATGTTTATTCTGAAGTTACCTACATCAAAGATGGATCCTTTCCGAGTAGGTGTGGATATACAAATATATGCGAACAAATCTACTTGCTGGTGCCCAGTATCATTGATGGTGAAGTACTTATATCATCGTCGAACATGGAATTCTGTCGTCGGTAAGGATGCTCCTTTGTTTGTGGATGACGAGGACAGACCATTTACAAGGAGTAAGTTTTTGTCCTATCTCAAGCAAATCATGTGTAAACTCGGTTACAACGAGGAGAACTACAGTGGACACTCATTTAGGATCGGTGCAGCCAGTAGTGCTGCCGCTGCAAATGTGGAGGATCACCTAATACAAACTCTTGGGCGTTGGTCATCGTCATGCTACACTAGATACATCCATGTGGAGAAGGGAGCGATCCGGAGGGCACAGGCCAGGATGTGCCAGTAACAGGTCGGTAACCTATTTAGGAGGTTTCTCTGTGGCTGTATCCTTGGGGGCACTCAATATTACTTTAACATATAATATTTCGTTTTGGGCTTCATGGCCCCCTTTCGGATACAGTTATTTCATTAATTCATATTTATGATGCTGCATCCGTTGAATATTTCCCTGCAGGTCAGAGCT
>JBEVXV010000205.1:0-6236 GCA_040505915.1 Sedimenticola sp. | reverse complement strand
GGAACCTCAAATCTGAGAACCTCACCAATCGGAACCTCACAGGTTCTACATTGTCACAGATGTGAGTGCTGCATGCACACAGATCCTACATAGTTCGGAATCTCACACCCGACTCATGCAAGTCCAACTCCCACATACACTAACACTTTTCTCTTCATAACCACCACGAACGTGCGTCAATTTATCGGCACAACTACACAAACTCGCCACCAGAGAATTTAATAATACCTCTCCAGATCCGCCCCTGATACAACATCCATATACCCGTTTCGGGATTTGGTCTATCAGATACGAACGTCTACGTACGGGGTTGCCACCAAGATCCGTCGGTTATTGGCGATACTGCGCGTTTATCGTGAGAAGATATACAGATACTATACCGCGCATTTACAGTAAGAAGATACACACAGAGAACACAGACAAATACACCCCATCCGATCCAGGTGCAGCTCCGGCCCGGAATGGGTACAACACCCGGATACACGGACGTATACAGATGAGGGGACTATTCCATACGGGATGACGGTGGACGATAACCAAGATTCGCTATTTGTTTTATTGTAAAAACTGTTGTTAACTTCTCATAATAAACTTGTTAAATATCATTACGGTTTGTATTTTGTTGCAGGTCCATTGCTCGTATTTGTGTGTCTGAGCGGTTCAGCGATTGGGGACTCTTGTATCAATCTCGGTGATTACTGGTGGCAGCATTATCTATTATATCGATCTCTTAATTTGTAATCACTGAGAGGTGCGAGGTCGTCCCCCATCGTCGGCACGCTACAGTTGGCGGCACAGCGGTGGGATACTCAAACAGTGCCATTTTTTTTATTATATCTCAGACACACTAAATAGCGGCAATGGCAAGCAACGAAATCACCGATACAGCCAGCGGTGATACAGGAACACGACTCCCGCCTCCCGATGCCTGTGGTCTGGACGAAGGTTTGATTACGGAGGACCAGTTACGCCAGCGCTATAGCATGGGGGACCACAGACAAAGGGAGACGGTTACCATGTCACGCCAAGAGCTTGACGACCTAGTAGGGGAAATAAAGATATTGAGGAATCAGATAGAAACTAGGGATGCAATAATCCATGACAGAAATACAGAAATAGAGAAAGAAAGACAGAGCAATAGGTACGGAGAGGATTCGCGAGAATGCGAACGCACCCCCGTGAGTAGTATAGTAAGGGACAGAATGACGCCACGGCGGCAAGAGGAGAGAGCCGTATCGCCAGTTCAAATCTCCCATTGTGAGGCGAGAGATACAGAAAATAGGCATGGAAAACAGAAACCAAAACAGCCAGCCACATATTCAGGGCCCACAGGGTGGCGTGAATATTTAATTCACTTTGAGATGGTGGCTGAATTTAACCGGTGGAATGATGCTACCAAAGCCTTTGAATTAGCACTGTGCCTTCGTAATGACGCGCAGGTAACACTAAGCGACCTAACCCCAAATGAAAGGAAAAGATATAGAACTTTAGTAGCTGCATTAAGCTCCCGCTTTGAACCGGAGGATCAGTCAGAGTTGTACAGATCTGAGCTAAAGAATAGGTCCAGGAGAAGGGACGAGCAACTAACAGAATTAGCCCAAGATATTAAACGATTAGTAAGATTAGCATATCCAAATACGGGGAGCGATGTTCGATCTACCCTGGCGAGAGATGCGTTTGAGGATGCCCTCTGTGATCCCGACATGGAATGGGCAGTACACCAAGGAAAGCCGGCTAGTGTTGAGGCCGCAGTAAAGCTCGCGTTAGAGTACGAGGCATTTCAAAGCAGTCGTAAAAAGACGGGGAGATACCCGAGAGCACAGTTACGTGTACAGCTTGAAGAAGGCATTGAAAATAACACAAATGGGCAGCATGTCATGTCCTCTGGCAATAGACGCAATAATTTGCAAAGAAAGCGTTGCAACTTTTGTGGTCGTAATGGTCACTGGGAGAAAGACTGTTATTCCAAGCGGAACTTTGAACGCATTGACGAACCAAGGTTCACCAATACCTCATACAATAACAGAACATACCAGAATTCGGGAAACGGGCAATAGCTGGGAAGAAGGGTCACTTTTCAGCTAGTAACCAGTTACAAAACAGACCCGAAACAGACACAGTTACAAAGCACTCACCCGATGGCTTATATTTACTGGGCGGAATATGCGGAGTAGAGATGAATTGCTTGTTAGATACAGGCTCATCTCTATCGGTAATTCACCCCAGTATATATGCCAGAATGACCGGAAATAAACCAGAATTGACACAGACTGGTTCCCAGTTAAAAATGGCCGATGGTGGTCTGGTTAATGTGGTAGGCAAGGCGACATTCCAATTGAATATAGGCAATTGTACCTACAAACAATTAATGGCCGTCGCGGATATTGAGGCACCTGCAGTATTGGGTTATGACTTCATGAAAAGTCAAAATTGCCAAATTGACGTAGCTAGAGGAGAGGTCTCATTAAACGGCGTTACAGAAAAATGTATTTTAGAGAGTACACTTCCTAAGGTATACAGAATACGAGTAGCAGAGAACACAGTAATCCCACAGAGTACAGAAATGATAATACCCGCGGTAGTAGAGGGGTCTTTACCCTATACTACAAGAGGGGTAATACATGCTGGAGAATTGACAGATACCAGGGGCATCCTGGTCGCCAAAACCATAGTCGATCCATGTAACGAAGTCGTTCCCGTTAGGGTTGCTAACTTGTCCGGACAAGCGCAAACACTATATGCCCATAGTCATATTGCGACTTGTCATGCTGTTGATTTGTTGCAGGAGGCATCATCCGGTGATACACTCAGAGTAGAAAACGGTCATACAGAGCTACCACACCACATTAAACAAATATGGGATGACTGCCAAGAACTTCTTGATACTGATCAGAGATCCAGAGTAAAAGAATTATTGCTGAATCACGAGTCCGTATTTGCCGTTAACAAAGAAGACTTAGGTCGAACAGGCGTAGTTAAACACAAAATAAACACTGGTGACGCCCCACCAGTAAAACAGCACCCGCGTAGATTGCCACTGGCAAAACGAGAGCTCGTTAAAGAAGAGCTTACAAAGATGCTACAGCAAGGAATTATAGAACCTTCACAGAGTCCCTGGTCGTCGCCTATAGTACTAGTACAAAAGAAAGATGGATCTACACGATTTTGTGTAGATTATCGTAAACTGAACAGTCTGACGTATAAGGACAGTTATCCATTACCTAGGGTGGACGAGTCTATTGATACATTGCGTGGTTCAAAGTGGTTCACTACGCTTGACTTACAGAGTGGGTATTTCCAAGTAGAAATGGACCCAAAAGACGCAGAGAAAACCGCATTTACCACCATGTGTGGCTTGTACCAATTCAAAGTAATGAGTTTCGGACTGTGTAACGCTCCAGCAACGTTTGAAAGAATGATGGAGGCAGTGCTCGCTGGTCTGCACTGGGAAACATGCCTACTGTATATTGATGACATTATTGTTTTTGCCGACAGTTTTGAGCAGCACATACACAGACTATCTGAGGTTTTGACAAGATTAGAAAACGCTGGCTTGAAATTGTCCCCCTCAAAGTGCAAACTTTTCCGGAAGAGCGTAGGTTTTCTAGGACACATTGTATCAGAGGACGGGGTATCCACAGACCCGACCAAGATAGACGTGGTACAGCAATGGCCAACCCCAAGGTCTGTACATGACGTGAGGAGTTTTCTTGGTCTATGTTCTTATTACAGACGGTTTGTGAAGGGCTTTGCCACAATAGCGAAACCACTCCATAGGCTAACAGAGAAACAAACTCCATTTTCATGGACAGATGAATGCCAAAGTTCTTTTGATACTTTAAAGCAGGCACTTACCACATCGCCAGTACTTTGCTATCCTTCGATTAGAGAAAACTTCATTCTTGACACCGATGCAAGTGGTGTGGGTATAGGAGCTGTACTATCACAGGTCAATGACGGTTGCGAAAAGGTGGTAGCATATTACAGCAAAGCTTTAACCAAAGCACAAAGGAATTTCTGCATAACCAGAAAAGAGCTGCTTGCTGTGGTGGAAGCAGTCAAACACTTCCACCATTATATCTATGGTGTACCTACCTTAGTTAGGACAGACCATGGAGCTCTGACCTGGCTACTCAGTTTCAAGAACATTGAGGGACAAATGGCCAGATGGATGGAGGCTCTGGGCACATATGATTTAACAATACAGTACAGAGCTGGCAGAAAACATATGAATGCAGACAGCCTATCACGGCTTCCATGTGATCATTGTGATTACTGTAGTAGACAGGAAGCGAAAGATACACAGAAACAAGTAAATGACTCGTTAGACAAGCTGTCTGGTAACAGCGAAAGTGTTAGAGCTATAACTAGGTCACAGGATAAAGCGGTCTTAAGTGTACCTATCCAGCAGGGTCCACAAGCCGAGGCTAACACAGACGAGAGTCAAGAAGCTTGTGACATGGAAAGAGCTCAGCAAAGCGATTCTGTACTCTCAGTGGTTTACGGTTGGCTTGTTGAAAAGGCTCGGCCAGAATGGAAGGCTATTTCGCATCTGGGGTCTGAGTTTAAACGCTATTGGGCACTATGGGACAGTCTCATCATAAGGGACAGACTCGTGTATCGCATAAAATTTGGTGCCTCCGAGACTGAAAATACATACCAACTTCTGGTCCCAAGGTCAAAGGTTAGCGAGGCTATCAGACGGCTTCACAATGATATAACCGCTGGTCATATGGGCATTAATCGAACGATTGCCCGCATCAAAGAAAGGTTTCACTGGTTTAATCTCAAAGATAATGTTCAAGAATGGTGTCGCTCTTGTGAGGAATGCCAGAAAGCCAAAAATGATGACAGAAAACCAAAAGCGCCATTAGGCAGTGTCAAAGTGGGAGAGCCATTTGAGTGTATAGCTCTGGATATCTTAGGACCACTCCCCCAAACACGGCAGGGCAATAAATATATCCTGGTAATAGCTGACTATTTTAGTCGATGGACAGAATCATTTGCACTGAGCAACATTACATCTGAAACAGTCACCAATGTCTTAGTCAACGAAGTCATATGTCGCTTTGGGCTGCCAATGCGTATACACACAGACCAAGGGAGACAATTTGAGGCAGACATGTTTCAACAGATGTGTTTATTGTTTGACATTGACAAAACACGAACAACAGCATATCATCCACAGAGTAATGGGCTTGTTGAGAGGTTCAATCGGACACTCTTGCGCATGATGACTAAATTTGTGTCCGCGGACCAGCGAGACTGGGATGAAAAACTGCCTTTCATTATGATGGCCTATAGGTCCTCACAGCACGAAACCACCGGGTTTTCGCCAAACTGCATGATGTTCGGTAGGGAGATGACAATGCCGATTGATCTACTGTACGGTCCACCACCTGAAAGCAAAGAACAAACTGAGTGTGAGTTTGTACAGACCCTGAGAAATAAACTCGCGAACGTTCACGCGAGTGCGCGAGAAAAGATGGTAAAAGCGGCCGACAAACAAAAGAAAACCTATGATCACCGATTACACGTGAACATATACAAACGTGGCGATCTTGTGTGGCAACAGAATCGGTCGAAACGCGCGGTTTCCCCAAAGTTACAATTTGGTTGGGAGGGGCCATATACAGTACTTGCAAGACTTACAGATTTGGTTTACAGAATACAGAAAAATAATAAATCAGAACCACGAATTGTCCATCATAACGTTTTGAAACCATATCATGGTGATGCTAAGAGCTGGTTGTTGTCTGACATCTCAATATAATAATTTGCACTACTGAACAGAGTATAACTGCTACTTACAGAACTTTCACACTTAATTATATATTTTGTACATAAAAGTTTTGCCATCACAGTAATTTCACAGATACAGATACTGTAAGACACAGAACATGTAATTTAAGCCTAAGAAAAGTAACCACAAGAAATGTAACTAACATAGAACAGTATAAGGCATTCTCCAGAACCATCGATAACAAATTTAATAGTATACAGCAACTACAGATACTATATATTTCCTTGTGCTGTATTTCCAGATGTCAGAGAAATGCCACCAGCACGTGTGTCACCGATGTGAAACAGCCCTTGGGTTCGCGAACGAGAAGGCCCTCCATCGGCATCTGAAGGAAGTGCATGGACCGCGTCGCAAGTGTGACTATTGTGACTACTCGTACCCTGAGTGTCGTGCGGACAACCTAAGAAGGCACATCCAGATAAAACACAGTTTT
>JBEVXV010000204.1:0-5667 GCA_040505915.1 Sedimenticola sp. | reverse complement strand
CTAGTAGTCCGTCCCAGAAGTTCTGCGTCATATTCCGGCAATTCAAGATCTTCAAAATTATCACACAATAGACCCGTAAAATAGCTATTCTTTCATGCGAAATGGGAGTATTGTGTTCATTAATGGGTCTATTGTGAGAGAGGAGCGCAGATCATGGATTGCCGTCAGACTGTATTCTCAGCTGAGAAATCACAAGAAAGAATCCAAAAAACCTTACAAGTATTCCCCCGCAAGTTGCTGATGCGCATTCTGGCGTTTGCACTCCATCTGATGGGGGCAAAACGTAAAGAGGTTGCCGCATTGGTAGAGATGCCGGAGGAGTCAGTGAAAACATTGCTTCAACTGGTGTTGCGCGATGGCTTTCCCGCTATTCGCGACCGTCGGTTATCAGCAACCTCATCCATGGTCAGTCAGCCACCAAGTCCACCCCAGATCTCCGTACGCCACGACCTGGATGGGTGGATTGTCGAATTCGGCACCAGTGACAACACACTGAGCATACCGACCACCCATTCTGTTCATGCACGCACGATGGTATTGTCACTGTTCAATGCTGGAGTGCTTTCGGCTCAACAGAGCGCTTCGGCATTGGGGATTTCTGCCGCCCATTGCCGTGAGTTAGCTCGTAAGCTGGCGAACCACGATGTGGCGGAGTCATTGTTCGACAAACGTGAGGGTCAACGGTGTGATTATCGTGTAGGTCCGCAGCAAAAGGCGGAAATCATCCAGCAATTGGTAGCCCGGACGGTCACCGGGCACGGCACCTCCAGCGACGTATTGGCCGAACATATCAATGAGAGAACCCAATCCGGGCTGTCGGCTCGAACGATCCGCTGGCATATCCGCAATCTTGGACTGGCTGATATTCGCAGTACACTGCCCGAGTTGATAGAGACACTAAAAAAAACTCCAAGGCGGTGAAACTATTTACTCAGATGCTTCACCTCTCGGCAGCCCAAATGGAGATGCGGATTTTGACTAAACAGATGAAGTTATTGACGAATCTGCTCAAGGACTATACATTGGAGGTTCCCAATGCGGTCTGGGAGCAGTTTGCAGCAGCTCTGTATGTACAGTCCGGCACGATCACCTATCTCATTCAGTACGAAGAGGGCCCGCTACGCAAGCGCAATGCACAGCAGGCGTTTGTAGATCTGAATGAAGCTTTGTGTGAATACTTCGCATCCACTCATAAAATGGTTGCCTGAAGATATTAAACTGCCAGAATAGTGGTCAGAACTTTTGGGACGGACTACTAGCCAAAAAGATAAGCGAGTCTGCGCGCACGACAGGTAAGCAGTGCGGTCCCACGCCTACCGGGAATTACCCGTCTTCGCTTCGCTCTCCATGGCGGTCAGCAGTCGAAGATCGAGCCCCCGAGAGAGACTGGGATGTCCTGTCAGGTTTCACGAGATCAAAGACTCACTTGGGAGAGCGGAAGGGCTTGCCCCGGGGAAGTTTATTTCCCCGAATTTTGAAGTGCCTATCAATTGAAGCTAGAGTCTCGACTGCCGAACAAAGGGACAATTATAATGACGATGACGTGGGTGGCACGGCCACCGGTGAAAAAAGAAACAGGAATCGGTGCAGTTGCCGCGATTACTACGCTGTTCCGGAACATCCGCGATGTCCACGGCACTCACATGAAAGCCTTGAGCACGAACGGCGAGAGAGGAACCGAATCCTGGAAGATGGCGCAAGAGTGCCGTGGTTTTATGGACTACGTAATCTCTGATACGAAGGGCATCATGGCCAGTTTCTTTGATGGGATGATTGGAAATAAAGAATACTATATTTACCGAGTCGACTGGGTGCCGGTAGTCGTGATGCAGCTTTTGGTGATGTCCGATCGTGTGTGGATTAGTAACCTGCTTGCGCACCCGCACTGCACGGGCGCGTGCGGCGCCATGGTCCAGGTTGCGGTCAACGCCAAGGACTGGGGTTGCGCTAAACCGGTCGTTGAACTACATACGCTTTCTGGCGCGCAGCCCGCGTACACAGAAATAGGCTTCGTAATTATAGGGGCGAGTATGAATATGAAGCTTGATCTGAACACGCCCCATCCGAAATGGAACTGCCTCGATGGTTATTGGCAGTACACACCATCAAGCGGAGGCGCTCTTTTTCTTGCCCAGACTAATAGTGATTAGCCCTCGCTCTCCGTGGCTGGCAGCGAAGGAGTAACTCCTCTGTAATAATCCAACCCGTAACAGCAAATTTCACCGCCCAAAAGGGATTTATTCTGAATTGGTTTCAGTTTTGTTTTTTGCTGCTTCCGCTGCGGCCTTCCTGTTGCTTTTCACGGCTTTTCTAAGCGCCCCTTGCAGAGACTTGATGCTGGCTCTTACTTTCTCGACCTGCTCGTCTGAGACCTCCTGTCCTGCCTCCAGGGCCTCGGTGATACGATCCACAGTATAGTGGGCATGATTAACAGCCATCGAGCGACTATGGGCCTTCTCTCTGTCTTTCTGGTCTGTCAGCCAGCCCTCGACCTGGGCGGCCTCTTCATCGGTCAGGTGCTCGCGCACATGGGCTGGAATTGAAGTCTGCCAGGTCGGGAACCCAGCGACCATTTTTTGAGTGCTGCGCTTCTTCTCCGGGAGATAGATAGAGCGGAGAAGCTGAACCCGCGAGCCTTTAACCTTGATTTGCATAGTCATACCCCTTCAGGAAAGTTCGTCATGCCCATATAATAGATGACTAGACATGTACTGCCAAGAGTTGTCGTCATTACTTTATCTGGTTGTTGGCCATACTCCAAATGGAGTTGTCTATGCCTGTACAAATACCATTCCATAATAAGACATATCTACAACAGGCGTGATTAATCATTCTCATATAAGATACGTCGTCATTCATATATGGGTATGGCTATACATATCAGGCAATGCCTATCAAGGTATGTCGCCATACAATAATAGATCGCTGGTCATATCCAGAATAGAATTGCCTATACGTAGGCAAATAGCGCACCAGAAACCGCCGCAAGACGTATCTATGATGGGTATGATCAATCATGCTTTATATAAATATGTCGTCATGCCTATTAAAGATACGCCCTGCGAAGACGTCAATGCAAAGTAAGGCATGACTATATAAAAGTATAAGCATGGCAGGGAAATGGTCTTATAGATCACATTTAGAGCGTCTTTCTGGATGGTTGAAGCCCTGTCCTCGAAATAGTGGTAAATGCACTCTTAGGCATGCCAAAATCAAATAGAAAAACAAGTGAGTCTTTGATCTCGTGAAACCTGACAGGACATCCCGGTCTCTGGCTCTACACCACGAAGGTTGCTCAAGGTTTTACATCCGCAACATACGTTGCGGTCTCCAAGCTGGATATTAGTTCTTCTCTATAATATCCAGTTGAACCCCCCCGGACCGTGTGAGGTGTTGGGGTTTTCTTTTGTCTGGATATATAAATTCACAATACGCTGTTTCTTGAGGTGATCCATGAGGAAGTTTCGAGGAAAAATTGAGGAATTTTAGGTGGGGCTGAGGTGAGGGTGAGGCTGGGTTGAGGGTGAGGTGAGGTGAGGGTGAGGCTAGTGTGAGGTTGTTGAGGAGGTTATTGAGCTGTGGCAATTGAGGTGAAAAGGCGCTAGATAAGGGGTTTGTGAGGTGGTTTTTTACTAGGAACTTTCTAGAGTTTTTTAGAGCAATGCAGGAGCAATTGCCGAGTAGGTGTCCTATTCTCGGGCAGGCTCCCAGGCAGTTGCTACAGAGAAAACATCAGCCCAGTCATGAAGCGGCGCTCATCCCGCCGATCCCTCAGTGTATTTTTAAGCTGGGTGAGGTTGCGGAGCTGGTTCACCATCATCCGGATCAGATCGGCATCCACCTCCAGCAATTTCTTCCACTCCTGGACATTGTGATTGCGTCTCTTCTTCGAGGGAGCGTAAAGGAGATCGTGGACCATTGACCTGTACGGATTGGAGTAGGCATATTCCATCTTTTTCACCTCCAAATCTTCAAGCTCCTCCTCCAGCATCTCGCAGACCAGCGTCATGTCACGCTCTGCAATGACGATATCCCCGTCATCCACATTCTCACTATAGATGCTTAGCAGCATCATGATATCGCCCTGCTTGCGCGCTTTGAGCAGTTTACTCATTAGGTGCTGTTTTTGTCTGCGTATCTCCGGGTTCTGTTCGCGGTCCGGGTGAAGTGCCTGGGCAGCCCGCCGGAAAAGATGCTTTATCCAGTTTTCATCCATCAACTGCGCACTTAGTCTTTCAGGTTCCTCTTCCTCGAAAAAGAACTCAGGACCTTTTGTATGCCCCCCGTCAGCGGCAGTCGCCTGCTCCTCAAAGAAATCGTCGAAACCGAACAGATCTTCCTGAAACGAGACATCATCCTCGTCCTCGTCTTCAAAGGGTGGTTCGAAATCTTTCTCAAAGTCATCCTCGAACACCTTTTCAAATGCCGCTTGGGCGGCTTGGTTCGCCACCTCCATATCTTCCACGGACATACCCATGGCTGTCGCGACGGCCTCATGATATGAATCGCGGAGCCGAGCGGCGACTGCCGGCTCGATTGCCCCTATCCGGCCCATGAGCTCTACGATCCAATTCATGAGTTCATCTCTGTGCCAATCCGAAAGCGTTTTTCTGCTGGCAAAGGTGACCAGTTTTTCAGCTAGGGACTTGAGCTCATCAATCTGTAATCCATCGGAAGATTGCGAATGGCTTCTGTGGATCTCGACCAGTTCGTCCAACTCTGCCATGAAGCGGTCATTCTTACGGCGCTGTTTTTCCAATTGGCTGCGCAGCTTCTCGAAGCGGGTCTGCAAGTGGCTTTTCTTGCGTGTGGAAGTGGCTTTATTACTCAGTACGATATTCATCATTGACATCTCGACACAGTGAACCAGTAATTATGCAGGATATGGAACGAAATGTTGAATATCTTGGTGACGATTTTTCAGCAAACGTGGAAAAAGGATAGGAATTTCAACCCATAAAGTCAATAATTTCCCTGACTACCGACATGGTATTAATCCCCTAACAAACCGCATTCTGGTGATCGTCATACCGTGGATACACCTAACAGACACCAAAGTCAGCGACTTGGACGCCTCTATACCCTGTCGACGGGGTAAACAGCACAAGAGGTACCCTACTGATCCCAAAATGACCTGCAGATTGTGCATACTCAAAGGAAGACCAGGACACCCATCACTCGACCCAAAAAAGATGATAGGTGCCCTTTTGTTCGCCCGTGCCGCCGAACGCGCTATCCGGGTAATACAATCCGGGGCTGGAAGCCTATCCGAACAACCGGAAATGGGGCGTCCCATGCGTGATGACCCCAAGCGCCGGGAGTTGTATCTACCGTTTGGAGCCAGTGCCTACGTACTCCGTTACCAGATTGAAACCGATACGGTAGTGATTGTCCGGGTGAGGCATGGTCGTGAGGTGTGAGATTCCAAGTAAGGACATAGTAAAAAGACGAAAAAGACAGCCCCCCATCATCTTGGGTTAACCAGTTGATGGGTGTCCTGGCCTTTCCCTCCTGGCCTTTCCCTATACGGCTCCATAGGCGGCGTCTTCGTTATGGGTTGGAATTCCTATCCTTTATTACTGACACCACTCTTCCTGCAGGCCTTCAATGACACAGACCATAGTGACATAACAACGTTGAAGGTTTAACCCATATATTCTATAGTTT
>JBEVXV010000203.1:0-9544 GCA_040505915.1 Sedimenticola sp. | reverse complement strand
CCACTATAGTTTTTTGTGTGTTTGGCAGTGTTTTGGCACTATCTCTGTCAGTTCTCAACCAAACAATACATTGTTGGTACTCAAAAGAACTGTCTCGGTAAAAAGAACCGTCTCACCGAGACGGTTCTTTTGAGTACCAACATTGTATGGATTGTGGATAAAAATGAGAAATATATGCCCTTCTTATCAGGAATAGCAAATTAATTCAGCGCTTTAAGGGTTAAGAAGTTCTGTGTAAGGAAACCAAAGTTATAATTCCAAAATGGAACAATATTTTCTGGTTATCTACACACTTTTAAACAGTTATATAGGCAGTCAAGTAATGAAAGGTATGAACAAATTTATTTGTCTAGGTGAACTCTTTATCAGAAGCTCATGAGTTCATGATTGTTTTTTTCCACTAGAAATGAGTTGATAGCAAATTCCCATAGGAGTATTCACTCGTTAGTTTTCTATGAACAGCTCAACTAGACAAATGGACATAATGAAACATTACCAAAAAAAATAAACCAAAAGTGAACACATGATTATCAATTCTGTGAACATATTTACCCATATGTATGCATGTGTTACATAAACAAACATGAACAAACATGAAAGATTATAGTAAACCAGTTTTCTTCACAATTCTACCTAGGAACATTGGTAGAAATGACTAAAAGTACCGCATGCCCAACATGCCATTTCTTGGATCAACGATCAATGCTTTGTGTTCTAAAACGGAATTTGTGACGTCGCTCTTGCTCGAGACCAAATTGGAGGTTTTTCCAACACACCTGCCGATTCTCAAGTAATAAACATACACAACATTTTCCAATTCTCAGAAAACAAATAATCATTAAAAGTTCATCAACATAAATGATTTATATGATCAACTGTAGTTTGGACAGCGGCGTCGGATGTGACGTCATTATGACCGAGATGTCACAATGTCGCATTATTTATTTAATGCATATGGGTTAAATCAATTGCAATTTAGACACACAGTACATGTACATGGTCGAAATTGTGTTACACTCAGGTGATTGGTCCAAAGATAATGACCAGTGGTCTATTTCACGAACATTGGTTAGTGCACTAATGAGAACAGTCCACTAACAGGGAGCAACCATTAATTCATTTAATCACGTGGGCCAATGTTTGCAAACAGTGCAGATCCAGATGAGATGGCCATCTCATCAGGATCTGCACTGTTTGTTATTACCTACCATACATAAGCCAAAATATTGTAAAAAAATGGATTAGTTTTAATTTGATAATGGATTAGTCCATGTTAGAAAGGGGTTAATTAAATGACGAAAACATTTGATTTTACTGCAACCAGTGATAGATATAATTAAATAAGCCTTTAAGGAAAACAGTAAAAACATTCATTGGTTGAATATAAAATCCATTCCATTTGGTTAGTAAAATATTGTTTGTATCTAAACATGGATTGGTCCATGTTAGTGCACTAACCAATGTTCGTGAAATAGGTTACGGGTGACACTACTTATTGTCCCACCCTTGTAACAGCGATAAAACACTACCAAACTTAGACAGAGCATGGCTACACTACAAAGTCCATCAGGGTCCGTGCTTATAAAACTTTCTGAGACTGAGAACGAACTCCATGCTCGAAAGAACACAGTTTGATTGGCCGACCCTGAGCCCAGCTCAGGCTCGACCAACCAAACTTTGTGATTTCGAGTCTGAGACTTGAGAACGGTCTCAGAAATGTTTATAAGCACGGGCCCTGAACTCTAGTTTTCACAACAAGCAGCATGAAGCATGGAAACAATGGTGGCTACACATGACTAAATAGCATTTGCTTCTTACAATCAGTGACCCATAGTACATTTGGATAATTCCCGTGATATACACGGAGCATGATGTCCCACCTGCCGAGGCCTGATTGTAAATGTAAGCTTACCCAACCAAAACAATCATGGCAAAGAAATACAGTCATTCAAGTGTGGAAATTAGGTCAATGTCACTTGGCAACACCACCATATAACTGTGTGATGAGGATATAATAGCAAAAACTTACACAAATCATGGACAGTTTGGTGATCATAGACCTTGCGGTATGCCAGACGCTTACTTAAACGCAAAACCAGGGTCGATACATTACAGGGTTTGGACACTATAACGACAATTATATGCTGTCGTTTCAGAAAATATCAATTTTTTTCTTAAACCCGTCACCCGGTGTGTATCTTATCGAGAGCGATAACTGTAGATGTCGGCTGAGAATCGGCCGATACATTGCGATTATATATTGTAAGACATATCTCGCTCATTATTATTCCGATTTACAAGATTAAAATACCATCTGAAAGCAGTTGAAAAATGTGTTAATCTGCGTGTTTTAAATTCCATTTTCCGACAAGAAATGGCCGATCTACGGCAGTTTTCATCACGTTAATCATGTAAACGCGCGATCGCCACAGATTATCGAGTCTATAAAACATGGACTAGACTCCGCTCTGCTCCGAAGCATATACAAGGCATTACTTTGGTGTATACTATGAATTACAAGGATTAACCAGTTTGGTTTAAATAACTGAAGTTCATACAAAAAAAAAGAGTTAAAACTTCACAAAATTGACGAACCATGTGTATGTATGATGCATCCATCAACCAAGAAAATTGAAAATATGTTGGGTTACCTATTTTTCAGGATTTTGTCAAATTTTAACCAGAATTCAAATGAGGATAATACAAACAAAATATATAAAAAATCAATATATTTTTACATCTAAACACACATTGAAACAACTAGTTTTGAAAAACTCAGACACAAAATGTGCTCGACTACGCCATAATCAGTGATGGTTAGCAAATTGATGACACTCAATCGGCCATAAAAAAACAAAAAAATGGGAATTATTTGATCAAAACACTCATTGATCCAGACGTATTTGTAAAATACCAAATCAGTAGCGGTAACTTTAATCTGGACGTCGTGATGATCAGCAAATCACACACATTATTTTGGGATTTGCAGCAAACAGCGCGATATTTTCACCGTGACATCAAACGCAATGTATCGGTCCATTAATTCTATCTGTCGACACATACCGTTATCGCTCTCGATAAGATACACACCGGGTGACGGGTTTAAGAAAAAATCGATATTTTCTGAAACGACAGCATATAATTGTCGTTATATAGTAGTGTCCAAACCCTGTAATGTATCGACCCTGGCAAAACTTAATGCTGAAAAATTCCAAAATTTACAAAGAAATTGATTTCTGGAAAGTTGGTCACGGTCACTGGGTTAAGGACCAACATGTGGTATTCCAGAAACTGACTTAAATGCAAAACTTAAAGCTTAATGCATAAATTACAGTCATTAAAGTCTGGTAAGTATGTCAAGGTCACTGGGCATCACCAACATTCAATAGTATTACATGTATGTTATGAGCATATAATAACAAATATGTTGTCCGAGTTTGGTAATCATAGGCCTTGCAGTATTCACGAAACGGACTTAAATGCAGAACTTAACACAAATAAATACCCCAGAATAGTGAAGTTATTGGACAGTAAAAAGTAGGTCAAGGTCATGAGGGCAACAGCAATGTGTCATGGGCATACTGTACTAAAGATGTTGTCCAAATATGGTGAAACAGTGCTAAACACAACCCTTACTACGACGACCTAAGGGTCATGGGTTCGAACCACACCGCCGGCATATCTTTTTTAAATATTTTGTTAGTTCCCACTGGTAAATCATGTCATTCAGTACACAGAATGTAAATCATAATCGAATTGCACACTTTAAATTAATGCATATTTTACTGTTTTCATATATGGCATGGCATTAAACGTGAGAGCAATGAAATTGTATTCGCTGATTTCAAGATATTCAGTTTTGTGTTATAATCAGTGACAACGGATCAAACCTTGCACAATTTTGAGTATGATATATTGAAGCATTGCTATGGTAAAACTACTTAGTACATGTATCTGTCCATATATGCTGTATAATTTTTTTTAACCACAATGCAATGATTGATTTAATGATGTTTCACAGCTGCCCACCTAGCAACGTAGTAAGTCATCGTGGGCTTCGGTCGGATACATACAATGTATATGGATAGTAGCCTCCATAAATGTTACATATTCTTAATAACAGGAAAATGTGACAACAGTCACAATTACATGTATTTGACACTACCAACTTCGATATGTGTATATATGAATTAAGTGTCTGACTTTATTGCAATCCATAGTACGAATTCATGAATCCATAGTCATATAGTTTGTAGAGCAGACTATCAGTTGGTAGCTCCATGGCATCCGATGGTATTGTCAGACAAAGTCTGTTGATACAAGTATTAGCGGTAGGTAGAAACGAATACGACTCAACAAACTCAATTGATGGGTGGATATTGAACCCCATTACAGGCTCCTCGTCTGTCCCCGTCGTGAATTGCAGAACTTTCCCCATGGTAATGTCTCCTCTTCGTCCACCTACAGCGAAAAAGATAAAAGTCTGCATGTATATGTAGATGCCTTTCGATGTGGCTGCAAGTATTAACTAGAACGCCAGTCGTCCACGACCGCATTGTATCCCCCTGCCGCCATGCCAGTAAGACCATGCCATTCGAACACGAAATTTCACCGAAAACGAACAAAGGGCCATAACTTCGAAATCTGTGATGTGAGAGTTGTCCTTCTTGTGCGCGACACACCTTTGGGTCATTATCTACGCATGCGTGAAGTTTCGTTAAAATATTCCATACAGTTTTGGACTTATGGCCCGAACACGAAAGTGTCTGCGGCGGCGGCGGACGCGGCGCGACGACGTCAAATCCATAGTATCCCCCGACTTTCGTCCGGGGGATACAATAACCAGAAATAACTTGTGTTTTTTTGTGTTTTTTTTTTACAAAAACAGATGTCTCCCCCGCACGACCACCAGTTTTTGAGTTACCAACGGCACCAGTTGAAAATCAACAATTTTCACTAAGTCAAGGGCCAGAACATGCCCAATGTGAGATGAATCCACAGCAAAAAACCCAGGTGCACAACCTCACATGCTGATTACCATTCCTATATAGTTTCATGGCTAATACTAAGAAGCCCCGTCACATAAGGATGACATACATATGGCAGTGATGGTAGAACCTTCAACAACACACAATGCCTGCTCTACCACCAGCAATATATGTTCCCATGAATAATAACAAGCCAATATTTCATAAGAAGCAAAGTGGTTTGATTTCACGTCTCTGCAACAGCTAAGAACAAATAGACATCGGTTTAAAGTCTCATCCTAAGGACTAGAAGGATGGACTTACATGTATTACACAAATATTTTGTTCGCCTAGGGCAGGTATTGAACTCACAACCTCTCGATTGGTAGTTCAATGCTCTATCGGCGCATCCCTTCATAAGAAGCAACATGGGGTGAAAATACTATGGTTTACATGTATTTCACTACATACTTAAATTACATTTCTTGTGAACAAATAAATGCATTATGACATCCTATTAGAGTGTTTGTATGATGTGTGAAAAATTGCAAGTTTACAAGCCTGTTGCAAATGAGACAAAAAGCAACTATCGTGATTGATATTGCGATTATTATTCAAAATTCCTGGTTTTATCTAGACATAGGAGTACCAAGATCATTGTAGGATATGCAGACGATGCCAACTTACTTGCAGTTTCACGGAGATATCTAAGGAACTTTGTATACACAAGAGACTCTCTCACAAGTCTGTTAGCTCCATCTGGGCTAAATTTTGGCTTTAGAAGTTGGGTGAGCATCTTCATAGTCAGTGGAACATTGTGAGGTGTAAACAGGTGTTTCAGGGGATGAAGCATTGTTGTAAGCTGAAACAGATAAACAGATATGTAATTGTATTTTCTAAATAGGCTATGTAATGGTCCAGCAAACCCCCCACCCCCCACCCTTCCCACAGCTACTTCCCAACCCCAACACAATTTTTTTCATGCCACCCCTCAAAAACCAGATCCTGGATTAAGCCCTGCAGTTTACCAATTATGAAACATTTGGCTATTGATGATACCAGGGGGGGCCGGGGGGCCCTGCCCCCCCCCACAATAATTCTGTAATTTGAATACTTTGATTCCAATATATTTGCGTAATCACGAGTATTTGAAAATGAGAGTAATATGTGGCTGTGACTGGAAAAATGGTGCTTATGGGTTATGCGAACATCATAGCTCCAGATCAGCGTCTGATCAGGACCTACGATGTTCGACTTTCCATCGGCGAAACACCTGCTATGCTTGTAACAAACAGCTTATATTCTTATCAAACTCTATGAGTCCGCTAGCAGATCAGGAGATAGACTGATCAGAAATGCCATAAGCCCCATTTCTCCAGTCACAGCCACATATAATGTGCTCAATTTCTTGCAGGATAACTAAAAATGCTGCTGCTAGAGTGTTCACAAGGGTTTTTTCCTAATATTTGACCTTGTGACATACGTTTGACCCACCATGACCCATATTCAAATTTGACCTAAATTTCAAGGAGATCTAATGAACAAGAGGGCCATGATGGCCCTATATCGCTCACCCGTACAATGCCATAACGAGGTTTCATCAAGGCAAACATTGTGACATAGTTTCATTCAGATCGGGTGAAAAATATGGCTTCTACTGTGCTAACAAGGTTTTTCTATCATTTGACCTAGTGACCTACTTTTTGACCCACGGTGACCCAGTTTCGAACTTGACCGACATTTCATCAAGGCAAACATTGTGACCTAGTTTCATTCAAATCGGGGGAAACATATTCTAATGTGCTTACAAGGTTTTTGTAGGATTTGACCTAGTGACCTACTTTTTGACCCAAGGTGACCCAGCTTCGAACTTTACCGACATTTCATCAAGGCAAACATTGCAACCAAGTTTCATTCAGATCGGGTGAAAAATATGGCTTCTAATGTGCTATAAACAAGGTGTTTCTATGATTTGACCTAGTGACCTACTTTTTGACCCGAGATGACCCAGTTTCGAACTTGACCGAGATTTCATCAGGGCAAACATTGTGACCAAGTTTCATTCAAATCGGGTGAAAAATATGGCTTCTAATGTGCTAACAAGGTTTTTCTATGATTTGACCTAGTGACCTACTTTTTGACCCGAGATGACCCAGTTTCGAACTTGACTGACATTTCATCAAGGCAAACATTGTGACCTAGTTTCATTCAAATCGGGTGAAACATATGGCTTATAATGTGCTTACAAGGTTTTTCTATGATTTGACCTAGTGACCTATTTTTTGACCCGAGATGACCCAGATTCGAACTTGACCGAGATTTCATCAGGGAAAACATTGTGACCCAGTTTCATTCAGATCGGGTGAAAAATATGGCTTCAAATGTGCTAACAAGGTTTTTGTATGATTTCACGAAGATCCAATGAAAAATGAAGCCTTGATTGTGTTCACAAGGTTTTTCTATGAATTGACCTAGTGACCTACTTTTTGTCGGGGAGCATAAAAATGTGTGCTGGCTCAATAATTACTATTATTCTGTAAACTTAGGAACCGAAAAGCTAGGAAATTGAAAGTTAAAGTAGAGAAATGTGAAAACTGTTAACCTTAAAGAGTCGTAGCGAGTCTAAGCCTTTCCGGAGATCTTGTACAAAAGGACGTGGAGATGCACTGTCAAATACTTCTTCCAGTAATTCTGGTGTTAGAAGCCTTGGCAGTTTACCATTCTGGAGCGTACTTAATGCTAAAATAAGAAACATCACAAAAATGACATCAACAAGTAACGCCCGTTAACACTAAGCTAATCCCCTCGCTCGATGCCTTGATAGTCACGCAAATACTAAGTCCAAAACCGAAATGTTGTCAGAATTTCTAAGTCATTTGACCTTGATCTTGGGCTCCTGGGCAGCATAGGTGGGGCACAGAATGATAATATAGATGGTGATCAGTGTGTGTATGAAGTTTCAAGTCAATAGCCCAAGAGGTGACAGAGTTATTGAACAGAAATGGAGCTTAACGCATTTGCTTAACCAAAATTCCAAAAGTGTTACGGACCCACGCACGCACACACGCACGCACGCACCCACATGGACCATCGCTATATCCCCTTTCGCCTATGGCGAGGGGATAATGAAACTACATGTACATGTAGCAGCTAACGAGACATTTAGTCCCGCAGATAAATCGCTTATAGGCCCAACCTGGTTTTGGCGTTCAAAGTTTTGTTTATTGTTGTCTAAAACTTGATATTGTAACTATAGGGTGTGGGGGTTCAGAAACTGCCGGATGACATCTTGTCATCCTCGAGCAATTTTAGATATTACATGATTTATCTCCCCTGTCAAATATTCAATTTAAGCTTCAAAATAGTTTAAATTGATGTGTATAAACATATTTTGAGTCATAATAGAACCTTCAAATTTGGCACAGGTATCACAGACTGGCTACTGTACAAGTTGTTGATACCAATTTATACATACAGTAATGTGCGTTCCTTTTTTTTCAAGATGGCCGCCAAAATACTTATACTTCAATTATAATAATTGTTACGCATTTAGTCACACTTACACAAAGTAAATACTTACTGATGTACATGTATAGTACACAATGAGAAGTCGGTATCATTATAATTCAACTTTGTAAATGTGGAAATGGCTGGCACATTTTCCAAAATGGCCACCAATCCACCATTATATCATCGATTCACGTGTATAAAGATAAAAAATAAATAAACTAGAAAATTGTTTGTAAAACAAAATGCCACCGTGGGTGAGCAGTCATTAATACGAGAGCTAATGATGTGCGCAAAACCAATCTATTTTCAGAAGTAGAGACATTGACCTTGAGCCGATCGACCCCACATTCAATAGGTGTCTTCCCCTGATCAATATCAATGTACATGTGAAAGATCATGAAGATCGGACATACGGTTCTAGAGATATCGCACGGAAACGAAGTCCGCAAAACCAATGCATTTTTAGAACTGAACTAGTGATCTTGACCTTCTGACAGCCGATCAGCCCCACATTCAATAGGTGTCTTCCCCTGATTGATATCAATGTACATGTGAAGTATCATGAAGTTCGGACACACGGTTCTAGAGATATCGCACGGAAACCAAGTGCACAAAACCAATCTATTTTTAGAACTGGTGACCTTGACATTTGGTCGATCAGCCCTACATTCAATAGGTGTCCTCCCCTGGTTGATAATAATGTACAGGTGAAATATTATGAAAATCGGACATACGGTTCTAGAGTTATCGCACGGAAACGATGTGCGCAAAACCAATCTATTTTTAGAAGTAGCAACCTTGACCTTGAGCCGATCGGCCCCACATTCAATAGGTGTCTTCCCATGATTGATATCAATGTACATGTGAAGTATCATGATGATCGGACATACGGTTCTAGAGATATCGCACGGAAACGAAGAAACGAAGTCTGCAAAACCGATCTATTTTTAGAACTCAAGTAATGACCTTGACCTTCCGCCGATCAGCCCCACATTCAATAGGTGTCTTCCCCTGATTGATATCAATGTACATGTGAAGTATCATGAAGATCGGACACACGGTTCTAG
>JBEVXV010000202.1:0-4488 GCA_040505915.1 Sedimenticola sp. | reverse complement strand
TGCCACATATCATAATCAAGCTGCATGCCTGTCCAAATCTCAGCACGGCCACCATATTCGACGCCAAGCCAGTCCTCGATCTTTAGTGCCATCTCAGGCGAGATTCCAGCCCTTTCATTGATTATCCTGGATAGTGCAACACGGGTGACGCCGAGCTGCTTCGCCGCTTCGGTAACAGTAATCTCCATCGCTGGTATTACATCTTCACGCAGAATAGACCCTGGATGTGGGGGGGTATGCATCCTACTCATTTTCATCACCCTTTTGGTGTTAATGGTAATCTCGATAATCAACGAGAACAGCATCACCCTCTTCAAATATAAAAGTCAGCCGCCAGTTACCATTGACTTTTACTGACCAATGCCCTTTAAGACCGCCTGACAGTGAGTGCATATACCAGCCGGGGATATTCATATCTTCCGGCTGTTCAGCCCTATCAAGTAGCTTTAGCTGACGAGAGAGCTTGTTAGCATGTGTGGCTTGAATGCCGCTTTTAGATCCTGTCTCAAAGAATCTATCAATACCCTTATGCCGGAAGCTCTTTAGCATAATTAAAATGTATAGCGTATATATACACTTGTCAATACGACCTGATGAATTTTTTATTGGGTCTCATTGCGCCAGGTGTTTAAAATCGCATACGCATCACCGCAACCCTGTCCATGCTGTTGAGGCATTCTCTATTCTCCTACCGACTACGCTTTACTCTTCGCATGGCCTGTTCCGGTGCAAGGTCAGCCGCTTGGAATAGTGCTTCTCGGGTGCGTTGCTGAAGATTGAGCTTGCCACTGCCATTTTCCCAGTTGCCAACTGTGGGTGGGCTTACCCCAACCAGCGTGGCAAATTGGGATGCGTTCATCTTAAGCCGCTTGCGCAGTCTGGTGACTGCCGTTGCTGTTGGAGTGAATGTTTTTTTCCTTACTGCAATGGTCTTTTTAACAGTTTTCTTTTTGACGCTCTTCGTACTGATTTTTGTGGTCGCTTTTTTTCTTGCTACTCTTTTTTTACGACTGGGTTTTATCGGTTCATCCATCTCCACGCCAAATACATCGGACAGATCAGCCCCGGCCAGACGCCGACGTTTTCCCTTTCCTGCGGTAGTTGTCTGGATCTTCAGCTCTGCCGAAATCAGCTCTTCATGATCAACATTGCGCAGTAGAAAAAGCAGCTCCGGCTGATGATCCAGTCTGGCGCCAACGCCATACAGCACGGCGGCAATATGTTTACACATCTCGGCCCAGTCCGGGCAGTCGCAGGCGAGTTTTATCTCGCTGGGCTTGGGGAACAGTCCCATGTTCTGATCGGTCACTATTTTCATGACATTATCGGAAAACTGTCCTTGCAGGAGCTCCAGCATGGAGCCGATCTGACCTGCGCACTGTTTACGCACGTTTTTCCAGTTGCTTGCTGAGAGCGGTGTGATGTCAATTTTGATGTTGTATAGTGCCGAACCGCTGACAATGGCCTCAATTCTCCCCTTGGAGATGGCCAGATGACAAACCGAACCATTACGAACATAGGTTCGTCCCCTGGGCAGGCGGTTCGCATAATCGCTGAATTTCTCCAGGTGACTGCACCAGGCCTCTCCCCAGAATGTACGGGCGATCTTTCGCCCCTGAACCTCAATAGGCTCAATTCCCACCCCTTTCTTGAGCAATTTTTTCATCTCTCTGGCGGCTTTGGCACGCCGTTTTGCTACCGGCACATAGGGTGCCCATCCGCGATAACTCATTCTGTTCTACCTGTCAGGCTTGCGCCTTATCAATGTCGAGTGAAACCAGTTTCAGTAGTGCCTTGTCATCCATCTCTGTCAGCAGTGTGTCTGCGCTTCCCTCCAGCAGGTCACTGGCAAGCGCTGTTTTTTCTCTGATCAAGGCGTCGATCTTCTCTTCTACCGTTCCTTGGCAGATAAACTTGTGGACAAGCACATTTTTCTTCTGACCGATGCGAAAGGCGCGGTCTGTCGCCTGGTTTTCCACAGCGGGATTCCACCAGCGGTCAAAATGGATAACATGGGAGGCCTGTGTTAGGTTGAGACCGGTTCCCCCCGCCTTGAGCGATAGTATAAAGAAGGGGGGGCCCTCTTCATCCTGGAACTGCTGAACCAGTTTTTGCCGTTGCTTAACGGCGGTGCCTCCGTGCAGCACCAAGCCGGGGCGACCAAACTGCTGTGCCAGAAAGTTTGCCAGCGGAGCGGTCATCTCACGGAATTGGGTAAACACCAGTAGCTTCTCCTGGCGCGAGGAGATCTCTTCACATAGTTCGGCCAGCCGCTGAAATTTCCCGCTCTTTTTCGGCTCGTACTCACCATCTCCCAGCAGTTGTGACGGGTGATTGCATATCTGCTTGAAGCGCAGCAGGTAGGAGAGCACCAGTCCACGGCGCTTTATGCCATCAAGGTTCTCAATAGCCTTCGCCATCTGTTTGACCGATTGCTGATATTGCGCCGCCTGGGTTCTGCTCAGACCGCAGTAGGCGGCGACTTCAGTCTTCTCCGGCAGGTCGCTGATGATAGAGCGATCGGTCTTAAGGCGGCGCAGGATATAGGGGCTTACCAGATTACGTAGAGGAGCGTATTGATCACTCTCTCGTTCAGACAGCGATTTTACGAACCCCTTGAATCGCTGTGCCGATCCCAGTAAGCCGGGGTTCAGAAAGTCGAATAGCGACCAGAGATCCGATAATCGGTTCTCCACCGGTGTGCCGGTCAGTGCAATACGGGACTGGGCATTGAGTGCCTTTACTGCCTTGCTCTGGCGGGAGGCCGGGTTCTTGATCGCCTGGGCTTCGTCCAGCACCAGCAGTCGCCACGCCTGCTGTTGAAGCCACTTTTGACGCATGAGTGTGGCATAGGTGGTCAGTACCAGATCGATATTCTGCAGGGCGGCATGCTCATTCGCCATGGCGTCCATGGCTTTTTTGTTGTGCTGGGAACTGTGAACAAACAGACAGCGCAGGGAGGGGGAAAATCGCTCAAGCTCCGCTTTCCAGTTGCCGATCAACGATGCAGGCAATACCAGCAGGGAAGGTTGATCACAGTGCCTCTTTTTTAGCGCCAGCAGCAGTGAGATGACCTGCATGGTTTTTCCCAGCCCCATGTCATCTGCCAGACAGGCGCCCAAACCGAGTTGGGAGAGCAGCCACAGCCAGTTCACCCCCTCCTGTTGGTAGGGCCGAAGGGTCGCCTTGAGTGCTTTGCCCGGATGAATAGCTTTCGCTTGATCTGGGGAGCGCAACGCCTCCAGCTCTGAGGCCAACCATTTTCCCGGTTGCACAAAAGACCACTCCCGGTTCTCTTCCAGGGAGTCACTCTTTAAGTCGGCGGACGCCCCTGCCAGCAGCCGCATCCCTTCCGCAAAGGTGAGGCCGCCATTTGCTGTTTCTGCTTCTACTATTTTCCAGTGGGCCAGCGCTTCACTCAGTCGCTCCTGGTCTACCTCAATCCACTCCCCCTTCATAAAAACGAGGCCATCACCCGCCGACATCAGTCTCTTCAGCTCGGCCTTGCTCAGCGGCTCGCTGCCCAGTGCGATATGTAGTTTGAAATCCAGCAGTGCATCGGCATTGAAGTTATTGTTCTTTTTCTCACCGATGGTAATGGTGGTGCGTGGCCTGTTCCGTTTTTTCCACCAGTCAGGCAGCCGAACCACTACACCGCACTGCTCGTACTCCGGTGCGTCCTTAAGAAATGCATAGGCCTCGCTGGGTGACCATGCCAGGGGGTGATAGATGTCACCGGTATCAACCAGGTCTTTGATTACCGGGCTGGATTCTGCGGCAAGCTGGATGGGTGAAAGCAGGCGGATCAACGCCTTTCTGTTTTTCGCCCCCGCATACTCCTGCAAGGCGCGGCTGAGGGGTTGGTAGCGAATGCGGCCCTGCTCCGAGATTTCGGGGGCATAGGTCGCCATGAAGGCAAAGGGGTAGTCCGGGTCATTTTTGTTTTCCGCCAGATGAAAACAGACACGGCCCACTTGATGCCACTGGGGCGCCCTCTTGGCAAGGAGTGCATCAAGTCCACCGACACTCTGTATCTGCTCACCTACCCAGTGATCGAGCAGGGAACGGATCTCCTGTAGTACCAGAGCTGAGAGATACTCCGCTCCACGCATAGGTGGGGCACTTTGGAGTAGCGTCAGGGTATCGGTGGCGGTGAATGGCTCAATGGGCTCATCCTGTGCCAGCAGACAGCGTTCACTCAGATATTTGCAGGCAAAGTTGCGCCAATACTGCAGAGATGGGGAGATATCGGCACTATTTTTTCTGGCTGCCAGGGTGAACAGGCCTTCGCCCACACTGCGTGCAAATGCTTTGCCTATTGGGGTGATGTGAGCCCCTTTATCGACCGAATCGCCTGTGTTTAAAGGGAAACAGTGCAGGTGCCCTGAGGGGAGCAGGCCTAAGTCAAAACTACTCATTTAGGAATCAGATGGCATTCGCCAACACCTGATCGAAGCGATGCTGAACGTGGGAGTTTAGCGACCATGG
>JBEVXV010000201.1:0-9428 GCA_040505915.1 Sedimenticola sp. | reverse complement strand
GTTTTTTTAGGGCGCATATATCAACAGCAACATGACATACTGCAATAGAACATTCCCTCTCCCTATGAGGGAGAGGGCCAGGGTGAGGGTGGATTAAATCAACGATTTATCTATTGATCCCCCTCACCCCAACCCTCTCCCCAAAGGGGAGAGGGAGTTAACGGGACAGCAGTGATCTGCGCATGGATAACTGCGTGGAACAGTAGTTGGGTACGCAACCGTTTTTTTATACCACCCGCTCAGGCAGCGACTGCTTCAGCTTAGCCGCTATATTCCGCAGCAGCTTTTCGCTGGTCTCCCAGTCGATACAGCCGTCCGTGACCGAAACCCCATACTCAAGCTGACTGAGATCCTTGGGTATCGACTGGTTGCCGGCATTGATATTACTCTCCAGCATGATGCCGATAATTGAGCGGTTACCTTCCAGTATCTGGCTGGCAACATTATCCGCCACCAGGGGTTGCAGTTCCGGCTGCTTGCTGGAGTTGCCGTGACTGCAGTCGATCATAATATTCTCTGACAACTGCGCCTTGCGCAGCGCCTCTTCACAGAGGGCAACGTGTACCGAGTCGTAGTTGGGCAGGCCGTTGCCGCCGCGCAGAATGATATGACCGCAGACGTTGCCCTTGGTCTTGATCACCGCTACCTGACCCTGGCGATTGATACCAAGGAAACTATGGGGATGGGAAGCTGACTGTAGGGCATTGATCGCCACCTCCAGACCACCGTCTGTGCCATTTTTGAAACCGACCGGCATGGAGAGACCGGAGGCCATCTCCCGGTGGGTCTGAGATTCGGTAGTACGGGCTCCGATCGCCGCCCAGGAGAAGAGATCTCCCATATATTGGGGGCTGATGGGATCAAGCGCCTCGGTAGCCGCTGGCAGACCCAGTTCAGCCAGCCATAACAGCAACTCCCGCGCCTTGGGCAACCCCTCTTCGATATTGAAACTGTCATCCATGCGGGGGTCGTTGATCAGCCCTTTCCAACCCACGGTGGTACGGGGCTTCTCAAAATAGATGCGCATAACAATGTAGAGCGTATCGCCCAGCTCCTCATGGAGCCGCATCAGCCGCGTGGCATACTCCTTGGCTGCCTCAACATCATGAATGGAGCAGGGGCCGGTCACTACCAGCAGCCGTGGATCCTTGCGGGTGAAGATGTCTTTGATAGTGTGCCGCCCTTTCCAGACCAGCGCCTCACCCTGCTCGGAGAGAGGAAGCTGACGCTTGAAGTCGGCGGGGGATACCAGTACCCGCTCTTCAGCTACATTAGTGTTATTAAGATTATCTTTTAACATGTCTCTGCCCGATATTTCGAAAAGGCAGAAGCATAGGAAATCGGGCGCTGTTTGGCCACCCCAAAAGGCTTTTTGGGGTGAAGTTATAGTCATTATTCATTTATTTCATACTTTAGGCCTTTCACTAACCTAGAAAAGTGCAGTAACGTTCTCTATGCTCAATTTAAGAACTCAAGTTTCTCAGTCCATGAGCGCCTTCTCCCCTCCTGGGAGAGGGTTGGAGTGAGAGGGGTTAATAAGCGATTTGTCGCTTTTATACACCCTCATCCTGACCTTCTCCCTCGTAGGGAGAGGGAATTGGAGGCTCTACTATGCTGTTCCAGAGTAAATAGGTCAGTAGATCTAAGTTTACTATGTTATTTGAACCCCAAAACTTGAGTTAATAACAGCAGCAACTGGGAGTAGGGACATGTCAAAAATGAAGTGTGCTGACAAAAAGCAGCAGAAGCGGGAAAAGAAGCTCGCCAAACGGCTAATGCGTGATTTTGAGAAACTGTTGGCCCTTGGCATCGCCAGTGGCTCAATGACCCAGGAGAGCATCGTCACTCTGCTCAAAGGCATCACCGATGCTTTTGTGAAGACTGAGGCGAGGCACGGCGCCGGGAAATATCTGAGAAAACCGGGACGCTTCCTCGACAATCTACATAAAGCGCATAAGCAGGTGATCAAGAATGGGCAGTTTGCCAAGGAGGATCATGACATTAAATCGCTGGCACTGGTCCATAAAATGGCAAAAAAAGGCAAGTCAGAAAAGGATATCTCCAAAAAGATGCAGAAGCAGGGGGAACGGATTACCCCGGAAGGCATCCATCGCATACTGAAAGGGAGAACCTGAGACCGGACAAAGAACCCTCTCTGTGCTTTTGATGTAGGAGCGGTACCCTCGCCGCGATTGGTAAGCGACACCTGCACGAGAGCCATCGCGGCGAGGGCGCTGCTCCTACAGAATAACGATCCCCGCCGCAAGTGACGGGGAATCTAATTCCAGAGAGTAAAGGGGGTTATCGTTCCTTAAATGCATTGGAGAAGCCTCGGGTCACCGGCTTCATCAGGTAGTCCAGTATACTCTTCTCCCCCGTGCGAATATCTGCGGTCACCATCATTCCCGGAAGGATTTTCAGCTGTTCGGGGTCGCTTCCCAAGTAGTTCTTCTCCAGCTTCAGTTCTGCTCGATAGTAGGGGTTGCGTTCACCATCGAGATAGGTGGAGGGCGATATGCGATCTACTCTCCCCTCCAGGCTGCCAAAGCGTCCACTGTCGTAGCTGGAAAACTTCACCTTCGCTGTCTGACCGGTGTGAACGTGGCCGATATCCTGAGGTTTGATCTTGGCCTCGATAATCAGTTCATCCTGTACCGGGACTATCTGGGTAATCACATGACCCGGTGCTACCACCTCATTAACACTGCTTATCGAGAGCCCCTGGACAATGCCACCGACAGGCGCGTATACACTCAGCCGTTTTACACGATCACGCAATCGGATCAGGCTGCTGCTCACCTCTGCAAGTTCGTTGGCGATGGTACCGGCCTCCAGCTCTATCTCCTGATTTTTTCTGGCATAGAGTTCCAGCCGACGCTGCTTGCTCTCTTCGTAGGCGGTACGTGCGACGATGACATCGTCCATCGCTTTGCGCGACTCGCTTTGCGCCTCTGCCAACCGGGAGCGTGACCCCAGTAGTTCAGTACGGGATACTGTCCCTATTTTCGATAGCTCTTCACGAATAGAGACCTGCTCCCGGTAGATGGCCAGCTCTCTGCGTAGGGACTCGACCTGATTCTGTTTACCGTCCAACTCTGAGCGCCGCTGTTCGATCTGACTATCGACAATAGCGAGTTCACTTTTAAGACTATTGATTTGGGCCAGATAGATAGTGCGCTGTTTTTCAGCCAGCTCCTGGTGCTCGGCAGAGAGTGTGCCAAATGAGGGCTCCCGCTGCTCAAGTAGTGCCTGAAGGCGCTCGCCTTGTAGTTTGAGTGTCACATGACGCACCAACATCTGTTTGAGTTCTGACTCCGATGCCGAGGTGGCAAAGATCACTAACAGGTCACCCGCCTCTACACGATCACCATTGCGCACATGGAGCTCGCTGACAATCCCCCCTTCCAGGTGTTGTACATTCTGTATCAATCCAGCGGGTATCACCTCACCATCGGCTATCGCCACTTCACTTACCTGGGTCAGCCCGCCAAAAGTGAAGAGTGAAGCCAACAGGAAGATGGTCACCAACACCCCCAAAGTAATAACACTCTGGGGTGAATGCTCTTCAAGTTGGATCGCCTGTACCAGGTAACGTGCCCTTGCCCTCGGCAGGCCGGCGCTGCTCTCTTCTGCGAAAACAATGCTGTCCTCTTTCATACCGCGTTCTCCAAAATCATCTCTATAGCCTGGTCAGGATTACCGATAAAGCTTACAGCCCCCTGATCCAAAATAACCACCTTGTCGGCAATCCGTGCATGGCTTGGACGATGTGAAACCATTATGACGGTCTTACTCCCTTTGAGACGTTTCAGCTGCTCCATTAGGCGCCCATCACTCTCCCTATCCAGTGATGCACCGGGCTCATCCAGCAGCACAATCTGGGTAGGACGTAGAAACGCCCTCGCCATAGAGAGTCCACGAACAAAACCTGGCGGCAGGCGGTCGGTATTTCTATCGCCAAGACGTGAGCCAAAGCCCTCAGGCATCTTGAGTATGTCTTCTAATATACCGGCATCCATACAAGCCTGTTTCAGTTCATCATCGGTGGCCAGTACATTATTCAAGCGCATGTTTTGTGCAATGGTGCCGTGGAACAGCTTGACCCGCTGGGGCACATAGGCGATGGCCCTGCGCAAATCCATAGCGTTGAGCTGGCGGATATCAAACTCATCCATAGCGAGTGAGCCCGCCTGGGGCTTATACATCCCGGCAATCAGTTTAATCAGGGTCGATTTACCCGAGCCCGTCTGGCCCATAACTGCAACCATCTCACCCGGCTCTACAGCAAAGGTGACACCGAGCAGTGCCGGGTCCTGCCCTGGGCCGTAGCGAAAACTGACCCGGTCAATACTGACCTTGCCCTTTAGCTCACTCATCATCAATGAAGAGCGTCCACTGTCTTGCTCCACCTCCAGTGTCATCAGCCGGTTGATCTGTTTGATCGCATTGGAGACTTGCTCAAATTTACCAAAACTGAGGAAGGCATTCTGGATAGGGCCAAGCACTCGCCAAATGAGTGCGAGGGTGGCGATCAGGGCACCGATGCTCATATCGCCCTCCATCACCCGATAACTACCGAGGGTGATAACCGCGACACCTGCAACCGTCATGGTGCCCTGAGCGAAAGATTGAAGAACAGAGTTGGATATGGTCGTGTGGTAATTGGCAATAACGGCTTCACCAGAGAATTCACGAAAACGCTCGAGCCAGACGCTTTCAGCACCCACACCTTTTATCTCTTGCCGCCCCTCCAGGGTTTGGGTGAGTATCTGCTGGCGATTATTGCGGGAACGCCCGGAACGGATACCTCTATCTGCACTTGCAGGAAGCCAGACCATACCAAAGGCGATATAGACAGCCAGCATACCAATAGGGACCAGCGCAACAGGACCTGCAATCAAACCGATAACAAGGACAAAGAGTAGGACAAACGGCAACTCCAGCAAAAGCGTGGCGTTGGGGCCGGTAAAAAAGTCTCTGACCGCATCGAACTGTTTCAGCCGCGAGAGTTGCGAAGCCGTGGAGGAGCGCTCGGTAAAGAGTGGTGGCAGATGGAGCAGTTGTTTGAACGTTTCGACACCGATCAGGTAGTCCATACGTCCCGCCATATTACCCAGTAGTTTAGCCCGTAGATAGCGCAATGCCATATCGGCACCAAGGGCAGAAAAGATGCCCCCAAGCATCATGGGTAGTGCTTCGATAGAGCCAGCACCGATCACTTTGTCATAAACCATCATGATGAACAGAGGGACACCGAGCGCCACCAGGTTAATTAGAAAACTCATGGCAAACAGATGCCAAAGCAGATGCTGAAACCGCCGGATCAGCTTGGTAAACCAAGTTTCATCTAACTGTTTTGCTTCCCCCGAGTGACTAGGGTGCTTATCTGTAAACAGATAGGCGGTACCCTTTATAGATTTCGCCGGTTGCTCTTTGTAGGCACAGGCCAATGCATCAAAGTAACGTATTTTGTCACCCATATGCTCAACCAAAACCAGGATCTGCCCCCGTTTACCTACAAAGAGTGCGGGAAAAAGTTCCGGCTGTATTCTATCCAGGGAGACTTTTTTCGGAGTACTCTCATAGCCTAGAGTGACCAAAATATTGCGTAGATCGACCAGATCGATCTCTTCAACGAAATGAGGCAGTGCTTCGACCAGCTCGCGAGCATATTGATGCCAACCCAGGGCTTTCACCAAAGGCAACAGACAGCTGGCAAATGGCGAGCTGGACTTGAAAGACTCAACCCGGTTATGGCGAAGCGCATCCTTCAGCTCTTCACTGAGGATAGTGGGGGGTACATTATTGCGTTTATCCGTTTGCGTATTCATCGATTGAATACCATCTGGAGTTTATTTGAACGTTGTTGCTGGAGTAGGCCGTTGTGCAGCTCATACTGGCGTTCGCAGAGCCCCAGAAATGAGGGTCGGTGAGAGACAATCACCATCGTGCGATCACCCCTTAATTTTTTCATCATCTTTAACAGCTTAATGTCATTCTTAATATCGAAGCTGGCATTGGCATCATCAAAAAGTATGACCTTGGGATGGCCTACCAGGGAACGCACCATGACGATCTTCTGGCGTACCCCTTCCGAGAGCGTATCCACCGCTGACCCGCCAATCATTGTATCCAGCCCATCCGGCATAGTGGCAATAATCTCATCCAGCCCCAGCTCCCGAGAAAGTTCAATGGCGTGTTCCAGCACATCACCCTCACGAAACAGGGTCATATTCTCAAGGATAGTCCCTTCGTAAAGAATGCCATGCTGAGGCATAAAGCCGATCTGTTGCCGCAGAAACTCCTGGTCATGATCCCTTAATGAGTTGTTATCGAGAATAACCTCCCCCTCAAGCGGCTGGACAAAACCGGTAAGGATTGAGATCAGCGTGCTTTTTCCAGCACCATTGATACCCGTGATGCCTACGGCCCCTCCTGATGGGACATCAAGCGTTATCCCCCGCAGCAGAAGTTCATCCTGTTCCGGGTATTTGAAGGTGACATCTCTCAGCTCCAGATGACCCTGCACCGGTTGCTCCTCGGCAATATTTCCGGCAACCTCCAATGGCATTTCATAGATCTCTTGACAGCGACCCAGGGCCAGACGAACACCCTGAAACTGGGTCCAGAGACTCATCGCCTTCAGCCCCGGCTGTAGAACACGCCCAGAGAGCATGGTACCTGCTGCGAGTGCGCCAACGGTGAGTGTGCCATCGATAACAAAAATGGCTCCAAAACCGACAAAGCTGACCATGGCCAGCTGGGAGAAGGTGGTGCCAAACCCCTGAACCACACTATTGATATTGGCCAACTCCTGAACTCGCTCGGCAGACTGTGCCTGGAGGCGCTCATAACGGCGCAACATCAAAGCCTCCATGGCCATGGACTTGACCGTGTGGATACCGCTCAAAACCTCTGTCAGGAAATTTTGCCGATTGGTGTCTGTCTTATGTCGCTCCTTCAGTGCTTTGTGCAGACGCCGTCCTAAACTAAAAGAAGCCACAGCGAAGACTAGCAGCAGTGTCAGAGGGACAAGTATTAGTGAGCCGCTGATTATCCAGATCAGGCCCAAATAGAGCAGGATAAAGGGAAAATCCATCAACAGCAGCATCGACTGGCCAGAGTAGAATTGATGAATCTCCTCCACCGCCTGCATACGGCTCAAGTAATTTGCACTAGGGTCTTTATTGAAAGCAAGCGTATCGGCGTGGAGTATGTGATTGAGCGCCTTGAGGCTTTCACGATGCTCAAACCGCGCCCCGCTCCACGCCAGAATCACTGATCGGAATATCCGCAGCAGCGCCTCAAGCACCGCCACTCCCAGCATCCCCAGCATCAGAATGGTAAAAGTATCCACCGCCTGATTAGGGATGATGCGGTCATAGACTTGCAAAACCGCCATCGGCAGCATAAGGGCCAGAATATTGATCCCCAACGAGGCGATGAGAACATCCGGCCTGCTCCAGCTTTTAGGCGTCCGAAATACATCAGCACGCCTCTCTGTTTCTGGCCTCTCCCCATCGCCCATTGTCTGATTTGATGATGTCGTCATTTTTTTATATTTTCCCGACACTAGCGGTATGTTTATACATGCCTAACAATTATAGCGTCAGCTACCTGATTTTATTGAGTATGAAACACCTGTCAATTAAAGAAATATTTATGTTTGCCGATTCTGTATAGGGACAGCTATAGATATCCGGATGAATCTAAACCCTTTTTAGGTTCTCAATGGATGGGTAAGCCTATATTAATTTGATGATTTGAGGCCCAGTGATGGCAAACGACGGCGACAAAAAAAGTACTCAATCCGAAGGCAATAAAGCAACTAACGATCTTTTTAACAGCAACTCGGCAGAAGATCAGGAGCAAGAAGATGAACTGGAGGAGCAAACGGGCTCCGAAAGCACTCCAGAATATGCTCAGGAAGAGATTGCTATGTCGGCAATACAACCTGCGGACAGCGGCCCCAGTGTAGTCTCCGAGAGCAGCCATGAGGGCACCTCCGGCATTGAGGAGCGTGAAGAGCAGACAGAGACGGCTAAAGATGAGGTTGTCACGCTGGATGAATCAGATGAGTCAGATGAGGATTCCGAGCGCTCCCATACTGCTTCTGATGCCTTTGGCGAGGAGGGGTTCAGCTATACCGCAAGTGAAAGAACCACGGGTAAAAGCGAAGAGCAATCGAGTCAAGCTGAACAGCCAGATAGATTCGAACCCCGTGTAGATCAACAGCTTCCTGTCGAGGAGGAGGTTGCAGGTAAGCCTGGGAAAAAAGGAAAAGGGGGAAAAGAGAAGGATGGAGACCAGGACCTCACCTCCGAGGATATTGAGGCCGAAAATAGAGCCCCGGTGGCCGCCAGTGATATAGAAGCAGAAGTCGGTGAAGGCGACGGCACGATCAGCGGTCAGCTTACCGCTACCGATGCGGATGGCAGTGAAGAACTCAGTTACAGCGTAAGCGGCGATACACCCGTCGGTTTTGAACTCAATGAAAATGGCAGCTACAGCTTCGACCCAAGCGATGAGGCCTATAGCTACCTCAGCGCTGGCGACAGTCGGGTAGTCACCGTACTGGTCACGGTAACCGATGAAGAGGGTGCATCAGATACATCCCAGATCCAGATCACTGTTCAAGGCACCAACGATGCACCGGTGGCCGCAGCGGATGTCACCGATTTCGTCAGTGAAGGTGATGGCGCCATCTCCGGTAAGCTTGGTGCTACCGATGTGGATGCAGGAGCTGAACTCAGTTATAGCGTTTATGGCACGACCCCTGCTGGTTTTGAACTCAATGCCGATGGTAGTTACCGTTTCGATCCCAACGACGATGCCTACAGCAGCTTAAATACCGGTGACAGCACGGTAGTGACCGTGCCTATAACCGTCACCGATGATCAAGGGGCCACCGCCACATCACAGATTCAGATCACCATCAACGGCACCACCAATACTCCCTTCGCTACTACGGATGTAAAGGCGGAAGTCGGTGAAGGCGACAGCGAGATATCCGGTCAGCTTGGCGCTACCGATGTCGATGCAGGAGCCGAGCTCAGTTATAGCGTTGATGGCACGACCCCTGCTGGTTTTGAACTGGGCGCTGATGGCAGTTACCGCTTTGATCCTTCAGATGACGACTACAGTTCACTCGGTGCAGGCGACAGCACGGTGGTGACCGTGCCGATCACTGTCACTGACGAACACGGCGAGACCGCTACATCACAGATTCAGATCACCGTCAGCGGAACCAACGATGCACCGATAGCCGATAGCGATGTCATTGCCTCCGTCGGTGAAGGCGACAGCGAAATATCCGGTCAGCTCAGTGCTACCGATATCGATACAGGAGCAGAGCTCAGTTATAGCATTGATGGCGATACCCCAGCCGGATTCGAACTCAATGCCGATGGCAGTTACAGCTTCGATCC
>JBEVXV010000200.1:0-7274 GCA_040505915.1 Sedimenticola sp. | reverse complement strand
TTGACTGCATCACCACTGCCGGACTGGACCTGCTGTGCCTGCATCTCTTGCAAGGCGCGACGGTATTCCACCGGCATCACCTTGACAAATTTCTTCAGATATTCACTCCAGTTGTCGAGTATCCGCTTGGCTACATTACTCTTGGTGTAGTGCAGGTGATTTTCGATCAGCTGCTTTAGGCGTATTGCGTCGAACCGGGTCATATCGTGGCTGACATCCACCCGCCCCTTGGTTTCGAGATCGCCCCCCTGATGCTCCATCGACTCCAGCGCATCATCTTCTTCCTGGATCGGCTCCAGCTCAACCATCGAGAGGTTGCAGTGCTGCTCAAAGCGGCCCTTTTCATCGAGGACGTAGGCGATACCCCCAGACATGCCGGCAGCGAAGTTTCGACCGGTGGCACCGAGGCAGACGACGATACCGCCGGTCATATATTCACAGCCGTGGTCACCCACTCCCTCGACCACAGCGGTCGCCCCGGAGTTACGCACACAGAAGCGCTCACCGGCAACGCCGCAGAAATAACTCTCACCGCTGATGGCACCGTAAAGAACGGTGTTACCGACGATGATATTATCTTCTGCCCTATCGATAGCTGACTCGTTCGGAGGGTAGATCACCAGCCGCCCGCCGGAGAGTCCCTTACCGACATAGTCGTTACCCTCACCCGCCAGTTCAAGAGTGACACCCTTGGCCGCCCAGGCACCAAAGGATTGTCCAGCGGTCCCCCTGACCTTGATAGAGATGGTGTTATCGGGTAGCCCTGCCAGCCCATATTTCTCCGCTACACGACCCGAGAGCATGGTGCCGAAGGTACGATTGTAGTTGTGAATATCGATCTCGATTTTCACCGCCTCGCCTCTCTCCAGGGCGGGTTTGGCTTGGGCAATCAGCTGATGGTCAATCGCTTTGTCCAGACCGTGGTTCTGAGCTTCATTATGGTGAATGGCGACACCTGCTTCGCCCTTAGGTTTGGTCAATATGCGGCTGAAATCGAGGCCCTTGGCCTTCCAATGGTTCACCGCCTTACGCACATTGAGACGCTCGGTCTGGCCAACCATCTCGTTAATGGTGCGAAAGCCGAGTTTAGCCATTAGCTGGCGCGCCTCTTCAGCGACAAAGAAGAGATAGTTGATCAGATGTTCGGGCTTACCGGTGAAGCGTTTGCGTAACTCTGGATCCTGAGTAGCCACACCTACCGGGCAGGTATTGAGGTGACATTTGCGCATCATCACGCAGCCACTGACGATCAGCGGTGCCGTAGCAAAGCCAAACTCATCTGCCCCCAGCAGGGCACCTATCACCACATCACGGCCGGTACGCAGACCACCATCCACCTGTACCGCGATCCGACCACGTAGCTTGTTCATCACCAGTGTCTGGTGGGTCTCGGCCAGTCCGATCTCCCAGGGAGAACCGGCATGTTTGATTGATGTCATCGGTGAGGCACCGGTGCCGCCATCGTAGCCTGATATGGTGAGATGATCCGCATGGGCCTTGGAGACACCGGCAGCAACCGTGCCCACACCCACTTCGGAGACCAGCTTTACCGATATCCGAGCTTTCGGATTGACGTTCTTCAGATCGTGGATCAGCTGAGCCAGATCCTCAATGGAGTAGATGTCGTGATGGGGCGGTGGTGAGATCAAGCCGACACCTGGAGTGGAGTGACGCACCCGGGCAATCTGGGCATTCACTTTATGGCCCGGCAGCTGTCCACCTTCGCCGGGCTTGGCACCCTGAGCCATCTTGATCTGAATATCGTCGGAGTTGACCAGATACTCCACGGTCACACCAAAGCGACCGGAAGCCACCTGCTTGATGGCGGAGCGCTCAGGATTGGCCGTGCCATCAGGCAGCGGATTGAAGCGCTCGGGCTCCTCACCACCCTCACCGGTGTTCGATTTGCCGCCAATCCGGTTCATCGCAATCGCCATCATTGAGTGGGCTTCGTAGGAGATGGAGCCGAACGACATGGCGCCGGTGGCAAAGCGCTTTACGATATCGGCAGCGGGCTCAACCTCTTCCAGCGGTACCGGCTCATCCGCCCACTTGAAGTCGAACAGGCCACGGAAGGTGACCAGCCGCTCCTCTTGCTCATTGATCGCCCTGGCAAACTCGTCGTAGCTTTTCCAGTCATTGGCGCGTGAGGCGTGCTGCAACTTAGCAATGGTATCTGGGGCCCAGATATGATCTTCACCGCGTACCCGATAGGCGTAATCACCACCAACATCAAGGTGCTTGCTGTAAATCGGGTTATTACCGTAGGCGTTATGGTGCCAGCGAACCGTCTCTTCAGATATCTCGTCGATACCTATACCTTCGATGGTGGTGGCGGTACCGATAAAGTAGGTATCGACAAGGTGCGTCGAGAGCCCAACGGCATCAAAGATCTGGGCACCACAGTAGGACTGATAGGTGGAGATACCCATCTTTGACATCACTTTGTTAAGCCCTTTACCAACCGCCTTGATGTAACGTTTCTGCGCCTCCTCAAAGGTCAGCGTCTCTGGCAGATTCGGCAGCATCGATTGGATGGTGTCAAATGCAACATAGGGGTTGACCGCCTCAGCACCAAAGCCTGCCAGGGTGGCAAAGTGATGAATCTCAAGTGCAGCACCCGTCTCAACCACCAGGCCGGACACGGTACGCAGCCCCTTGCGAATCAGATGGTGGTGCACCGCCGAGGTAGCCAGCAGTGCAGGAATGGCTATATTGTCAGCATCAACCCAACGATCAGAGAGAGTAAGAATATTGTACCCCTCCAGCACGGCTCTCTCCGCTACTTGGCAGAGGGTGTCTAGTGCAGGTTTGAGGCCTACCGCACCGGTGACTGCCGGGAAGCAGATATTGAGGGTCTTGGTGCGGAAGGCACCATTGGTCGTGTCCTCAATGTTGCGAATACGCTCCAGGTCAGAGTTGGTCAATACCGGCTGACTCACCTCAAGACGCATGGCCAGATCATTGTGTCCCATGTCAAGCAGGTTGGGGCGTGGCCCGATCAGCGTCACCAGGGACATCACCACCTCTTCCCGGATCGGATCGATGGGTGGGTTGGTCACCTGGGCAAAGTTCTGCTTGAAGTAGTTGGAGAGGTGCTTCGAGCGACTGGAGAGCACCGCAGGTGGGCTGTCTGTGCCCATGGAACCTGTCGCCTCCTGACCGGTCATCACCATTGGTGTCAGCAGGAATTTTATATCTTCCTGAGAGTAGCCAAACGTCTGCTGGGAATTCAACAAGGTCGCCGCATCCGGTGACATGGCACCGACCACCTCAGGCAACTGGTCAAGATGGATCTGGGTCTGATCCAGCCACTGCTGGTACGGCTGACTGGTGGAGAGCTGCTCTTTAAGCTCCACATCATCAATAATTCGCCCCTCATCCATATCGATAAGGAACATCTTGCCCGGCTGCAGTCGCCACTTTTTGACGATCTTCTCTTCCGCTATATCCAGTACACCCATCTCCGAGGCCATAACCACCAGACCATCATCAGTAATCAGGTAACGTGCAGGGCGCAGGCCGTTACGGTCAAGGGTGGCACCAATCTGGCGGCCATCGGTGAAGGCGACGGCAGCGGGGCCATCCCAGGGCTCCATCAGAGCGGCATGGTATTCGTAGAAGGCGCGACGATTATCGTCCATCAGCGGATTACCGGACCAAGCCTCGGGAATCAGCATCATCATGGCGTGCGCCAGGGAGTAGCCGCCTTGTACCAGCAGTTCCAGTGCATTATCGAAGCTGGCAGAATCAGACTGACCCTCGGGAATCAACGGCCACACTTTCGCCAGGTCATCACCAAGAATCTCCGATGCCATGGAATTTTTACGTGCCGCCATCCAGTTGACGTTGCCACGCATGGTGTTGATCTCACCATTGTGGGCGATCATGCGGAAGGGGTGTGCCCGATCCCAGGTTGGGAAGGTATTGGTGGAGAAACGCTGATGCACCAGCGCCATAGCCGAGCTCATGCGCTCATCCGACAGATCAGGGAAATACTCACCCACCTGATCCGAAAGCAGCATGCCTTTATAAGTGATGGTGCGCGAGGAGAGTGAGGTGAAATAGAACACATCACCACCTTTAAGTGATGCCTCACGGACGACATTTTCAATCTGTTTGCGGATAACAAACAGCTTGCGCTCAAATGCATTCTGATCTGTGCAATTATCACTCTTAATGATAAAAATCTGACGTACCACCGGCTCTGTCGGCTTTACGCTATAACCCAAGCCTCTATTATCCACAGGCACATCACGCCAACCGGCGACCCGCTGCCCTTCGGCTTCCACATAGTGCGCGATGATCTTCTCCGCCTCACTGCGAGCAGAGTTATCCTGGGGTAGAAACACCAGACCCACCGCATAGGCACCCGATTCCGGCAGATCAAAATCGACCACCTCACGGAAAAAAACGTCGGGAATCTGAATCAGCATACCGGCACCATCGCCCGCACGCGGATCAGAGCCTACGGCTCCGCGATGGGTCAGACGCTTGAGAATCTCCAGCCCCTGCGCGACGATTTTATGGCTCTTCTGTCCCTTGATATTGGCGACAAAACCGACACCACATGCATCGTGCTCATTACGGGGGTCGTATAGCCCCTGTTTCGCTGGCAAAGCCCCTTGGCTCATCATTGACCTCACTTCTTCGGGGCGAAAGAGACCACTGTAGCTCTCCTCACCCATAGTAAAAATAGTCGGTAACGGTCGCAAGGGTTCGCCACGCGCCGCACCAGAACAGCCGAGATCCCCCCTGATTAAAGGAATTCGGCCAAAAAGAACTCTGTAGGGTAATGGAGAATCGTCGCGCAGGCCAGTATTTTAAACAATAATTGCACTCAAGGAAGATGCAATTCTTTTTATATCAATAACTTACTGATTAGCGATGTAACTTCTCAATAACCCAGTGGAGATGGATAACTTCCAGCATGAACTTTTTTGAGAAGTTACTTAGCGATCGCCTGTTGAATAGAAGCGAAACTCCTAGGCCAGACTGCATTTCGGCGCAGCCCAGCAGATAGTTTTTCGCGGGCGGCAACAGCGGCATCCCGATCCGCATAGACCCCGTATACTACCGAAAACCAGGCCCCCCCTTCGCGCTCAGTTTTGAAAATGGCGCTCGCTGCTGCAAGTTTGTGGCGTGATACAAAAGTATCTGCAGCCTGCTCACTCTGGACGCCCACCAGTTGAAGAGTATAAGCACTGGGATTCTGCACCTGCAGCCAAGCCTCTCGCCGCTCAGCTGATGGCAGGGGCCGGCCTTGCTGGGACACTTCTATAGCAACAGCTTTTGCAGCAGGCACTGGCTGCGACTTACTCTCTGCTATATCCACCACAGCGGCTGCATCTGGAGCAGCCTTTAGCGCTGGCGAAGGCGTCACAACTGGCCCCGCTTCGGGTTCAGGCACCCTTTCTACCCGGGACTCCACCGGGATCTCTAGCCGTATATCTTCGATATTGTAAAGATCCGCACTCTCATCACTACTGGCCTGTGATAGGTTCATACGGCTACCCACCGGTGCCTCCGCTATCTCAAGCATCGGTTCCGGTGCTGACTCCTCGACATTGATCGGAGTCGCTGCAACTTCAGCAAGCTCAATCATTACCGGTTCGGCCTCGGGTGGTGATACCACTTCGACAGCTGGGCTCTCTACCGGTACGACTGGGATTGGCTCAACTGGCTTGGCTGCTTGCTGAGGAAGGTCTAATACAATATCCGACGATCTCTGCTGAGCCTGCATCGGCTCATCACCGCCTTCAAACAGCCGGTTAATTCCATCCTGGAAAAGCAGGGCAAAAATAATCAACACCCCCAAACCAGCGCCACCTAATAGTGCCGGCGTCGAAAGACGTAGTGGCGCAGACCCAACCTCCTCACTACTACTGCTACTGTCGGCACTCTTCTCCGTAGCAGCACGAGCCCGTAAGAGCGCCGTTACCTGCTCCTCAATAACACCCGGCACACCGCCGCTGATCTCTGCAATACGATCTACCTCAGCGTTATCGAATGCACCACTCACTTCCGGCCCACCACTGATAAAATTAATAAATTCACCCATTTGCTGCCGAGTTAAAACTGGCAGTTCAAGCATCTGCAAGACTTGCAGATTCATCGCCTGAATTTGAGGTGTATGCAGCAGGTCATCTATTTGCGGCAGCGCAAACAGGATAATTCGAACCAACGCACGATCTCCCCGACGATGCTCAAATAGGCGCAACAGGGCAATGATTGTTGAAAGAGGTAGCAGGTGGGCATCATCGATAACAATAACAGGTAGGGAGCCTAGCTCTTGCAAGTTTTCAAACTGCTCCAACAGCAGATCCATACTTCCACCATCTTCACCCTGCACACCAAAGCAGTTGCCCAGTAGTGAAAAGAGCTGTTCTGGGTGAAGCATCGGATTTGAGATAACCGGACAGAGCACCCACTCATCCCTGGCACCCTGCTGATAACGCTGAAAGAGTGTACTCTTTCCCGAGCCAGCCCCGCCTCTGAGAACAAGGATACGCTCACTGTTATCGGTGAGGTGACGCAGCAGATCCAGCCGTTGTGTAATCTCAGGCGTAGAGAAAAACTGCTGTTCCTGAGAGTCGAGGGTAATCTCGCCCCCGGATGTCACTTCTGTATCAGCCATCGATTCGTCCAAATTCATCCAGTGTCTCTCGCAATTTTTCAGCCGCAAAATCCTCGGTCACCAGCGTGCTACCCAGGCGCTCCATAAGCACCAGCCGAATCTTTCCCGTCACCACTTTTTTATCCACTGCCATGAGCTCAAGAAAGCGCTCTGCACCCAGCGCCGAGGGGGGCGCAACCGGTAGATTCGCACGCCGGGTCAACTCGACTACACGCGCTAGATCCGCCTCTGACAACCACCCAATACGTCTGGATAGATCGGCCGCCATACACATACCGGCCGCCACCGCCTCCCCGTGGAGCCAAGCACCGTAGCCCATACCCGTCTCTATGGCATGCCCAAAAGTGTGACCCAGATTCAGCGTTGCCCGCCTACCCGCCTCAAACTCATCTGCGGCAACCACCTCGGCCTTATCCCGGCACGACCGCTCAATCACATGAGCCAGTATCTCAGGATCACGCGCGAGCAGTCGCTCCATCTGCTGCTCGAGCCAGACAAAAAAGTCGATGTCGTTGATCAGACCATACTTAATCACCTCGGCCACCCCGGCAGAGAGCTGCCTGTCATCCAGGGTATCGAGCGTCGCCGTATCGGCGATCACACATTTAGGCTGGTAGAATGCCCCCACCATATTTTT
>JBEVXV010000199.1:0-2435 GCA_040505915.1 Sedimenticola sp. | reverse complement strand
AAGGTGCTGATGCAGCTGCTTGGTATGGAGGTGCTGGAGGTGCTCGGTCAAGTGATGCCGCCGGCCTTTTTCTTCGCCATTCTCTCCACCCTCGGGCGGATGTACCGTGACAGCGAGATGACCGCTCTGGCCGTGGGCGGCGTGGGTACCTCCAGAATCTATCGCTCCTTCCTGATGGCGGCTCTGCCGGTGACGGCGTTGGTCGCCTGGCTGACCCTCTCTCTGCTACCTTGGGCCAATCTTAACAAAGCTGAGATTATGCAGTCCCAGGAGGAGCAGGCTGCCGAGCTGGATACGACGGTCTCCGGGCGTTTTAATGAGTTCAGCGGTGGTGATCTGCTCTTTTACGTGGAGTCGATGTCTGAAGACAAGCGCCGGCTGCATAACGTCTTTGTGCAAAACCGTAAAAATGGAGAGCTGGGGCTGATCGCTGCCCGGGAAGGTTATCAGTATCTGGATCGAAAGAGCGGAGGAAGCTATCTGGTACTCATTGATGGCCACCGTTACGAGGGCTCTCCCGGTGACAATATATATACTACCGGTGACTTTGATAAGTACGCTATTCTGCTGGGGACGAAAAGCGCTGGTCCGGAGCCGTTGCCTGCTAAGGCACGCACCAGCCGCTACCTTTTTAACTCCTCCCTGATCCATGAGCAGTCGGAGTTTGAACTGCGCTTGATGTTCCCCGTGGCGGTTCTTGTCTTTACCCTTATAAGTATTCCACTGAGCAAATCACTCCCTCGTGAGGGGATCTACGGCCGTATGGTGCTGGCAATTCTCGTCTACGTGATCTTTCTCAATTTTCAGGCTATTTCGGGCGACTGGATGGTTAAGGGCACCACGCCATTCTGGATGGGGCGCTGGTGGGTGCATCCCTTTATGTTGCTACTGGTGGGGGGGCTGTTGCTACTTAGATCCGTAGCCGTTAGCCACAGAGTGGGGCGGCTCTACAGGGGGTGGCGCTCATGAGGATTCTCGACGCCTACATTAGACGCACGGTTGTCATGAGTATTCTTGTGACACTGTTGATATTGATCATCCTGGTCGGTTTCGTCACCTTAATGGATGAGCTGGATGATCTGGGTAAAGGCAATTATCTACTCGGTGATGCCTTTTTCTATGTCTTTCTTGTACTTCCCCGGCGTGCCTATGAAGTCTTCCCCATGGCCGTCCTGTTGGGGAGTCTGGTAGGGCTTGGCGGTTTGGCAAGCAACTCAGAACTGATAGCGATCCGCTCTGCGGGCGTCTCTCTGGCGCGCATCATTCGCTCGGTGATGAAGGCGGGTGTGCTGGTGATGCTGGCGGTGATACTGGTGGGGGAGGTGGTGGCGCCACAGACCGAGCAGTACGCAGAGCGAATGCGTGCGGCGAAGATGGCAAATCAGATCACTCTCAAGTCGAAGTACGGTTTCTGGGCACGGGACGAGAACAGTTTTGTCAATATCCGCCAGATCCTACCGGGATCTCAGCTAAAGGATATCTACATCTACGAGTTCTCAGCCGACCGCAAGCTGCAGATCGCCACCCATGCGGATTTTGCCCGCTACCAGGGTGATCGCTGGCTGCTCAATGGCATCATGCAGACGACGTTTGCCGATGGCGGAGTGAGCAGTCGGCAGCTGGATCAGGCCACCTGGAACTCAATGCTCAGTCCCAGCCTGCTTGATGTGGTGGTGGTGCGACCTACCATGCTGCCGGTCTGGGGGCTCTACCACTACATCAACTTTATGCATGAAAATGGTCAGGAAGCGATCATCTACGAGGTCGCGTTCTGGAGCAAAATAATCACCCCACTGGTGACGCTGGTGATGGTCTTTCTTGCGGTACCGTTTGTCTTCGGTGTGTTGCGTTCAGTGGGTGTCGGTCAGCGGATCTTTGCGGGTGCGCTGTTGGGGCTGGTCTTCTTTCTTCTGAATAAAGCGTTTGGTCACATGGCTGTGGTCTTCTCCCTCAATCCACTGTTTGCCGCCGCTTTTCCCGCCCTGGCTTTTCTCTTTCTTGGCTTCTGGTTTGTGCGCAGAATTCACTAAGCTTATCAGCGCCCTCTCCCTAAAAGAATTTCACTTTGCTTATGGTAGGAGCGGCTTCAGTCGCGAAGGAATTTTGCACGCAGTCAGCATTTGGTGCGACGTTCATCGCGACTAAAGTCGCTCCTACGGTATAAAGGTCGTTTAAGACAATGCGCCTAAATTCCCCGTCATTTAAACGCCAAAATATGACTTACCACTACTTTTTATCACTGCTGTCCCGTTAACTTTGTAGTGTTTTTCAGTAACTCCTTGTGTGGAGGTGTTTTTTAGGGCGCATATATCAACAGCAACATGACATACTGCAATAGAACATGCCCTCTCCCTATGAGGGAGAGGGCCAGGGTGAGGGTGAATTAAATCAACGACTTATCTATAGATCCCCCTCACCCCAACCCTCTCCCCAAA
>JBEVXV010000198.1:0-2301 GCA_040505915.1 Sedimenticola sp. | reverse complement strand
TGCTTCGGTGAACGCCCCCTCATCGACATCGTAGAGCGGCATACTGCCAATCTGCCAGAAAAAGGCCAGCAGCAGGGCGATGATAATAGCGCTGCGGGAGGGCAGCCAGCGGCTGATCAGGTCAGACATGGGCGTCACTCTGAGCTGTCTGCATCCTGGTCCGGTTGTGCTGTTTGGTACCAGCTGGATAGTTCAGGATCTTGTTGCCAGCCGATGGAGTGCGGCTGCCTATCTTCAGACTGGTAGAAGATTCTACTCAGCATCTCAGCGATGACGCCGGTGGTGAGTAGCTGCACCGAGGCGACCATCAGCAGGATGCCGACAAACAGCAGGGGTCTACCGCCGATATCCTCTCCCATGGTATATTTTATCACTAGCAGATAGCTGAGAATGCCGCCACCGAACGCGCCAAAGGTGAGGCCGATTGAACCGAAAAAGTGCCCGGGGCGGGCGCGGAAACGGAGGAAGAAGAATACCGCCAACAGGTCGAGCACTACACGAAAGGTGCGTGATAGCCCGTAGTTGGAGGTGCCGAAAATTCTGGGGTTGTGGTTGACCACAGTCTCACCGATGCGTGAGGGGGAGGTGACACCCGCTACCCATACCGGAATAAAACGGTGCATCTCACCAAAGAGGCGCACCTCCTTGATGATCTCGGAACGGTAGATCTTCAGACTGCAGCCGTAGTCGTGGAGATTAACCCCGGTGACCTTGGCGATCAGCCGGTTGGCGACACGAGAGAACGCCTTGCGCACCCGATCATCGTGGCGCTCACGACGCCAGCCCTGGATCATATCCAGATCACGCTCCTCCAACTCTCGAATCATGCGTGGGATATCGGTGGGATCGTTTTGCAGGTCGCCATCCATGGTGGCTATCAGCGCACCTCGGGCGGCATCAATACCGGCCTGCATCGCCGCCGTCTGACCAAAATTGCGCCGCAGCATAATCACCCGCAGGTGGTTGCCATACTTTTCGATAGCCGCCTTTAGCCGCGCTCCGGTGCCGTCGCTGCTGCCATCATCGACACAGATCAGCTCCCAGGGGCCAGCATAGGACTCAAGTCCTTGGTGTACTGCATCAATCAGGCGCTCGACATTGTCCGCCTCATGGTACATGGGGACGACGACGGAGAGGGATTTATTGTCCATGGCTGGGCTCTGGTTCATGGGGATTTGGAGATTACTGAGTAGACCAGCGCATGTTAACCGCGCAGCCCCCATTCCGCAAACCGGCGGGGCTATCCTCATGGCTACCGTCTTGATTTGTGGTGCTATTTAGATCGCAAGTTTCGGAGTTCAAATAATGCAGGATTGATATCTGAAAACTGTGCGTAGGAGTGACTTCAGTCGCGAAGAACAGACATCGGAGCCTGTTCGCGAGTGAAGTCGCTCCTACCGGGTGGATTTTTCTATTCAGGGTTGTAGCCCGTCCTACCCGCTGTGCGACGTTAATCGCGGCGGGGGTGCCGCTCCTACAAATCAGGTGGTATTAGGGAGAGTGATTAGTTTCGTTTTGTCGGTAACAGCAGGGCAGCAACACCAAGCAACAGGGTGACGCCGAGGAGAAATAGGTGCAGATTGACTGCACCGTATTATTTGGCGCTGAAGGTCGAGTAACACCGTTGACTTGACGCAATGATTAGGTGGGGTATGCTTGAACCTAGAAACCGTAGCGCCCTGATTTTGATTGGAGGTTCCCCATGGGAAAGTCGGCCTTTGACACCTTGCGATTTGAAGCACTCGACCTCCCTGAGAGTGAAAGGGCGGAGCTTGCGCACGATCTCCTATCAAGCCTCGACGGCAAACCTGACCCCGATGCTGTTGATGCCTGGGAAGCTGAGATTCTAAAGCGTTTGGATCAGGTCGATAGCGGGACTGCTAAGCTGATCGACAGAGCGGAGTTGCGGCGTCGAATGAGTGCCCGTATAGCCGGGACTTGATGCAAACCATTAGAGTTCTTGATGCCGCAGCCGAAGAGGCGGCCCAGGCAGCGGCTTGGTATGAACGCGAAAGCCCTGGGCTCGGAGAGAAGTTCCAACAGGCCGTAGATGCTGCTCTTGACCTGCTGGAGCAAGAAATTGTTCCTCTCACACCTCTCCCCGGCGCCACCGGGAAACGCGGCGCCAAGCGCCTCATACTCAAACGGTTTCCGTACGATGTGGTCGTTTATGAGTATAGTTCTGAAATTATTGTAATGGCCTTTGCTCACCAATCCCGGCGGCCAGGTTATTGGCGCAATAGAACCCCCACATAACGATTGAACCAGCCCGGACGTATGAAGCAACGGGACTGCTTGCGC
>JBEVXV010000197.1:0-4722 GCA_040505915.1 Sedimenticola sp. | reverse complement strand
AACTAATACGCGAGTAGACAACAATAGACCAATTCCGCTTATGAATGACTCGTCGCGCCGTACTAATGTAGATCTAGCCGTAGGGCATTTTAACGGACAGAGTCCTGTGGTGTCTGATTCTCAGGCTGTTAGCACAGACTGGTCGGCCGATCAACAAATGAATGAGTCAAATCAGCAAAATATCGACTTGTCAAATATCCCCACTGTTTGTAACCGCTTCCCAATGTCCAATAGTAATATTGACTTAGACGATGAGGACTTTGAGAAACATGTCCGTAAACGCACAAAGCGTTACTTTGTTGGTGGGTTTAAACCGTCGATGTCTGAGGCTAAACTGTACCGCTATGTAGAGCGCCGGGGAGTATCGGTGACAACTATACGGATATTTAGACAAAAACGATATAGGGGTATAGTTATACGATTGAATGTTGAGGCGAATAATAATGCATCATTGGTTGAGGACCCGTATTTTTGGCCCCGAGGCGTTACATGTAGGCCATGGGTGTCGCAATACAGATACGAAGCGCAAAAACACGTTGGCCGGGAAGGTGGTAATGGTAGCAGTTGGTCCGGGGAAACATATTCCCGACAGGGCCAGGAATATCCGCATTACGTGGACATGTATAATCCCTATCTATACCCGGATGCTCCGGATGTGGATTAGGGTTATACTCGGTATATGTCGTGTAATGTCGATATTATATGTCAAGCTGCATGGTAATCTCAAACTCACATCTTTAATGCATAATACACTCACACTAATGACTTGGAATGTTACAGGTATAATGTCAAGTAGCTCTTATCTGTGTGACATACTTCAATCCGATAGGATCGATATATGCGGCATATCAGAGCACTGGTTGTATGAGCACGACCATCACTTTATGGACTGTATTAATAGTCAGTATTTCTCTTACACAAAATCTGATGTGGATTTGCGATTGCCAGGCAACAGACGGGTTGGTAAGGGAGGCGTTGCGATAATGTGGAATAAACGACTCCATAGTAGTATAACGCCGTTAGACATTGATGATGATCGTGTCATTGGGATTCAGTTTGAAATTTCCACCGATGTATACATGTATATTTTCCAGGTATATTTGCCATCCAGTAATCACTCAATTAACTATTTTAAAGAATACATTGACGTGATATTTGACCTGTATAGTCAATACTGTAATAAGGGAGTTGTAATATTCATTGGTGATTTCAATGCTCATATTAATGGTAGAAGTTTTGTCAAACCAATGGACACAAGAGGATTATATTTAAATAACTTACTATGTAATGCGAATCTTGTCCCCGTAAATACAATGAATTTTTGTTCTGGTGCCGATGCAACATTTGTGACATATGATGGCATGTTTCGTTCTATGATAGATCATATATTGGTTGGCTGTGAACAGGTAGATATGGTGACATTCTGCAGCATCGTGGATGATGAAAACGCATTAACTGTGTCTCGCCATCGACCAATTGTTTGCCAACTCCGTTTACCATACAGGGCGTGCTTACCATCAACCAGTGATTATGTGCCGCGAACAAACTGGAAGAAAGCCCAACCAGAGAATATATATAATTACCAGCAACAGATACATGATACGACGGAGGTATTAACTTGCAATATGTCCACATCACAGGAACTTGATACAACCTATGTTAATATAGTTACACAGTTGAAACAATGCAGTGATATATGCATCCCAAAATCTTCATTTAAACATTTCCTGAAACCATATTGGAACCAAGCATTGGGTCAATTACACAGAGTTCAGTCTGAATTAAGAATTAACTGGGTACAACAAGGGAGACCACGTGACCGTAATAACGCACATTATATAAAATATAAAGAAGCCAAACGCAAGTTTCGTAATCAGCATAGACAATGTGTAAATCTATACATGCAACAACTGGATGAGGACATCGACCGTGCGGCGGAATTAAATAATGACGATTTTTGGAAACTATATAACCACAGAAGAAACAGAAGTTGTGTGGCGGCTGGCGCTGAAATGAACTTTGATGGAACCGTTATTAGAGACGCAAAGAGGATAGCTAACTCCTGGGGCCATTACTTTGAGACATTATATTCGCCCACATCCGTATCCAATTACATGGACACTCAGCACAAAGAGGCAATAGATAGTGAAATGCAAAATTTAGACCAATGCATGAGAAACTGTGTGTATGATTCCACATCTGCTAGACCATTCACCGGTGGAGAAGTGTCCGCAGCTATTCGTAAACAAGGGAAAAAAGGCAAAGCTAGTGGCTGTGACGGCATAGTCTATGAACATCTGGTATATGGTGGTCCTGTTCTGTATGACGAATTGGCACATTTTTACACAAATATCCTCTATCTCGGACATGTACCAACTGAAATGAAAAAAGGAATTATTGTTACACTTCATAAAGGCGGAAATAAACGTAAAGATGACCCAAATAACTACCGCGCCATTACACTGTCCTCTGTATTACTGAAAATCTACGAACGACTACTACTAGATCGATTGCCATCAAACATTGTTACACCTTCCCCGCTACAGGGTGGATTCCAGAAGGGCTGCAGTTGCCAGATGACGTCATTCCTCTTACGTGAAAGCATATATTATGCGAAGGAAAATTCCAGTAAACTGTATGTGTGCTTTTTGGATGCGCAAAAAGCGTTTGACACCGTATGGCACAACGGATTATTTTATAAATTACACAAAGCAGGTATCAGTGTTGAAATTATGAAATCGTTTATGGACATGTATACCGATATGAACAGCCAGGTATTGTACCAAGGACATACATCAACTCCATTTAAAGTGTTACAGGGCACGAAACAGGGCGGGGTTAGCTCCCCTTTCATGTATATTTCATATATTAACGATCTCATAACCCAGTTGGCGTCGTCTTCTCATGGCCTAGTACTGTATGATGTTAGCTGCTGCTGCCCAACTGTAGCAGACGACATGGTTCTTGTCTCCCTTTCCAGAAATGGTCTAAATGCTATGTTGGACATTTGTCACCAGTACTCGCAGAAATGGAGATACAAATATAACGCGTCAAAATGTAATGTTATAGTGTTTAATGAAAAACCATTAGACTATACTCAACATAACAGAATCTGGAAACTTGGTGATGAAATTATACATGAATGTGAAGATTACACACACCTTGGCATAATTTGTAACAAATACATGAATGTGGAGACCAACGTGATTTCTGCCTGTAGTAAACTGAGACGAACATTCTTTGGCTTAACCAACACCGGAATAAACAAATTTGGATTTCACCCTCTTACTGCAAAACGGATATACGAATCCGTTGTTTTACCACGTGCGCTGTACGGGTGTGAATTATGGAACCACTTATTACCGGGAGATATTATAAAGTTAGAACGTGTACATCGTTTGTGTGTAAAATATATGCAGGATATTCCACGGCGAACGAAAACGGACATAGCGTTGAACACAATAGGCTGCCTGCCCATAGAAGCGATTATCGATAAAAGCAAGCTCAGATTCTTCGGACAACTCTGCATGTTACGTGACAATAAGCCAGCGCGAGTTATCTTCCATAACAGATTATCCGCTTACCTTATGAACAAAGTTAATTTTCAAGGTTTTATGCCAGATATATATCGGATATTGCAGAAGTATTCACTGAACTGCGTTCTGGAATCCTATTTAAACAGTGGCCAGTTTGTGTCTAAATGTATGTGGAAACGGCTCGTGAACGAAGCAATCGTGAACTACGAAAGACAGACGATAGAAACTCGCTTACAGTCTAATGAGCCACTCGCCAGTGTGATACAAATCTCCGACCCGTTATCTCCATGCCCCCTATGGACATTCAGCCGGTACAATATAAACAGGCAACTCCAGTGTCGGTCGGCCGTGGTCCTTATGTGCAGACAGTTTACAGAGCTCTATCCGCAGTATTGCCCCAGGTGTTGCATTGTCACCGAGAACAAAACATTTCATTGTATTTACGAATGTTTGTACTCAGAAGTGGCTAGAGCCACATTATGGCGTAATCTGATAGAGAAATGTGGTAGTAGCTTTTTCTCAGTTTTTATGACGCTGTCGCCAGAGCAGCAGACGTACATATTGTATGGTCAGGATCACAGCGAGCTGAACACTTATGTCGATCTGGAGACAATACTTGATGTGACGGTATGCTTTCTGCATACCATTAGGCTTATGTACGACCTGTAGCCTCCATTCCATGCAGGAACGTCGCATGTGTAGGGTAAGGTACTTGTATGTACATGGGTGCTCTAGCCAAATGATACTTTTATTCATGCGCTGCTTAAATACAACCTGCGCCCGAGATTGTATGGCTTTGCTGAAATCTCGGACTCGGACTCATGCTGGTTGATTGACCGATTCTGAGCGTATGCTCGAGATCGGCCATTCGGCTTTCTTGGGCCCGGGACTGAGATGGATGAAATGTTTTATAACCTCGGCCCCTGGTCGTAACGATGTCTGTCGCCGTCTTCACTAACCTAGAATTTCGCTTTCGATCTAGGGGGGAATGTCCAGCGGCTTACGTATGTGAAAGTCACTGAACAGTAAATAGTACTGATTACCTTGTCAAACTGTTTATAGCAAGGTGGTCTAGCTATTTCGATTTCGCCCTAGGCTATCCTGCCTATATTCTACTAGCGGGTAACATGTACAGGGACAGATGTACGTGCGGCGGCATCCCATTTCTCGAGTAGGTCCTTGAAAT
>JBEVXV010000196.1:0-6426 GCA_040505915.1 Sedimenticola sp. | reverse complement strand
CGTGATCCTCTCTCTCCTTCAATCGCATAGGTGGTAAAGCGCTCGCCATTGGCCACATTGTAGATCTGAATCTGCTCATAAGGCAGAATCCCTGAAAGCTCCATCAAATCTTTATCGATGGCACAGGAGCCCTCATAGTCGAGCTCAGAATGAGTTACGCAAGCACGGTGTAGCTTGCACTTTAGAAGGGTCAGCTGCATTTTGTATCAAAACCTCTATCACGAAATAAGCGCGCCAAATTATGAGTGCTACAGCGCCTTATTACAACATTCTAAACACCCTATTTTAACAGGGTTTGTTGGATACCGCCAAAATCACGGATCCAGGCGATAGATTCCCCTCTACCGGCACTAAATCCAACCGCAGCCTCTTTGGCCACTGTGAAACCGGGAAAACTACCGACAATTACACCATACCAGCGCGCTCCATCGCTGCGTTTAAACCTAAATATGGCTCTAGGCCACTCACTTTTCAATAGTTTTAAAAAAATTTTGGCACTGGTCTGTTTGTTGCTACTAAACAGCTGCAGAGTGTAATGATCGGACTGTTGTTCCTCTATCCAGACGTGTCCTCTGATGTAGGAGGGATTCTCCTCTTCAGCCTCAATCTTCATGACAGAAGTTAATTCACTGTTGGGCGAATCTGATAGTTGTGGCTCAGGTTCACCCACCGCCTCCTCTTCTGCGATCGGCACGGCTACCTCCGCTTCCGGAGTAGACCGGGTACTATCTCCAGCTACTTCGGCCACCTCTTCTCCAGTGTCACCTGGGGCATTCATCTCCTCGGTAAAATCGACAACGGCAGCGAGTGGTTCCTCTGTATCTTGGGGGGGGAGAGTCACTACAAGTGTAGCGGTGACTAAATCATCCGGCTTTTCAATGGGCTCCACCTTGACAGCGGGCGCCTCTTTTTGCGGCAAGGATCCCCCTCCACTCCCCTCTCCGACCTCACCCTGCCCCAGTATCTTACTCGCCATTGAACGCATCGCATCAGATTGCTCGGTATCGCTACGCCTGCTCAATCCATCGTAATCATCGGCGGTAAAGTTAAGATTCAGCCCCCTTTTCTCCACCGCGGCAAATGAATCAAAATCGGAGTCTTTATAGACAACTTTTTCTGGGGGCTTACTATCAGCCCCAGCCACTTGCGCCTTTTGCATCTTTTGCGCTGCGGACTCTATCACTTTGGGTGATTCAGTAACCGCCTGTAGTGGCTCGAATTTAACGGCGACAGGCTCTCCCAGGGACTCGGGCCTGAGTGGAATATTGAGCCGCTTCAGCGTCTGCTTGGCCTGAAAAGAGCCTGCCAGAGCAGCCCTCCGATACCAGGTAATTGCCTTTTTACGATCTTTTTTCACCCCTTTACCAAGATAATGGAGTATGCCAAGACTGTACTGCGCTCTGGCAAAACCTTGCTTGGCAGACTTTTTCCACCAATAGACTGCCCGCTTAATATCCCTCTCCACATACCGGCCATTCTTGTAGCTGCTGCCGAGGGCATATTGAGCTGGAGCAAAGTCACTCTCCGCCGATAGGCTAAGAAGCTCAAATGCCTGGGCTTCATCCTTTTCACGCCCTAAGCCAAAGCTAAACAGGGTGTTGAGATAGAACTGAGCACGGGCATCCCCCCTCTCCACCTCGGGTAACCACAAACGGTAGGCCTCATCCCAAGCCTCCCGTTTAAATGCACTATAACCCTCTTTTATCGGATCGCTCCCGGCCTGAACGGTAAGGGGGATGGATAGCAGTAGAGTGACGAGAAAGCGAGAGTGAAGTCTATTCATAATGAGAGAAGAATACCCTAACTTTATAGCGTGATAAATTTTAACTTGTCGAATAACCGCCGTCTAAAGCTGTGCCCTTCAATCCAGGGTTAGTTGTAGATTGTCGATAAGACGCGCCTTTCCCAGGTAGGCAGCCGCAACAATCACCAGTGAGCACTCATCCGCCGCCGGTGGTGTGAGATCTTCACTACGCCTGATCTGAAAGTAGTCCCGCCTGAAACCGGTCGATTCCAACCGCGACATAGCCTCCTCTTCAAGCCGCAGGTAGTCTCTGTCACCCCCCTTAAGCAAGGTCGCAGTCTCTTGCAGTGCGCGGTAGAGTGCCGAGGCAGAGTGGCGCTCATCTGCCGTCAGATAGCGATTTCTCGAGCTAAGAGCCAGGCCATCACCCTCTCTTACGGTGGCAAGAGCGTGGATCGCCACCGGCATTGAGAGATCCTCAACCATCCTCCGGATCACCATCAACTGCTGAAAATCCTTCTCACCAAAAATGGCCATATCAGGCTGTACCATATTGAACAGCTTACAAACCACCGTAGCCACACCGACAAAATGGCTCGGCCGGGAGGCACCACAGAGAGTATTTGAGATCTGCGGCACCTCGACACGAGTCTGCTCGTCCTGGGATTTGGGGTAGACAGTTTTAACGTCAGGAAGAAAGAGCAAGTCAGCAGCGCCTGCGGTAAGTTTCTCGGCATCCTCCGCTTCAGTTTTTGGGTATGATGCGAAGTCCTCCCCCGCACCAAACTGTAATGGATTGACAAAAATTGAGACGACAACGCGGTCAGCAAGACGCCGAGCCTCTTTTACCAGCGCCAAGTGCCCTTTATGGAGATTTCCCATCGTGGGAACCAACGCAATCTTCTCTCCCTTGGAACGCCACCGAAATATCTCCTCTCTGAGGGCGGCGACGGTTTCAACTGATATCATCTGAAACTCTGCTCTTCATTGGGAAACTCAGCCGCCTTTACCTCTTTGACGAAAGCTGAAAATGCCTCTGCCACAGAGCTATTTTCAGTCAGGAAATTTTTCAAAAAAATGGGCGACTTACCTGGAGTAATCCCCAGCATATCGTAGGCCACAAGCACCTGGCCGTCGCAGTCAACACCGGCACCAATACCGATAACGGGAATAAACAGCGCTTCACTGATCGATTTAGCCAGCGCGGCGGGAACACACTCCAGAACCAACATCTGCGCCCCCGCTCCCTCCAGAGCCAGTGCATCCTCTTTCATCTGCCGGGCAGACTCATCATCACGCCCCTGTACTTTATAACCACCCAGTTGGTGGACCGACTGAGGCAGCAGCCCAAGGTGAGCACAGACAGGAATACCGTTTGCCGTCAGCTGGCTCACAGTATCCAGCTGGGTGGCTCCACCCTCAAGCTTGACCATCTGCGCACCCCCCTCTTTCATCAGGCGCCCTGCTGTTTCCAGCGCCTGATGAGTAGAGCTGTAACTCATAAAGGGCATATCGGCCACCAACAGTGCCTCACGACGCCCCCGTGCCACACAACGTGTGTGGTAGACAATATCATCCACTGCAACCGGCAGCGTGCTCTCCTGTCCCTGGATGACCATACCCAGAGAGTCACCGACCAGCATCACATCGACACCGGCATCCTCCTGCAGCACGGCAAAACTGGCATCATAGGCAGTGAGTACGGCGATTTTCTCACCCTTCTGCTTCATCTGCATCAAGGTGGTGACTGTCTTATTTGGCATAGAAGTTTCCGTTATTTAGAGATAATTCAACCGTATTTTTGCGCGGCGCAATACTACATCAATTGTAACTATTGCGCTGGGTTTGAGGTCGCCTAATTTACCCTCACACGCGACACATCCCCTGGTGAACCGGCCGCTGCGATCTGCTCAATGGATCCTAAACCCGGTAATTTCAGAGAAGGCGCTATCTCAAGCAGTGGGTAGATCACAAAGGCCCGCATTGCAATGCCGGGGTGAGGTATCTTCAGATCCGTTTCGTCAAGTATCAGCTCACCATACAGAAGCAGGTCCAGATCCAGCGTTCTTGGTCCCCAGCGCTCTCCCCGCTTGCGTTTGTGGACCTGTTCAATAGCCTGTAGCGCTCTCAATAATGGAAAAGGCTCAAGATAAGTCTCAAGGGCAGCCACCGCATTGATGTAGTCCGGTTGTTCCGCAGGTCCCATCGGGCGGCTGGAGTAGAGGCTGGAGTGAGTGACGCTGTGACTGGATGGAATCGCATCCAACTCATCCAGTGCGGTATTGATCTGAATTTCTGGATTATCGAGATTACTGCCCAGCCCAATATAGGCGGTAACAGCGGGTTTCATTGAGCGCCGCCATCAGCTGGCGCCTTTCGGGGTTTACGACGGCGTCTTCTACGAGGTGAACCACTCCCATCCAACTTCGACGGGTCCATTCCGTTGCGCTCGACTACATTAACCTTCTGAAACTCCGTCCACCAGTCAGCGAGTTCCATACTGGTCTCCCCGGACTCCGCCCTGAGCAGAAGAAAGTCATAGGCGGCACGAAAGCGGGGATGGGTTAAAAGGCGATGAGGGCGCTTGCCGGATCGCTGCTCAAAACGGTGTTGCAAATTCCAGATATCCCGCATCGGTAGACTAAACCGCTTGGGTATGGTGATATCGTGAATCTGCTCTGATACTACCTCGTTACCCGCCTCCTGCATGGCAGCAAGCGGAGGCTCGCCCTCAGCCACTATCTCATCCGCCAACAGTCTTACCGGCTCCCACAGCAGCACAGCAAAGAGGAATGCAGGGGTGACCGGTTTACCCTGACGAATACGGCTATCAGTATTTTTCAGACCATTGAAGACAAAGGTGATAGGAAAATCATGATCCTCATAGGAGAGGCACTCTTCTGTTTGGGGAAAAAGTTCAGCAAATAGGTTGTAGTGCCTCAGCTTCTCAAAACTTTGAACGGCGACTCCGCTCATAAACAGTTTCAGGACCTCTTCGAAGAGCCGTGCAGCGGGTACCTCTTGCAGAAGGTGAGCTAGTTGACCAATGGGTTGCTCACTCTCACTGCTGATCCTGAAGCCGAGTTTGGCGGCAAAGCGTACCGCCCGCAGCATCCGTACCGGATCTTCACGGTAGCGGGTCTCTGGATCCCCCATCAGCCGTAGAGTCCCCTCCTCCAGATCCCTCAGGCCACCGGCATAATCGATAACAGAAAAGTCCTGAACATTGTAATAGAGGGCGTTGATAGTGAAGTCACGCCGTAGGGCATCCTCCTCAATGCTGCCGTAGACATTATCCCGCACCAGCATGCCCTTATCAGTCTCCCGGTCGCCGGGGCCTGAGGCATCCTGCATACTACGAAAAGTCGCCACCTCGATGATCTCGCGGCCAAAATGAACATGGGCAAGACGAAACCGACGACCAATAAGGCGGCAGTTACGAAAAACCCGCCTCACCTCCTCTGGAGTGGCATCAGTGGCCACATCAAAGTCTTTCGGCTCACGGCCCAGCAGAAGATCACGCACACCGCCCCCAACCAAATGGGCCTGATACCCGGCACTTTTTAGACGATAAAGGACTTTGACAGCATTTTCACTGATATTGCTCCTTGATACGTTGTGCTGGGAACGGGGAATAACACGGGGTGCAGCTATTTTTTCTTCCCCCTTTTTGGGAAGGAGTCGCGAAAAAAATGACTTTACCATTCTAAATCCAGTTAATGACGCAATCATCCAGCGGTGTATTCTATTGGCACTGGGGCGCTGAATAGTTACTTTGTAAATGAGCCAATCTAAGGGATTGTAAAGAGTTTCTACCGCCCATGAAACCTGAAATCCCCCTCTTACCTAAATATAGAGGAGAATAAAGCACAGATTTTGCTAAAAAACGCACTACAGGGCTTGAGCTCATGGCATCCGTAAGTATAATACACGCCTCCAATTGCTCCGTTCGTCTAGCGGTTAGGACGCTGGCCTCTCACGCCGGTAACAGGGGTTCGATTCCCCTACGGAGTACCAAATAAATCAAGGGCTCTAGGTTAATCCTAGGCCCTTTTTTATTGCCTGTACGGAATTTATACGGAAAAGCGACATTTCTAGTTGCTGCCTGTCACCTTTCCGTTCTCGAGATAAACATAGTCCCGCGAACCATCTTTGTTCTCATATACCCACTGTTCTCGTGAGCCGCCACTACCGGCACTGCGATTCACTCTCAAAGGGGTGCCCTTCGCCCTCTCAACCTCTTTTGCAGACATACCAGAGACGACCACCCCTTTCCTGGCGGCATTTCCTCGCCTCAGTCGCTTAGCGTAGTCGCTCTCTTCCGCTGATAGTTGACTGCCCCGTGGTTCTTGATGTCTCATGCCGCGTTTTTTATCGATCGAAGAGCCCGACAACATGCCTCTAGGATTGTCTGGATTGGCCTTGATCACCTTAACATCGACCTCCTTGGCTTCTATATTGCCTGCTGGCACGTCTCCGAAATGCACATTCCCGTCAGCATCAATCCATTTCTTGATACTGCTAGCTTGTGCCACCGTACAGATAATCACCGTCACTGCGCCTAAAACTAAGGCTTTCCCTTTCATAACGCCTCCTTTATTTCTGGATCCAAATATTTCTCTAAATCAACTATATTCCACTTTCCTATGCAATCGCCACAATACAAACCACAAGACTAACTA
>JBEVXV010000195.1:0-3377 GCA_040505915.1 Sedimenticola sp. | reverse complement strand
GAAAGAACACCAGCGAGCCAATGACGGGATCGACCGGCGTTTGTATCAGCAGATGCAGATCGAAGCTCCAGCGCCCACCAGTGGCATCAACATGGTTCCAGCCAAGCATCAAAATACCGGCCAACAGTAACAGTAGGCTGGTCCCCATAAACTGTAGATAACGGGCCAGCGCAAGATCCCTGTCCGGTGCGGTTGACCACTGCCACAGCATAAAACCGGCGAGGGGTATTTCTATCATCGACAACATCAGGAACCAGAGCATATCCTGAGTAACAAACATACCCACCAGGGCCGATTCGGTAATCAACAGCAGCAGCAGAAAGCGCCACTTGTAGCCCACTTTGCAACTGGCACCATAGAGCACCAGCATCAGGCACAGCAGCGAGGTAAGCAGCAGAAAAAGGATACTGATCCCATCTACCGCCACATGGTAGTTAAGAAAAGGGAACAGTTCGAGGTGCTCGGCAAACTGCATTGCTGCGGTTGTATTGTCATATTGCAGGTAGACAAAAAAGACCAGCAGCACCTCTGCAACAGTAAAAATTATGCCCACGGAGAAGAGAAATGGCTGATGACGACGCATCATGGCGACCACCGCCATGCCCGCCAAAGGCAGTAGCTGTAGCAGCGCCAACAGCGGTAATGGCTGATTAGCAGCCCACTCTATTTCGTTAATGCCTACCATTAGAGAATCACCACAATCGTCGCCATAACTATCAGCAGCAGATAGCGCGGCCGACTGAGCAGGTGATCGATCAGCTGTAGATAACCACCGACCAGACCCAGCAATTTCATTAGTCCTTCACCGCCACCTTTGAGAATCAGGTGCTCCTCAAACCAGTGCAGGGCCGATGCTACCCGCTCCATCAAAACACCGGCGACACCACGCCCTTGCCCAATAGCACCATCGGATACCCCTCCTTGTCGGCGACGCTGTTCCCACTCGCTCAGTGTCGATACTGTGCTGCCCTGGGTTGGCATACCAAGCAACCGGGTAACTACCTGCTCATCAAAATTATCGCTATCGCGAGAGAGGGAGTTGGTCGGCTTTACCAGCAACCAATCAATCAGATGATCGAGCCAGAAACGCTGCAGGACGGCAATATAGAGACGGTTGTGGCGACGCAGCCAAGCCGCCGCCGGACGGGCTGGACGATTCACCAGATGCAGTAGCGCCGGTGCTTGAAGGAACTGGTAAGCACGCCAGATAGCATGTATTACCAGATGCCAGGCGGCCAGCTCAAACCAGCCGAGCCCACAGGCGAGGAACATCAGCCCCACTTGGCCGGTGCTTGAAAAGATCAGGGCACTCTTAATATCTGTCTGTACCAGTGAACCGAGATAACCATAGAGCGCCGTCAGCAAACCAAGCAGCTGCATTATCAGCAACAGTCCCGGCGCCTCCTGGAACAGCGGCTCCAGACGAATAACCAGAAAGATTCCGGCGTGGCTCATCAGTGAGCCGTAGAAGATGGCGCTTGAGGGGGTAGGGCCTTCCAGGGCACGGGCGATCCACGGAGAGAAAGGGAGTTGTGCCGATTTAGCCAGTGCCGCCACCAAAAAGGCTGCGGCCAGTATATCCGCCTGAATAGTTGAGAGCTCGGCACTACCGGCAAAGAGCCTCTCCCACTCGACACTGCCAAACCAACTGAAGGAGAGGGCGATAGCACTGATCAGGGCGGCATCACCAATGCGGTTGGTGACAAAGGCACGGGTGGCATTGGCGGTGGCGGTGGGGCGATCAAAGGCGTAGGCGATCAGTAGATAGGAGCTGACACCTGCCAATTCCCAGCCGACAAAGAGAAGTGTCGCACTCCCCGCCATAACAATCAGCAGCATACCGCCGACAAACAGGTTCATGATAAGAAAAAAGCGCTGAAACCCCGCCTCGCGGTGCATATAGTTGACTGAGAAGCGCAACATCAATAGCGAGATCAGGGCCACCAATGAGGTCATCACCAGACCAAAGAGATCAAGGTGAAAACTGATTCGCAGCTGATAGTTGCCGCTGGCAAACCAACGAGCCAGATCGATCTGGCCGGGGGCGCTCCACGCTATAAGTGCGCCTATATCGAGCAGCAACACCAACAACAGCGCAACAGAGACCGCAGCAACAGAGAGCCGAGCGGTGACTCGCTCCCCTCTTTCGCCGCGATTTGAGCCCTGGATGTAACCGATCACAATCAGCAACGCTGCAACAAGCGGCAGCAGGGGTATCAACCAGACAATTGACTCAACCATGGGAGACCGCCTTCTCAATCCGCGCCGATGTCAGCGGCTCACTGTGGCCGCTGTACCACTGCTTGGATGAATTTACCCGAGGTAAGGGGGATACCTTGCCCTGCCAGGGAACAAAGCCCTGGTCCGGTTTAAACAGGGTGATCTCCCCGGTCTCCGGATCCATCGCCGAAACCAGCAGCCAGCCGTTACCTATCAGCTCCTGTAGCGGCGGCTGTCGGGTATAGATTTTTGTCAGCATCTCGACCGATGCTTCCACCACCACCTGCAGACGCATCGCCTCATGGATCTCAATCATCTGTTTCGGTAGGCCGGTGCGCAGGTCACTGCCCGCACCATCCATCACACCGAACAGACCGGTAATATTGTGGGTGACTTTGGAACCACAACCGTAGTTATCGTTATCCACGGTGGAGAAGTAGTACTCCAGGTTGATACCCGCACCTACCGGGCCATTGGCGAGCAGCAGCCGCTCCAGTACATCGCCGGAGGGGTCGGTCTTGTAGTCGTAGGAGATAAAGAATACCCGCCGGTCGTAGAAAGTACCCCGACTCATGGTGCGACGACCGATAACAGCGGCGGCATTAGTGGCATGCCCAAGTTCAGGACGAGCCTGGCTAAAGTCGTAGGCACGCGCCGTAATATGTTTCAGTGCCTGAGCATTGGTTGGATTATCCGGGGCTGAGGCGAGGCGGCGGCAACGCTCGTGGGCGTGACGCGCACTGGCCTCGGCTAAAGCCTGTTGCAGCTGATCAAAATTGTCACTAAGCACCTCCGGCAGCAAGTTGAGGTCATACCACTCTATGCCTTCGGTACAGGTGTTGTGCTCTGCCGCCAAGAACCAAGTGTCATCAGGAATGGTAATACCCTGGCCTACCAGCCTTGCCCTGATCTCAGGACGATTGGCCATAGCACAGACAAGACGGGCATTGGGACCGCTGTGACGGCCACTACAGGCACCGCAGTCATAGGCGGCCAGATGAGGGTTATTCTGGCTGCTGGAGCCGTGGGCCACAATCACCACCAGAGGAGAAAAACCCTCCACCAGACTGATATTACGCAGCAGTGCTTCCACCCGCTCAAGCTGCTCATCATCGGTAAAGCCCTGCTGAGGCTTATCCGGTGTGGGCTCTTCACCG
>JBEVXV010000194.1:0-16087 GCA_040505915.1 Sedimenticola sp. | reverse complement strand
CTCAACTACAGGACTGAATTATTGCCCACACTTCCCACTGAAGATACGAGCTTTTTATCCTTAGGTTCTACCATGGTACAGAATCAGAGCCGCTGTTTACAGCCACACAGGTCAACAACCGGCGACAATGACGGTATTAGTGGCTTGTTTGCTTAGCCTTCTTTTTATTTGTGTCGGTCTGTGTAGGGTGGAATCCGAAGGGGTGCCGCCCTACGGCTCTGCTACTTACTGGGCACAGCATCTGATCTCTGCTGAATAATTTCTATTTCACGTCCAGTTCGTTAACTACCCAGCGCCAGGCAATCAGTAGTGCAGCGGCTGTGGCCAGTGCCGCTATGGTGAATGCTGCCCTTGGTCCAGCATCATCCCAGAGAAAACCGCTCATTAGGGTGCCTAGGGCACCACCAAAACCAAAACTGAGGCTGCTGTAGAGGGCTTGCCCTCTGCCCTGGTGTTTTCCAGTGAAGTAGTGATGAACTAGGTGGATGGCCGCCGCATGAAAGGAGCCAAAGCTGGCGGCGTGGAGGAGTTGCGCCAGAAAGAGGACCTCCAGCGAGTGGGCGTAGTGACCGATCAACAACCAGCGGATGATGGTAAGCAGGAGGCTGACCAGTAGCACTCTGCGCGCACCCTGTCCCTGTAGGAGGCGGTGCATAAAGAGAAAGATGACCACTTCGGCCACTACGCCCAGTGCCCATAGGAGGCCTATCAGCGTCTTGCTGTAGCCGATATTCTCCATGTGAATGGAGTAGAAGCCATAGTACGGCCCATGGCCGGCTTGGAGTAGAAAACAGACGACAAAAAAGGCGATCACTGCTGGCCGCTTCAATACCTCAATGATCGAGACCTGCTGTGTCGGGTGAGGCTGGGGATCGGGATCGCTAATCAGCAGACTGGAGAGCCAGATCGCCGCATAGAGAGCGAACAGGGCGGGCAGAATGACCAGCGGGCCCTGGAGGTCTACAGCAATACCGAGGGCGATGACTGTAAAAATAAAACCGATGGAGCCCCAAAGACGGATGCGGGTATAACGCGACACCCCCTTACCCAGGTAGTCGAGCACCACGGCTTCGAACTGTGGCAGCACCGCATTCCAGAAGAAGCTGAAGAGCACCATTGCCAGCCCCAGCTCCCAAAAACCCTGGAGCCAGAAGACGGCAATAAAGATCACGCCGGTCAACAGCGACCCCAGCCTGACGATAACCATGCGCCGCCCCAGATGGTCGCCAAGCCAACCCCAGACATAGGGGGCGATAAACTTGGTAGCCATAGGTATAGCCATCAACTGACCGATGGCGATGGCATCGAAACCGAGGCTCTTGAGGTAGAGTCCCCAGTAGGGAACCAGACCGCCGAGGGCGGCAAAATAGAAAAAATAGAAGCCTGAAAGCCGCCAATAAGGCATTAGTGACTACGCCTGTAGCGGATCAATCTACAGCAGCAGGTATCTGCAGCCCACTGTCGGTTACATCCATATTCTGGCCACGATGTCGCAGCAGGTGATCCATCAATACAATGGCCAGCATCGCCTCTACGATGGGAGTGGCGCGTATGCCAACACAGGGGTCATGACGACCTTTGGTAACCACCTCCACCGGTTCACCGTCCATATTGACGCTACGCCCCGGTGTCAGGATGCTGGAGGTGGGTTTGAAAGCGACGCTAGCAAGAATATCCTGGCCGCTGGAGATCCCCCCCAGTATGCCACCTGCCTGATTACTGAGAAAACCCTCCGGGGTGATTTCATCCCGGTGCTCGGTACCCTTCTGGACAACAGCGTCAAAGCCAGCCCCTATCTCCACCCCTTTGGCAGCATTGATACTCATCAGCGCATAGGCGATATCGGCATCGAGGCGGTCAAAGATAGGTTCGCCGAGTCCGGCAGGCATACCGCTGGCAACGACATTGATTTTGGCACCGACAGAGTCCCCCTCCTTGCGCAGGCGTTCCATATACGCCTCCATCTCCGGCACTTTGTCTGCATCAGGTGAGAAAAAGGCATTTTTTCTCACCTCGTCCCAATCCAGCTTCTCAATCTTCACCGGGCCGAGCTGAGCGAGATAACCATGTATCTCAATACCATGGCGCTGTTGCAGATAACGTTTGGCAATGCCTCCTGCCGCCACACGCATAGCGGTCTCACGGGCTGATGAACGCCCTCCTCCACGGTAATCCCGAACACCATATTTACGGATATAGGTGTAATCGGCATGGCCGGGGCGAAAACGATCCATGATTTCGGAGTAATCCTTGGAGCGCTGATCGGTGTTGTGGATGATCAGTCCGATAGGGGTACCGGTGGTCTTGCCTTCGAAGACCCCAGAGAGGATCTCTACCTCATCGGCCTCCTTCCGCTGGGTTGTGTAGCGAGAAGTACCGGGTTTGCGACGGTCAAGATCGGCCTGCAAATCAGCCGCTGTCAACTCCAAGCCGGGAGGACAACCATCGACGATACAGCCAATTGCCGGCCCATGACTCTCACCAAAAGAGGTGACGGTAAACAGTTTTCCAATGGTATTTCCAGACATCTTTGCTCAAGCTTGGTTGTGGTTTGCCTATTGCCAACCACCACCGCCAAAGGGGAGTGGTTGGCCAGATTGGGTTATTTCAACGCGTTATTGAGCTGCTGAATATCATCTATCGAGAGTGACCCACCTGCCTGTTTCAACTGCAGACCGCTTAGAATATAGATATAGCGAACCTTTGAGTAGTTACTGCGGGCACGGAACAGGTCTCGTTGAGCATTGAGCACATCGACCATAGTGCGGGTGCCGACTTCAAAACCGGCCTCGGTAGCCTCCAGAGCACTCTGGGCAGAGACGGTACTCGCCTTCAGCGCCTCCACTGAACTGATGCTGGCAACAACACTACGGTAGGCATCACGCACCTGCCTGTTGACTGATCTACGCTCCTTGTCGAGGCTCTCCAGGGCGGCCTGATAGTCAAAGCGTGCTTGTCGGGTTAGAGAGTCCGTCGCGCCACCATCATAGAGAGGCATACTCAGCTGAATCCCTACGGTCGTGGTATTGGAGTCTGTGCCGGTGGGTGATGCGCTGAGTGCCAGCGCGTGTGATCCCACCAAATTGACGGTTGCAGCATCCCCCGCCTGCTTTACCTCTATAGTCTGCTTGGCGATCTCAGCGTTGTAACGCGACGCCTGGATAGCCAGATTTTGCTGTTGCGCTCCCTTCCCCCACTGATCGATACTATCAGGCTGCGGACGGTTAAGAGGTAGTTCGTCTGCCACGGTCGCCAATTTACCGACCGGCTGATTGGTGATCTCACGTAGTGCTTCCCTCGCGTTGTCCAATACATTTTCTGCCTGAATCAGATCGGCACGGGATTGATCAAAGGCGGCCTGGGCCTCGTGGACTGAGGTAATAGCGATCAGCCCAACCTCAAACCGCTGCTTCGCCTGATCCAGCTGACGCTCGATGGCTGCGGTTTCGGCCTGAGCAAACTCCAGCGCATCTTTAGCTGACAGAATATCGAAATAGCTCTGCGCCACACGTACGATCAACCTCTGTTTTTCGGCAGCGTAGTTCACTTCGGCTTGGGCAATCTGCTTATCGGCCTGTTCCAGCTCTACCAGATAGCCCCGGTGATAGAGGGGGTGAGTGAGGCTAAGGGTAAGATTCCCTTTGTTATAAGCTGTTCTACTGGCACCGGAGGAGGAGGCATTAACCCTTGAAAAAACCCGGCTGGCAGAGGTAGTCAGCGAGAGGCTGGGTAGAAGTTTTGACTCAGCCTGAGGTTTGGCCTCGAACGTAGAGTCACGAACAGCCTGTGCCGCACGCAGCTGTGCGTCGTTCTCCTCCGCCAGCTGGTAGATCTCAATCAGATTTTCACCGAGGGCGGGGGCACACAGAAACATTGATGAGAGAAAGAGCGGGATCAGCATTTTTTTCATCTAAGTGCCTCAATTCGGGTGAGTTAGTACCCATGCAGCAACTGCAAATGGGATTTCAAAGTGCGATTATAACCTCTATCGACAATATTGTATAAATTGGCGGCATGCAATAACGCTCTCGCCTACCCAGTACTCCTTTTCTACCTTTTAAAGTTGAAGCAAGGTAACTATTCAGTGGCCCCTGTTACGAGGCTATTTTTACCAGTCACTTAGGCATGGGCGGAACCAACAACTGAGGGTCCAGTCGATGCTTGTAATAGTTCATTCGCCAATCAAGGTGGGCGCCGGTGACACGCCCGCTGGCTCCGACTTCGGCGATAATATCCCCCTGTCGTACCCGCTCCCCTTTTTTCACCAGAATCCGGCTCAGGTGCAGAAAAGAGGATGAGAGATTGTGACCGTGATCCACTATCAAGGTGCCGCCTGAGTAGAACATATCTGGATGAGCCATGGAGACCACACCATCTGCTGGCGCTTTCACCGGTGTACCGGTGGGCATAGCGATATCGACACCAAAGTGAGGACGGCGTGGCTTGCCATTGAGTATGCGCTGGCTACCATAAACACCAGAGATCCGGCCAGTGACCGGCCAGATCCAACTACCAAGAAAGTCCGTCCTGGCATCGTTGAGCCGGCGCGCCGCTTTAGCCATCGCCACCTCCTTGCGTATGCGCTTGAAGTCCAACTTCTGGGGTGTCACCTTGCGTTTTGGCAGACCGTCAATACGTTGAATCTGGTACTCCCGCCGCGCTACCGTCAATAACTGCTGCTCCTTACTGCCATTGGCATGAATTATCTGCAAGCGACTCTCTTTAGGATGATCCCTGCCGAATCCCAACAAAAACACGCCATCAGGTGACACCCGAACAGTCTCCCCATCCAGCTTCACCCGAGCGCCCGGGTCGGTTTGCCCCACCATCAGCCCCCCCTGTATCTGCTTACCTTCAAGAGTGACGGCCGCAGCTACCGATGACGACAACAGAGTAAGTAGAGTTATCAGAGAGAGCGTAAGATTGATGCGGTGGTATGTCATTTGTGATAAACCATTAGGTTGAGTGAATCGAATAAGAGGTGAACTTGTTTGCGATAAACACACCTCTGGGCTGATCGCGAACAAGTTCGCTCCCGACGGTACATTTCACCTACAGCCTCGGCACAATCGACTCCGGCCCCTGATGAGAACAGCCCACTAATTAGGTATAGCTGAGGTTAATCCTACCACTCCTTAAGGAGCCTCTGAACAACTGATGCCGAAAAAGGGGGGCTCATCCGTTACAATCAGGGATATCGAATCTGACCAGAACAATTAAGAGATGACCGAGCAGAGAATACCCCACCCCGATACCGAGAGTCTGCGTAATCGACCCTACCGTTGGCGCGAGCTGGTCGATATGATCCTCAGCCACCGGCTGGAGCTGGTCAAAGCCAATATTATCGCCCTGCTTGGCGCCCTGGTAGCTGTCCCTATTCCGCTGCTGATCCCTCTGCTGGTGGATGAGGTGCTGCTGGATCAACCGGGGAGCGCTGTAGCACTGATCGATACCCTCTTCCCGCAAAGCTGGCAACAGCCACTGCTCTATATCATGGTGATTCTGGTACTGACGCTATTGATGCGGTTGGCGGCACTGCTGTTGGGGGTCTGGCAGATGCGCCAGTTCACCATCATCTCCAAGGATGTCACCTATCGTATCCGCAGCAGCCTCTTGAGGCGGCTGAGTTCGGTCTCCATGTCCGAATACGAGACCCTTGGCAGCGCCACCGTCGCCTCCCACCTAGTGACCGATATCGATGCGGTGGATAATTTTACCGGTGCCGCCACCAGTAAGTTCCTGGTTGCGGTGATGAGTATTATCGGCACCGCAGTGGTCCTGCTATGGATGCACTGGCAGTTGGCACTTTTTATCCTGCTCCTCAACCCGCTGGTGATCTGGGTCACCACCGTGTTTGGCCGCAAGGTAAAGGAGCTGAAACGGCGGGAGAACAGCGCCTATCAACTGTTCCAGGAGAGCTTGGCCGAGACCCTTGATGCCATCCAACAGATCCGTGCCAGTAACCGCGAACAGCACTATATCGGCCGTATCATCGACAAGGCCGACCACATCCGCCACCACTCAGCCGCCTTCACCTGGAAGAGTGATGCTGCCCAGCGCCTCTCTTTTACCGTCTTTCTCTTTGGCTTTGATACCTTCCGTGCCGTCAGTATGCTGATGGTGCTCTACTCGGGCCTTACCATAGGAGAGATGATGGCGGTCTTCGCTTACCTCTGGTTCATGATGGGGCCGGTACAGGAGGTGCTCACTATCCAGTACGCTTATAACGGTGCCCGAGCAGCACTGGAGCGTATCAACAGCATGCTTGCCATCGGTTTGGAGCCCAGCTACCCACACCTGCACAACCCCTTCAAGGAGAGCAACACGACCTCACTCAAGCTTGAAAATATCCACTTCCGTTATGGTGACGGACCAAGGGTATTGAACGGCCTCTCCATGAAGGTTGCAGCCGGTGAGAAGGTGGCACTGGTCGGTGCCAGTGGCGGTGGTAAGACCACCCTGGTACAGGTAATTCTCGGTCTCTACCCGCCCGAGTCAGGCAACATCCTCTTTGACGGTATTCCGGTATCAGAGATCGGCATGGATGTGGTGCGGGATAATGTGGCGACGGTGCTACAGCAACCTGCGCTGTTCAACGACACTGTGCGGATCAACCTGACACTGGGGAGCGATCTACCTGACGACAGGCTCTGGCACGCCCTTGAGGTAGCCCAGCTCGCCTCGACCATTCGTGACCTTGACCAGGGCCTCGACACCCTGGTGGGTCGCAACGGTATCCGCCTCTCGGGTGGGCAACGGCAGCGGCTGGCCATCGCCCGCATGGTGCTGAATGATCCCAAGGTGGTCATTCTGGATGAGGCGACCTCCGCCCTGGATACCACCACAGAGCAGCGGCTGCATACTGCCTTGCAGGCTTTTCTCAAAGGGCGCACGACACTGATTATCGCCCACCGCCTGAGTGCCGTCAGGCAGGCTGACCGTGCTCTGGTATTCGAAGATGGTCGCATCATTGAAGAGGGCAGCCATGATGAGTTGATTCAGAACCAGGGGCTCTACGCCTCACTCTATGGTCGGCAGGAGCATAGCTAACCCTGTAGCTTCTCAAAAACTCCGTGCCATAGGTGGGTACAGCACTACTGTAGGAGCGGCGCGCTCGCCGCGATAAATGTCGCACAGGCTCCGCAATCCTCCATAGAAAAAGGGGGCCTAAGCCCCCTTTTTCTAGTCAGTAGCGTATGAGCTCAGGCTATCGCCTTAACCCTCTTCCACTGCTTTCATGCTAAGACGGACACGGCCCTGCTTGTCCACTTCCAGCACTTTAACCTTAACCACATCACCTTCAGAAAGCTTATCGCTCACCTTCTCAACCCGTTCTTCACAGATCTGGGAGATATGAACCAAGCCATCACGGCCAGGAAGGATGGTAACAAAGGCACCGAAGTCCATCAGACGCGCAACCTTACCCTCGTAGATGGTACCGACTTCAACATCAGCGGTGATCAGTTCGATACGTTTACGAGCGTCATCACCCGCCGCTTTATCGACAGAGAATACCTTGATCATACCGTCGTCTGTTACATCGACAGTAGCGCCGGTCTCTTCGGTGATAGAACGGATGGTAGTACCCCCCTTACCGATGACATCACGAATCTTGTCAGGATCGATCTTGAAGGTGATGATGCGCGGTGCGTACTCGGACATCTCTTCACGAGGAGCAGAGATCGCCTTGTTCATCTCATCGAGGATATGTAAGCGGCCCTCTTTTGCTTGTTCAAGAGCCACTTCCATGATCTGATTGGTGATACCGTTGATCTTGATATCCATCTGTAGCGCATTGATGCCGTTGGCGCTACCCGCCACCTTGAAATCCATATCACCGAGGTGATCTTCATCACCCAGGATATCGGTCAACACGGCAAACTGGTCACCCTCTTTAATCAGTCCCATGGCAACTCCGGCCATCGGTGATTTAATCGGCACACCGGCATCCATCAAAGAGAGGGAGGTACCACAGACAGAAGCCATGGAGGAGGAGCCGTTGGATTCAGTGATCTCAGAGACGACACGAATCGAGTAGGGAAACTCTTCCAGGCTCGGCATGCAGGAGAGCACACCACGCTTAGCCAGACGCCCATGACCGATTTCACGACGCTTCGGGCTGCCAACGCGACCGGTCTCACCCACACTGAAGGGAGGGAAGTTGTAGTGCAGCATAAACGGTTCGCGGTAGGAGCCTTCCAGGGCATCGATGATCTGGGAGTCACGCTCGGTACCGAGTGTGGTAACTACCAGCGCCTGGGTCTCACCACGGGTAAACAGGGCCGAACCATGGGTACGCGGCAGTACACCGGTACGTACAAAGATTGGACGCACGGTGCGGGTATCACGACCGTCGATACGTGGCTCACCGTTGAGGATACGGCTACGTACGACCCGTTTCTTCAGTTTATTGAGAGAAGCACCCACCTCTGCAGCTCCCCACTTTGAATCATCACCGCCACACAGTGCCTGGATTGTCTCACTGGTAAGCGTGTCGACACGGTCGTAACGGTCCATCTTGTCAGCAGTGGTATAAGCCTCTGCCATAGCGGTACCGGCAGCAGCCTCTACAGCGGCAGCCAGGTCCGCATTTTCAGTGGGCGGATTAAAGACCTGAACCTCTTTACCCACCTCGGCAGCAAGCTCCTTGATCACATTGATGACGACCTGCATCTGCTCATGCCCGAAGACAACAGCACCCAGCATCACCTCTTCAGAGAGCTCGTTGGCTTCAGATTCGACCATGAGAACCGCTTCTTCGGTACCGGCGACAACCAGGTCAAGATCAGATATTTCACCGAGACCTGTACCCGCCTGATTGAGCAGGTAGTTGCCATCCTTGTAGCCAACACGGGCAGCACCCACAGGCCCCTGGAACGGTAGACCGGAGATAGAGAGTGCCGCTGAAACACCGATCAGCGAAGGAATCTCAGGATCAACTTCAGGATTAAGGGACATCACTGTACAGATGACCTGGGTCTCATTGGTATAACCCTTGGGGAAGAGCGGGCGAATGGGACGATCAATCAGTCGGCAGGTCAGGATCTCCTTCTCTGCGGGGCGCCCTTCGCGGCGGAAAAAACCACCAGGAATCTTGCCAGCAGCATAGGTCTTCTCCTGGTAGTCAACGGTGAGAGGGAAAAAATCCCGCCCTTCCATTGGCCGTTTGGAGCCAACCACGGTGCACTGCACCACGGTACCGCCCATATCGATCATTATCGCGCCGTCCGCCTGACGGGCAATCTCACCAGTCTCTATGGTGACTTTGTGTTCGCCGTACTGAAATTCTTTCTTGATCGGAGTCACATCAGTGTCCTCAATTTGGGAAGATGGGATTAACGGCGCAGGCCAAGACGAGAGATCAAGGTGCGATAACGTTCCACATCCTTGGATTTCAGATAGTCCAGCAGCTTGCGGCGGGAGTTGACCATACGCACCAGGCCTCGGCGGGAGTGGTGATCGTGCTTGTGGTCAGCAAAGTGTCCGGTCAGCTCATTGATGCGGCTGGTCAGCAGCGCCACCTGAACCTCTGGGGAACCGGTATCACCGGGAGCGGTTGCATAGGCTTCAACCACTGTTTTTTTCTGTTCTGCATTCATAGCCATTGTTTCAGTCCTCACTGTTTGAAGTAAAAATCCACACCCGACAATGGGTTCAGGCTGTGGGTATATCACCCCCCAAAATATTTGGAAAGGTTTCCCCCCCGCCGCTAGCCAAATCTGGACTTTGAGCGAAAGGGAGCAAGATTATGATGGGTTTTAGCTGTCAGATCAAACGCCTTGGCGCCACCTTGCCGTCATCTTCTATCTGGCCAACGCCAATAAAGGCTTCTTTATCGTCATACAGCCGCACCCAGCCACTGCTGGGGGCTTTCGAAACAACCACAGGTTGGCCCATCTTCAGATAGTAGGCGCTATCATTATTAAGGTATAACGCTGGCCAACTGGTGACAGCGCTGTCCACTGGCAGCAGTAGGTCATCAAGTGAGGCACCGGTCTCTTCACGGTAGGTCTCAAGCTTGGCCATATCGACCATTCCTGTGCTGTCGAAGGGACCGACTCCGGTACGCCTAAGAGCGATCACATGGGCACCGCAACCCAGCACCTCACCTATATCTTCCGCCAGAGTACGGACATAGGTACCCTTGCTGCAGTGGACCTCCAGATCAAACTCTGGCAGAGCGCAACCCAGCAGGGTCAAGCTGTGAATGGTCACAGTACGCGGCTCACGCTCTACCTCCTTGCCTTCTCGCGCCAGCTTGTAGAGACGCTCACCCTTGTGCTTGAGAGCGGAGTACATCGGTGGAATCTGCTGGATTTCACCTACAAAACGTTCAACCGCAGCAGAAACATCTGCCTCACTGATACCCTCTGTAGATCGAGTCTCAACTACATCGCCCTCGGTATCACCTGTGGCAGTAGTTTCACCCAGCTTGATCTTTACGGTATAGCGTTTATCCGCATCGAGGAGAAAAGCCGATATCTTGGTCGCCCCGCCGAAACAGATCGGCAGCAACCCTGTTGCCAGTGGATCGAGACTCCCGGTATGCCCCGCTTTCTTGGCAAAGTAGAGGTTCTTTACTCTCTGCAAAGCGCTATTGGAGGTCTCTCCCAGCGGTTTATCGAGCAGAAGAATACCCTGCACATTACGGCCCCGTTGACGGCGTCGCCCCATTTTAGTGCCCCTTCAGCATGATAATTACGGATTCAGTGAGCTTGTCAGCATTCATGGCAAGGCGTGCCTCGCCGGCAATGGCCGCTCCCTTGGCAAGAGGCGCAACGCAGCCCATGGGCTCTGACAAGCTCACCCACAGGGCGTTCCCATGGCGCCCCACTGCTACGTTGCAATGCTTGACAAGAGAGTGGCCATTCTCTGCGCATCGCGCCTTGCTGTGAGACACCATGGAAACGCTGAAACCGCAATTATCACGCTGAAGGGACACAACTCACTCTTTATTGGATTCGTCAGATTCGACGGCTTGTTCGATGAGTGCCGAGAGTCGACTGCCCTGTTCGATCGATTCATCATAGACAAAATGGAGCTGCGGGACAGTGCGCATACGCATCCGATGACCCAGCTCATAGCGCAGGGTAGATGCCGCCCCTTTAAGTACCTTGGTGGCTTCAGCCTTGCCTAGTTCACCGCCCATGGTGGTAAAAAAAACCTTGGCGTGGGAGAAATCCCGTACCACCTGTACCGCCTGGATCGTCACCATACCCAGCTGCCGACCGTCCAGTTCTGTGCGAACCAGTTCGGCCAGCTCCCGCTGCATCTGTGAACCAACCCGGTCGGTTCTCTTAAACTCACGCGCCATCGTTTTATCGGTCTATCGCTATCAAAGTTCCCGAGCCACTTCATGGCGCTCGTAGACCTCTATCTGGTCACCGGCTTTGACATCGTTGTAGTTCTTTACACCGATACCACACTCTGTACCCGCCTTCACTTCAGCCGCATCATCCTTGTGCCTGCGCAGTGACTCCAGCTCGCCCTCGTAGATCACTACGTTATCGCGCAGTACGCGAATCGGCAGACTACGCTTGACCGCACCTTCAGTCACCATGCAACCGGCAATAGCGCCGAGCTTGGATGAGCGGAAGACATCACGCACCTCAGCAAGGCCGATAATCTCTTCCCGAACCTCGGGTGACAGCAGACCGGTGAGTGCCTGCTTCACATCATCAATTGCTTCGTAGATGATGCTGTAGTAGCGCAGATCGACACCTTTGTCCTCAGCCGTTCTACGGGCGGTGGCGTCAGCACGAACATTGAAACCAATAATAAAGGCATTCGAGGTCAAGGCGAGATTAACGTCCGACTCATTGATTCCACCCACCGTTGCCGCGACCACTTTGACCGCCACCTCATCAGTAGAGAGTTTGGTCAGCGATTCACGCAGTGCTTCGACACTGCCCTGTACATCCGCCTTGATAATCAGATTGACGTAATCGACCTCACCTGCGCTCATCTTGGCAAAGAACTCATCCAATTTGGCCGCTTTCTGAGCTGCCATACGGCTATCACGATTCTTATCCTGACGTAGCTCAGCAAGCTCACGCGCCTTGCGTTCGTTGGCAACGACTAGGACATCGTCACCGGCATTAGGCACGCCGGAGAGACCAAGAATCTCAACAGGAATCGATGGGCCGGCACTCTGAATCTGTTTGCGGTTCTCATCCAACAGTGCACGGACGCGACCAAACTCCTGACCGCTGACCAGCATATCCCCCTTGTTCAAAGTACCAGACTGAATCAGAACGGTAGCCACCGCGCCACGCCCTTTGTCGAGACTGGACTCCACCACAACGCCCTTCGCAGGCCCGTCTTCAACAGCCTTCAGCTCCAACACCTCTGACTGCAGCAGGATAGCATCAAGCAGATCATCAATACCCTGACCGGTCTTGGCAGAGACATTGACGAAAATGGTGTCGCCACCCCAGCTTTCAGGGATCACTTCATGCTGGGTGAGCTCCTGCATTACTTTGTCTGGATTCGCATCCTCTTTATCCATCTTGTTGACGGCGATAATTACCGGCACACTGGAGGCCTTGGCGTGCTGGATCGCCTCGACTGTCTGAGGCTTAACGCCATCATCGGCTGCTACTACCAGAATGACAATATCTGTTACTTCGGCACCACGAGCACGCATAGCGGAGAACGCCGCATGTCCTGGAGTATCGAGGAAGGAGATCATTCCGTGGCCAGTCTCTACATGATAGGCACCAATATGCTGGGTGATACCACCCGCCTCACCAGAGGCAACACGGGTGCTGCGGATATAATCCAGCAGCGAAGTCTTACCGTGATCGACATGGCCCATGATGGTGACCACAGGTGCACGAGGCACCTCGTCGCCCTGCTCCTCATGGATAGAGCTGATGACATCGGCTTCGATATCCTGCTCGACCTTATCTACCGCCTTATGCCCCATCTCTTCTACTACCAGAGTTGCGGTATCACGATCCAGTGGCTGGTTGATGGTAACCATCATACCCATCTTTATCAGCTCCTTGATGACAGCCGCAGCCTTCACTGACATCTCCATGGCAAGATCAGCCACGGTAATACTCTCGGGTATCTGAACCTCACGCACTAACGGTGAGGTGGGTTTGACGAAACCGTGTTCCGCATCACGATCAGCTGGCGCACGACGTCTGGCAGGTTTTCCCCTGCGACGACCACTCTTTCCGGCGGTAACATGCAGCTCCTTGCGCCCCCGAGGCTTTTTATCGCGTCCGGCAGCTGGTCGATCATCTTTACGATGAGCGCCCTTTTTACCTGCTTTCTCTTCGACTACGGCTTGGCTCTCCTTCTCAACCTGCGCTTTCTTAGCCTTGGACTCTTCCTGCTTCTTGGCCTCTTCAGCTGCTTGCTTGCTTGCCTCCTCGGCCTTGATGCGAGCCGACTCTTCTTCCGCCTTGAGTTTCTCCTCTTCGGCGGCAGCTGCGGCAGCTGCGGCAGCTGCCTCTTCGGCTTTGAGTTTCAGGGCGACCGGGTCAACACCTCCCGCCTCCTCGGTACGTCTCCGTACCTCTTCGGCATCGCGGCGGGCATTGTCTTCGGTCTCAATCCGGCGTTTCATCTCTGCCTGATCGGCGAGTGCTTTGCGTGCCGCTTCCGCTTCCTGTTGAAGCCTTTCCTGCTCACTGTGTGTTGTACGCTTGCCGAGGGTGCGTTTGCGGCGCACCTCCACACTCACCGTTTTTCCGCCACGGCTAGGCGCGCCACGAGTAGGCGCACGTCCTCCCGTCGAGGGCTGCTGAAGCTCGCTGACTGTTTTACGCTTAAGAGTAATCTTCTTGCCGCTGCCAGCTGCTGCTGCACCTTTTTTGCCATGGCTTTCGCGCAGGTGTGCCAGCAGTTTAGCCTTCTCATACTCGTTGATTGGATCGTCGCAGGTGCTTTTTGAGACACCCGCCTCTTTCAGTTGAGCCAGAAGAATGTCTTCCGGAATGTTAACATCAGAGGCTAGCTGTTTTACCGTTACATCACTCATTGAAATTGGACCTCCCGGAAGCCCTAGTCCTGCTGATCATCTGCAAACCATGGAGCGCGTGCCGTCATGATCAGTTGCGCCGCCCACTCTTCATCCATCCCGTCGATCACCATCAGTTCATCAACCGACTGCTCTGCAAGATCTTCCATTGTTTTGATGCCGATAGCTGTCATCTCATACGCCAGCTTCCGCTCCATCCCCTCCATGGTCAGTAGATCTTCGGCTGGCTCGTCGCCATCAAGGATCTCTTCTTTGGCGATCGCCCGTGTAAGGAATACATCTTTCGCTCTATCACGCAGGACATCGACAATATCCTGATCAAACTCTTCAATCTCAAGCATCTCGGCAACCGGTACATAGGCCACCTCTTCGAGGTTGGAGAAACCCTCCTGTACCAGGATGGTGGCGACCTCTTCATCGACATCCAACTGCTCCATGAAGTTTTCTATCAGCACCCGAGCCTCGGTCTCACTCTGGGCTGCCGCATCCTCTTCGTTCATGACGTTGAGTTCCCAGCCAGTCAACTCACTGGCAAGTCGGACATTCTGACCTCCACGACCGATAGCCTGAGAGAGATTCTCCTCTGTAACTGCCACCGCCATGCTATGGGAATCTTCATCGACAACAATCGAGACAACATCTGCAGGTGACATAGCGTTGATCACGAACTGGGCGGGGTTCTCATTCCAGAGAATGATATCCACCCGTTCGCCGTTTAGTTCATTGGAGATAGCCTGAACACGAGAGCCGCGCATGCCCACACAGGCACCCACCGGATCGATCCGCTGGTCATTACTCTTTACCGCGATTTTAGCACGCAGCCCAGGATCCCTGGCGGCACCAATAATGTCGATCAGCCCCTCTCCGACCTCCGGCACCTCAAGCTTAAACAGTTCTAGCAACAGCTCCGACCGGCTCCGGCTGACAAACAGCTGAGGGCCACGAGACTCTGATACCACATCGTAGAGATAGCCACGCAACCGGTCACCGTTGCGTACTGACTCGCGCTGAATCATCTCACCGCGCAGAACGATCGCTTCAGCATTACCACCGAGATCAAGGAGGATATTGCCCCGGTCTGATCGTTTGACCACACCAGTGACCAGTTCACCCACGCGATCCTGGTAGGCATCAACCACCTTCGCCCGCTCAGCTTCGCGTACTTTCTGTACAATCACCTGCTTGGCGGTTTGTGCCGCGATACGACCAAACTCAACCGACTCCATTGGCTCTTCGATAAACTCGCCTACCTGGATATTGGGATTTTGCTCCAGCGCATCGGCCAGCAATATCTGGCTCTCTGGGTTCATGCCCTCTTCTTCATCCGGTACTTCCAGTACCTCCCAGCGACGGAAACTGGTGTAGTCGCCGGTTTCACGATCAATCTCAACCCGCGCTTCGATTTCATTGCGATGCTTCTTGCGTGTAGCTGAGGCAAGTGCGGCCTCTATAGCCTGGAAGACAATCTCTTTCTCTATATCTTTCTCGTTGGAGAAGACATCAACCACCAGTAGAATTTCTTTATTCATCTGTTATCTAAACCCAATCAGAGTTCCGGCACCAGACGTGCCTTGTCGATCTGTTCCAGCGGCAGGCGATACTCCAGATCGTCCATAGCCACCACAACATCACCATCCAGAATCCCTTGCAAAACGCCCTGAAAGCGGCGTTTTTCGTACAACTTTGTGCGTAGTTTGATACTTACCCGGCTACCGGCAAATCGCTCAAAATCCTTTGCTGAAAAGAGCGGTCTATCCAAGCCCGGTGACGATACCTCCAGGCTGTAATTCTCCCGGATAGGATCCTCTACATCAAAAACACTGCTCACCTGCCGGCTGACACTGGCACAGTCATCGACATTAATACCATTAGTGTGATCTATATAGATGCGCAGCAAGCTCCCGCCCGTACCCTGACTATGGTACTCGACACCCACAAGCTCGTAGCCCATCGGTTCAACGGTTTCCCGGATCATCTCGGTCAAACTGTCGGTTGCGCTAGCCATAAACCTACCGTAATAAAAAATGGGCCCAACGGCCCACTTCAGTTTGCACCCTTACCACTTTGGTGCCCTTTGCTGAAGCGGGTTCGCAT
>JBEVXV010000193.1:0-6880 GCA_040505915.1 Sedimenticola sp. | reverse complement strand
CACTATGTATACCTATACCCAAGAAAGGAGAGGATTCTCTTACTTCTATTGCAAGAGGAGGGTTCTGGACGACGGGATTCACACCGCGCCTTTGGATATCACGTTGTGCCCCCTAACGGAAGAACCGAACGTATAAATAGAGGTGGTTGAACAGTAGCGGAAGCATAATTATGTTTATTACCGTTTTGTGTTTACTCTCCGCCCGGTTGTGGGAATTACGACAGAGGAAGATAGACGCCAAATTCGAAGCGATATGTATAAAAATGTGCAAACGATGTCCAAGAAACGTGTTACGTTCGACGACGAAGTGATATCAGCGACGTACGTCATCGAGGAAGGACACCGATTGCGCCCTCTACCGACAAAAAGGAATAAACATTCAGAACCGATACGCGGAAATAGTATCGGTCGCCTTCTCGAACGAATGGTGTCGGTATCTCGCTTGGAGCCGCCGCCGCCCGGCGCCTTTTGCGCCGATAAAAAAAAGGGGGGGATATAAGAGACGCTTTCGAGAGAGATATTATCATTAGTACCATGGACACGGAAGCGAGGACCGGTCGTATGTTGATGATCGAACAGCTCGAGGATCCGTCGGCGAACGTGAAGTGTCACTTGACGGTCATAAAATGGATCGGCATCGTGTTGATACTCGTCACGTGTATGTCGCCGGTATTCGTGTTGGTTGGACGATCCCGAGATAAAGTGGATTACGAAGTCAGAGAGTTTCGGAGTATCAACCTGACGGCGTGCGTGTTCGTCAAGCAGTACCGCCTGGGAGGAAGTACCTACGCTACAGTTTGTAACCGAAATGGAGACGTTATAGTGGATATTAGAAGAGTAGTAAACGGTACGGCTACCATCGTGGGCATTCCGCTCGAACTTCGTCAATGGCTTACTCTGAAAGGGACGTCTAAGAGAATCGACGAGGCAATCTCTGAAGCGCGTACGTACTGGAACACTCTGCAACATTTATAAGAAAGCGCTCGAACATATAAAATTAAAACAAAAGGACCATCGACACTCCTTCAGTTCCGAGATGTATCCTTTCCCGGGTTGTACGTCGATTTCCGTCTCCGGCAGCACGTGTTCTGGGAAGACTACGTGGATATTTCGACTGTTGCGCGAAAAAGATCGGATGTTTATGGATCCGCCGGAAAAGGTATTGTACTGCTACGCCATCTACCAACCCCTTTATGACCGGATGGAGAAGGAGTTGCCCTTCGTCAAGTTTCTACGGGGCTTACCTAGCGAACAGGATTTGGACGAACTCTCTAGCGAGACTCGTTGTAACGCGGTCGTACTGGATGACCTCATGGACCGCGTGACGTCATCGCCGGAAATGGAACGAATGTTCGTCATGGGAACGCATCATCGACGTTTGAGCGTGCTTTATCTAAACCAGAATCTGTACTGCAAGGGGAAGCACAGTCGTACCATCAACCTCAACACTCACGTACTGGTGTTAATGAAAAACCCGAGGGACGTGTCGCAGTTGCAGTGCCTGGCCCGACAAGCCTTCATGGGTAAAAGCAAGTTTCTTATGGAATCCTATAAAGACGCCACGTCGCAACCGTACGGGTATTTGGTGCTGGATTTCTCGCCGTCGGCGGAGGAAGAATATCGCGTCAGAACCCGTATTTTCCCGGACGAAGACACCGTCGTCTATCAAAGTATATAAAACGCGCGTATGCGAGTGAAGATCGTCATTAGTGAGAGAAAAGACACGATGCAGAAATCGGTGTTGTTGTCATTCGATCGTTATCAACGATTGCTCACAGACGTCGCTAAATCGTCGCAAGAAACTACCTATATCGAACCACACTCAACCACAGAAGGCGCAGTTCCTAAAGAACAACCGATAGACGATAAAGTGTCTCTGAGTGGATCACATAAAGGAAGCGGTATCATTCCACCTCCACCGGGTATTCCCGTTAAAAAAAAACGACAAGCGAAGACAATCAAGTGGTTGAAACTATGAAATTCGAAGACTACTTAGCGAGTATCTACTACGATCCGGAACACGCTGCCGCGTACGCCGGACTGGATAAGTTGTATAGAGCGGTGAGAAAAGAAGGACGGTTCGTCTTGAGCAGAGATAAAATACAGAAATGGCTCTTAAAACAGGAAGATTACGCCGTGCATCGAGAAGATCGATCCAAATTCGAACGAAGGAGGGTTGTGGCACCTTTCGTGGACTATCAGTGGGATGCGGATACGGCCAATATGGAGTATTACAAGAAAGAAAACGATGGGTACGCCTATTTTCTCTTGACTATCGATATCATGTCAAAATACGTGTGGACGGTGGCTTTACGGTCCCGAAAGGCTAAAGAAATGGTCGACGCTTTCGAGCAAATATTTGAACGAGGGAGACAACCTACACGCGTTAGAAGTGACAAAGGGACCGAATTCGTTAACAAGGACGTTAAACAGTTATTGAAAAAAGAAGGTGTGGAATATTTCGCAACACAAAATATTGTGAAGGCATCGTACGCGGAAAGGGCGATTAAAACGATCAAGTCTCGTATCGTGCGCTATATGACCCGTAAGCAGACGCATCGATGGATAGACGTACTCCCCAAAATCACCGAGAGTTATAATAAGACCTACCATAGGTCTATCAAGCGTGCCCCAAAAAGTGTTAAGCCGAAAGATTCGGTGGACTTGTGGAAGTTGCAATACTATCCTAAAACCGTGCGACCGGTAAAACCACGTATCGGAAAATACAAATATCGAGTTGGTGATATTGTGAGGATTTCGTTCTTACGTCGTCAGTTTCAGAGAGAGTACGACGAACGCTGGTCTAGAGAACTCTATGTGGTAAACGAACGTTTTATGTCAGACGCCATCCCGCAATACGAATTGAAAGATTACGCGGGGGAAGTGGTTATCGGGACTTTTTACCAGAATCAAATCAAGAAAGCGTACGAACAAGATACGTATTTGATCGAAAAGGTAATACGTTCTCGAAAGAAGGGGAAGCAAAAAGAACATTTAGTGCGATGGAAAGGTTGGGCACCCAAATTCGATTCTTGGATCGGCGAAGAGGATCTTCGGAATTTAAATAGCGTTGCGAACGCCGCTGCTTCGTCATAATGAGTTTACGACTCGCGCAGGATGGTCCAAAAATATCTTCCACTGTTCCAGCTACTCGTAGAAACGTTGGCAGAACAACGAACAGCCATATTGAAGACGTTGTCTACCCAACAGTTGCGTGCCATATTGGAAGCTATTTACAACGTTTTGAAGGGAACGTGTCCATTGAATGGCAAAGATAAGAAACTACTATACAACTACAGAACGTCCATTCGCAGGCTGGTTTCCAAAAGCCTCACCCGTGCGCAACAGCGTCGATTATTGAAGAAATACGGGGATATATTGCCAGCGTTACTTAAACCCGTCGTAGAATTTCTGAAGAATGTCGACTGATCGCTTTATCTACGTACAAAGCGACGAAAGTGATTCCTATTTCTCGGACAATAGCGCCTACAAATTCAAAGTGCATCTGAAAACGCCTTTAACGTTACACGGATTTTGGAAGGTGGCTTTAGTAGAATTTCACGTAACGGAAAAAGCGAAAAGTCCAGCGGGAACTGCGCTTTACATTTACACGGACTTATGCAAAGAAAGCATCGTGCACGGCGAGGAGAAAGCGCTTTTGAGACGATTGGAGAAGAATAAAAAATCGGAATGGGATTACACGATTCAAACGCCGTTTTACCTGCCAGTGAAGAAAAAGGAGTTACGAGAATTCGAAATATGTATAAAGCTCGACGACGGCGAATATCCCGCATACCTACGCAAACCGTTGAACTTGACGCTTCATCTGAAACCGTATCCGTTCTTTTAATAATGGATAAACTGTACGTACCAAACCCGCAAAAGTGGGTTCGTTTCTTCGATAAGGTGGCGGAGGGAAAAGCTACATTCGGACAGAGTGGTGGCGCGAGAAAAATGGAGATAATACCCATCGATAAGTGCGCTTCTACGGATAAAACGACTTTACCGATCGAGGCAGTGGCTCCGGCCGAGCAGACGGTACAGCAAGCGGCCAGCGAACTTAAACGAGAGAATATAAATCCGGAAGCGGTGTCGAAAATGATTCAGAAGACTGAGAAACGTCGAAGGAAGCGGACGTCTACAATCGCGAAGATCGCTAAGAAAAAGCAGGTCGGAGGCAGTAGAAAACAAATTGGAGTTAGAAGGAAAAAGCAGATCGGTGGCAGAAAGAAGCGAGGGGGTGGCGCTAAGAAGCGTCTCGGGGGTCGAAAGAAACAATCCGGCGGTAGGAAAAGACAACTGGGAGGGAGAAAGACGTATTACAAAGACATTTTCGATTCGTAACAATGTCGAAACTCAACACAGAAAACTTCCACGAAGGCGTGCCGTCGGAACTCGCATTATTCGACTTACCCCCTACTCAAGTAGGCGTGACCGATGTGTACTACGAAGAAGTGAGGCCTATATCGCAAGTGACCGGAGACAGTCCTATCGAGTTCCGGGTCAGCGGGCAAAACTCTATGGATTACATAGACTTGAAAGGTTCGCAGCTGTACGTGAAACTGAAGGTCCTGAAAGCGGACGGATCCATCATGCCAGCTATCGAAAAAACGGCGCCCGCGAATCTGTTCTTGCAAGCGTTGTTTTCGTCGACGGAAGTATCCCTGCAGAACAAGGCCACCATCACCTGTAACTATAATCCTTATCGAGCCATGATCGACACGTTGTTGAACTACGGGTCCGACGCTAAATCGTCGCAGATACAATCCCAGCTGTGGCGAATGGACGACGTAGACGGTTTTGGCGTCGGAGAAACCGAGAGAGCCAAATTAATAGAAGGTTCGAAGATATTGGACTTACAGGGCCCCATCTTCCACGATTTGTTCGACATGTCCAGATACTTGTTGAACCAAGTGGACGTGAAACTCCGGCTAAACAGATCGTCACCCGCCTTCTGTCTGCATTCTATCGAAGCTTCGCCGGATTACAAAGTGGAGATACTGGACATTTACTTACTCGCCAGAAAGATCAGGGTCAATCCGGCCGTCATCTACGGACATAACGAAATGCTGAAAAACACCAACGCCAAGTACCCGTTCAAAAAGGTGGAATGTCGCTCTCAGAGTATCGCCACGGGATCCACTTCATTCCACTGGGAGAACATGATGCAGAATCAGATACCTAACCGAGTGGTCATCGGGTTCGTGAATTCGAAAGCGGTGAGCGGGGATTACAAATATAATCCTTTCAACTTCGAAAACTGCGGTATTCGACAAATCGGATTGTACGTCGACGGAATGCCCGTGGGAGGTAATCCGCTGAAGTTGTCGTTCGACGTTACGGGAGGTAACTCCGTAGTGAGAGGGTTTACCAATCTATTCACCACCGCCGGGAAATGGAATCGAGACGAGGGCAACGGACTAACGGTAGAAAACTTCGTCTCGGGGACAACGCTGTTCGCCTTCCAACTGGAGCCCAACTTCGCCCAACACGGAGAGTACCTATCCTTGGTGAAGACCGGGAACGTCAGACTGGATGTGCAGTTCCAGACCGCGTTGACCGGTGAGTTATTTAAATGGTTATCGCGATGTAGCAATGTCATTACTGCAGCGTTTGTCTCTGTATACACATATATTTTATCCGGTGTAAGTACTCGTTCGATGTTGTTTTGATGTCACCAATATTTTATATGCTTACGGTATTAGCATTCATTTACTTATTCCTCGTACAATTTATGTTACAGAACCCGTAAGTTGCATCGTGTACAGCGAGGGTCCCGGCTTCTTTCAAATCGACAAGGAACGATCTATAGTGACGGAATGAATACTTCGCAGATCCAGTGCTGTATCGAGTGCGATCCTGTGCTGAGACCCAACATCGTGGGCGCGTTTGCGGCCGATCGCTTACCGAAGACTCTGACTAAATACCCGTGCGGGTTTATCGCAAATACGGACATTTACTCCAATCCCGGCGAACACTGGTGCGCGTTTTACGTCGAGAAACCGGGAGTGGTCGAATTCTTCGACAGTTACGGGAATCCTGGAGGATATTACAACGACTATTTCAAACTGAGGATATCCGGACACAAATCGACATATAACGCTAAAAGGATACAAGGAGACTATTCCAGCGTGTGCGGATTATACTGCTTGTATTATCTTCGTCAGAGACTAATAGGACGCTGTTTGAACGAAATTGTACAAAGTTTTAGTTCGAACCTTTCTTCGAACGATTACTACATTTACGATACCATGACGCGTGTATATGACGCGTGTATGCTGAATACGTGTAATTATAATCAAGGTTGTCGTCCCTTAATAAGACTGTAATGGATTTGATTTTGTGCGTATATTTTCCATGTATACTATCTAATCATTCGCTGGTGTTGATTCCGAACAAAACGTGTATCGCTTTACTCAAAATGAAATACATTATATGTATATATTATATTTGTACTTCAATGGTTGATATATCAACAACGATAAATGATTCAGAGTGACTATTCAAGCATGTACAATTCTATGCAGTATGTATATTCTGTGTGTAGATATAACAGCGTGGTTGTAGAACCGTAATATGAAGCTACATATGTCATGATGAATGTATAGTTCAGTATGTTCAGATATTCCGTGGAATGCCTATGTATACTATATATTAGTTCGTTGTTGTTTTAATTGCATACACTGAACTACTAGATAAATCGTGATTCACTTTACGTAAATCATTTCGGAAATAAATACGTGTAATTTTCTTTAACGGAAATTAAACAAAAAATTTTTTTTTGACTATAACGAAACACGATATTATACATTAGTTCAGTATGTGTAGATATACCGTGTAATGTCTATGTATACTATCTATTAGTTCGGTGTTGTTTTAA
>JBEVXV010000192.1:0-6872 GCA_040505915.1 Sedimenticola sp. | reverse complement strand
CCATCTTGGATGACATAACCATCCGATTTCGACAAAAAAATGCACCAGAGTGATCGCCTCGTTGATACCTTCGATTTGATATATGACATGACCATATTCAGTCAAAAATAAAATTTGACCCCAATTTGACCCCAGGGGCTACGCCCATTTTTGACCCCGGGGTCACAATTTCAACAACTTTGAAAGAGCATTGTACATCGATCATTCCTACCAAGTTTTGTCGAAATCCGGTTAGCGGTTCTTGAGAAGAAGATTTTTGAATAATTGTGCTATTTTTAGACGGCGGCCATCTTGGATTACGTAATGACGTCATTTTAACAATTTTGTAATTCCCCTATCTATGGACCATGAAGTTTTGTGACTATAGGCCCAATGGTTACCGAGGAGAAGACGTTTGAAACTATTCACGGACGACGGACGCCGGACGACCGACGGACTGACACATTGCGGTGACAATAGCTCACATGAGCTTCGCTCAGGTGAGCTAAAAACGCGCACATGCAGTTATAGTGGATGGAGAGAAATCTGACTGTGTTGATGTTGACTCCGGTGTTTCTTAGGGCTCTGCCCTCGGACCAAGTTTATTTCTCTTCTATATTTAACGACATGCCACAATAACTGAGATCAAAAGTGTGTCTATTACGATACTATCTTATACTGATGCGAAACACTTGCAGTCAGACCGAGATAAATTAGCTACTTGATAACATAAATGGAAGAAAACACAACCCAATTAAACATGAATATAAACTACATGGACATATTACCTGTAAAATCGGAAAAATTCTAGGATTTCTGAGGAAAAATCGGAAAAACCCAGCATCAGCTGATTTTGACAGTTAAAATTCAAAAAGCAAAAATGAAAATTTTAATCAGTCACTACTCTCAGTTCCAGTGATGACAATTCAGTGGTCACATTCATAAAGAAGACAAATACAGAAAGGGAAGTATTCGATTGTTTGCCTGAACCTCATAAATGTAACTTGTATATCCTGTATAGCAACAACAATAACAATAGCAACCATTTCCACATATTGTGTTTTTGATAGTTTTGAACGGAAATCACATTGAATATGCAACCTATAATTGTCAAACATGCCTTCTGTTAGAAGAAGCAGCCGAATTCAAGAGAAAAAAATTAATACAGCTGAAAACACCCCAACCACGAGTTTAGACAGATCCAGAAACATTAGCAAAAATACTCCAATTTCTTCAAAACCCAAAGTCACAAATAAAAACTGTATTGCTTGCAGTCAAACCTGTGCACCCATACGTAGATACAGCCGCACAGAGTGGGTCCAGTGTGACCAGTGCGATAATTGGTGGCACGCGGAGTGTGCTTGTGTATCTGTAGACACAATCAATAAACTTGAAGAATACGATATTGAATATACATGTGTATTTTGCGTGCTCCGGGGATCGCCTTGGATACAGATAAACACACAAGATCTGAACTGTGATCGCTCCAATCTAGATATCAGTGGTGTAGCTGGTTCTGCAGACAAAGATACGGTTTCAAAGACAACAGAATTCATTGTCCAAGCCTCAAGCGACCAGTGTGGAAGTGATAGTATATTAGTTGTTGACAATACTAGTAACCCAAAGGATCTAAAGAGCTCCAAAGTTATTCAGCAGACAATTAAGGAATTCCCACAGCTGGAAGAAGTCCAGTTCTGTTATAGCCTTCCCAGAGGCGGCATCGCCCTGCACTTCGACTCGGCTGAAGAAGCGCGTGAAGTTGAGAAGAACTGGCCAGGTCCTGTATTTGGAGAAGACGAAAGTGTCCACAAGCCCAAAGGATCAACCCCTAAAACAGTTGGTTATCTGAAGAACATAAGCCTGAAAACCAGTAAGACAGAGTTAGAGCAGTTTCTTCACAATCAGGGGTGTAGAGTATTAACCTTGCGACGTCTCTTACATAGACATAGTGGTAGGCCTATGCCAGTCTGGAGGATAGAATTTGAAGAAAATAGTGATTTAGATAAAGCAGTCAAAAGCATATACCCGTTTAAACTAAATGGGAAAACGGCATTCTGTGAGGTGTCAAGAAGCTACAAAGTTGTTCGCTGTTATTCTTGTCAGCGCTTTGGTCACATTGCAAGGAACTGTACATACCACAGCAGGTGTGAAAACTGTGGCTCATCAGATCACGGAGGGGAACAGTGCCAGTCTGAGAAGAAGTGTGCAAATTGTGCCGGTAACCACTGCAGTTTCTCAAGGAACTGCCCTGAATATCAAAGTGTTTTGCGAAACATTCGCAAGCAACGTATTATCTAACATAATGAAAATTCTCTCATTGAATTGCCAGTCATGGAACACGGCAAAATCAAGTGTTAGTTATGTTGTTGATAATAATTGTATTGACATGTTATGTTTAACAGAGACTTTTGAATCATTACAAGAGCCTGTAAAATTCAGGAACTGGTCTAAACTGGGTAGAGCCCGTGATGACGGATATGGTGGGGTGGCAATACTATACAAAGATGACGAAGATGGGGTTTATATAAATAGACGCACAGAGCTAGAAAACCAGGATGTGGAGGCCATTTGTGCAGAAGTAACCGTCAAGACAAGAGAATCCGTCCTACTAATTGCTGCATATGTGCCCCCTCAGAGGAATGACCAGATGCAGGGCCTTATAGAGATAATAAAGGAAGGAAAAAAGAAATTCCATCATATCTTAGTCACAGGGGACTTCAATGCCAAAAGCCATTCGTGGAACAATAGAAGCATTAACACATGTGGCAGTCTGTTAGAAGGATTCCTCTATGAAACCGGAATAGTATGCATGAATGATGGCCAGCCTACAAGGAGAGCTAGTGATAGCGTAATTGACCTGTATCTAGTCAGCCCGAAATTGGTACAGCATGTTGAGAGTTGCCAAACCCTATCCCATGAGAATGTGAGATCGGACCACATAGGTGTCTCGTTAGAATTGTTTAAGCTCCCTGAAAAAGACCCAGTTAGTGTTGAAAGGTGGGTTATAAGTAAGACAGACTGGAATATATGGAACAAATGCACAGAAAAGGGATTCAAGGAGTGGAATAAAATGACAGAATCCTTTGAATCAATGGATGAAATGGCAGAATCATTTATGGAAGTTTACATTAAGTGTTTAACAGAGGCAGTTCCCAAGAGAGAGACGAAAGTGATGAACAGAAGGAAGAAACCCCCTTGGTGGTCGGAGGAGACACAAACAGCAAGACATGAACTGAATATGGCAAAGAAAACATACAAAAGGAGGAGAACACCAATAAATTTCAAAAATCTAAGGGAGAAGGAAGAATCATTCATGAGCAGAGCCGAAAATGCCAAAGACGACTGGACAAAGAATCTATGTGAGAGGATTTCGCGAGCCGAGTCACCAAAAGAAATGTGGGAAAACTTTAAAAGCCTAACCTCGTATGAACAACTTGATGGAGGAGGAATGCTGCCACTACTGGATGAAAATAACGTCCCCGTATTTGATAGCTCGGAAAAGTGTGACATTCTGCAAGGATTATTCTTTGGCGGACGTCACCTGGATGAATGCCAATTTGACGACAACTTCAAAGAAGACGTGGATAATGTTTTAAGTGAAATAAATCAGGTAGATCCATCACTAGAATCAAGTGTGAATGAAGACGATGAATTAAATTATGATATAACAAAATGCGAAGTTGAAGCAGTGCTACAGAACTTAAAGAAAGGTAAGGCACCAGGCCCAGACAATGTTTACGCTGACGTCCTGAGAAATGCAGGCGATGAGATGACAAATGCTGTACATAAATTATTCCAGAAGTCGTGGCAGACAGGTAAAATCCCGAGCCAGTGGAAAGAAGCAGAGGTGAAGTTTCTAAGGAAGCAAGGCAAGAAATCCTACCACGATGCAGGTTCATATAGACCCATTAGTCTTACAAGCTGCATATGTAAATGTATGGAAAGGATTATTATTCATAGACTGTATGGATATGTGGAACACCATGAACTACTAGACAGAGAACAGGAGGGGTTTAGGAAATTCAGAGGTACTAGTCAGGCACTGCTACGTCTTACTCAAGACATATACAACGGTTTCAATGATAAGCAGCACACTGTGGCTTTTTTTATTGACCTGGAGAAGGCGTACGACAGTGTCTGGCGTGAAGGACTGATAGTGAAGTTGTTTCGAATGGGAATCCGAGGGAAGATATGGCGGTGGATCAAAGATTTCTTGTCAGATAGACATGCAGCAATTACTATCAGGGGAGAAAAAGGAGAGAAATTTGAGTCACAATTAGGACTGCCCCAAGGCTCGGTGTTGTCGCCTTTGTTGTTCAATCTATACACTACAGACATATATAACAGAGTGAGGAACCAGAAGGTTAAGTTCGCCGATGACGGAACCATATGGAGAACAGGAAACAATGTGCCACAAATAATAGAATCCCTGAAAGAAGACCTGTTGGAAGTAATGCAGTGGTCAAACAAGTGGAGGATGAAAATAAGCCTACCAAAGACAGAATTCTGCATCTTCACTATGGACAGCAAAATCACGGAGCAGTGGCAAACCACAAGTCTACTAATTGACAATAAATCAGTAGCCTACAATAAAACACCAAAGATGCTCGGTATTACGCTAGATGAAAAACTGAAATTTGACAAGCACATAGAAATTATCGAAAGGAAGGGACATAGGTCAGTGGACATGTTGCGCAGAGTAAAGGAATCAGAGTGTGTCAAACCAAAATGTCTACTACAGTTGTACAAAGCGATGGTGAGGCCACAGATAGAGTATGCAGCGGCTGTGTGGCAAAATGGGAAGTGTGATCCACTGGATCGAGTGCAGCGGAAAGGACTGTCTGTGTGTCTGGGATTGCCAGGAACAGCTGGAATTGAAGCAATGGAAGTAGAGGCAGGCATAGTCCCACTGACCTTGAGACGGGAAGAGTTGGCGATCAGAGAGACAACGAGAATCCTGATGAAAGACAATAGTAACTTAATTAAAGAATCATGGGATAAGTGGAAAGCAGATGGGCGAGCTGAAAGAAAAGTATCACCATTCGGATTGATGGATATACAAGTGGCCGACATGGTGTCAAATACAGGCATCCAAATTCACAATCTTGAGAAGCAGATGAGTTTCATCGCCGCACTACAACCAAGCAGAGAACCACCGGAATACTGGAAAAGCCTAGGCTCCTCAAAAAATAGATCAAAGGAACAGGAAATGTCGTCAAGACTGATAGTTGGAAATATGGTGGAAAGTTGCAGTACCAACACGGCCATTGCATTCACGGATGGTTCGTGTATGGGAAACCCTGGGCCTTGTGGGTCTGGTGCCTTTATCATTATCCCCGGAAACGATGACCCAGTATGTCTAAAGAGAGCTGTCAGCAAGAATGGATCAATTCTGCTCGGTGAACTCGTGGCTATTCAAATGACAATAGAATACATCACTGGTAGGTCTAACACTGGCATAGAACAGTTACACATCTTCTCAGACAGTCAGACAGCAGTGGGAGTACTAACTTTAGGTTGGGATGCTAAAACTCATGGATGTACCATCCAAGAGACAAAAAGAGCTGTCGACAGATTAAATCAAGCGGGTGTTACACTGGAAATCTCATGGACTCCTGGTCATTCAGACATCAGGGGAAATGACATTGCAGACCAGCTGGCTAAGGAGGGGGCTACAGAGGCAGACCAGATGGAGGAGGATAGCGGAGTAACCACAGCAGGAGATGTTAAACTGGCAGCAAAGAAATCAGGATTGAGGAAATGGCAAGACAGATGGGAGAAATCAGAAAGGGGACGAGATCTCTATCAATTTCGGCCGAGTGTCGGTGTTATAGTCAAGCACACATTTCAAACACCTCAGAGTGAAGGAGCAATTTCACAACTAAGGACTGGGTATGCTAGACTCAATGAATACCTGCACAAGATCGGCAGCAAGGACACAAACCAGTGCTTGTGTGGAGAAATTGAAACGGTAACACACTATCTTCAACACTGTCCCAATTACCAGACTGAAAGAGATAGATTCTGGGTTAATATTCAAAGGCTGACAGGACTGATCCAGCCTGATGTGCAGATCCTCCTACAAGTAACAGACGACGACAACTACCAAGAGAGCAGAGACGACATATTAGAAGAGCTGGAGAATTACATAATTGCTTCAGGTCGCTTTGCTAATCACTAAATTTCACGCGCCACCAAACAGTAGTAAAAATACTTGTGAGACATTACTAAGAAGAAATTATTACCTAGAACTGACACTTACATGCGAGGATCTACAGCTTCAGGCTGCGATACAGAGATACAGAGATACTTGGACTAGTTTATAACAAAATTAAAATGAACCCTATCAGTTCTCAAAAAAATATGATGAGTTATCTCCCCGTTGGTGGTCGAAATTGATTTGTGTCACTGTTGTCCACGCAACATCTCAAGTTGCACTTCATGAACATAATGAATTTTATATAAATGTTCATAATTACTGCAGGAAAAAAACCCTATCGACTTTGCAAACATTCTGATGAGTTATCTCCCATTGGCAGCCGAAATTTGAAACACGAAAGAAACTGCAATGCAGTAAATTTATTCACTACATACAGTACAAGTCAAACGGATTAATCAAAGTACTCGCGTTTTCACGGCATAAAATAAATTCCGTGCGTGCCGTGGCGGAATAACACAGTTCCGTTCGCGGACACAATTAACCTGCGGCGAGCCTGGGCGAGCCGGCACGGATCGACACGGTAGAATATTTGACCTTTCGTGACGGATCGGCACAAACTTTACCTGTGCAGTGGTCACTGCACTGGTCAGTGGCGATATACGTTATTTATTTATCCCCCGACGAAGTCGGAGGGATATTGTTTTCGCGTTGACCGTGTGTCCGGTTGTACGGT
>JBEVXV010000191.1:0-8888 GCA_040505915.1 Sedimenticola sp. | reverse complement strand
AAACACATTTGTCCTGCACGTCACTGCACATAGTAACTTTTAAACTCTTTGTTTATGCCCAACGGGATTAGCAACCCATTGTGCTGTATGTGAATATAAACAAAGAATGGATGCTTCAAAATTGCACGAAGACAATAGCCTTGTGTCAATGTCAATTTGATAGATTCAGATACTTCAATTGACGAACTGCCAATTAAATCCTGAACAGAAAATTTCGGCCAAGAGAGCGTTAGGATAGGCGCATACCAACTACCTGTTACATCTAGATTCGTTATGCTGCTCGGACATTGGATGTTTGTATGGGATGGGCACGCGGGTAACACCAATATAGGGATCATAACAAAATCTTTACCATTGGTAACTTCCAAAGACAAGAGTGCTTTTGGTGTACGTTTAAAGATTTTTACAGCCAGCATGATTGTGAGACAAAGAATCAGAACACAAGTTGCAAAAATTGCATGATCCCATGATAATGATATATTAAATTGGAACGTGCCTTCCTCTGGTGCTTCTGTTAGTGATGGGTATATAAAGGAAGGGATTGAGGATGCTTTTATGCAATTGACTCGTTGCAACACAAGCAATGCTGTGGTTAATGCACGAATTTTGAAAAAAGCCCAAATGGAGAATATTGATGCAAGTATGCAAACAGCCATTGTTGCGAATATCATAATTGCGTTTGTATCAGGCCAGTCTGTTTGTAGTGCAATGTCACCATTTAGTAATGGATCAGCTAGAGTCCGAAATATCATAGCATCACGTTTTGCAGCATCAGCCATTTTGCTTAAGCTTAGGTGGTTCTTCTGATCATCAGCCAGTATTGAACTCATTTTATGCTCATACAATTTGAAATGAGGAACAGAGACATTTAGAGGATTGTCTAACAGAGTATTGGCATGGATATCCCTAATTGTCTTATCATCAAAAAATTCTTGCAACAATATTAGATTAAATGGATGCAATTTAGTGATGTTCTGAGTTTCATTGTGACAACCTGTTAGTCTAGGCGCTACGTAATGTCGTGCTGTAGTGACCGAACATAGACATGGCAACTTAATAACGCAAAAGTCACAGCCTTTAACCATTCTCTGATGTTGGGAGCAACGTAATGTTAATAGTGGTGTCCTGTACACGATCAGAGAAGTGGGACTGAGCTCAATAATATTAGGTTCTATGGTACTATGAACAAACCGGAAATCACAAAGATTATGAATGCCATTTTTGTTGTTGGAGAATAATGCTAAAAGGCAAGTTTCGGTGGTGATAGGTGTCAAGGGTAAACCGAATGGACAATGTTTGACATGATTACCATTACACTTTGCAAGATCATCCGTGGAAACAGTGGCATAATACTGTTGGTCATGAGTGATTAGGAAATACTCTGGGAGATCAAGGAGCTTAGTGGCATGAGTGGATGTCGAGTTGACCGGCACAGCAAAAGATCGTGGTTTGAACAGATCCATTGGCTGCTCCAGATGTGTTAAGGGAAATTTTATCGTAATATACAATTTGTTTTTACTTCTCGCATACAAAAATTCTCCTGACGAATATATATTCTGTGGTGAATTATGCGATAGATAAAACCCATTAAACTTAGAGTCGAGAATTTTCTGCACATCCTTCATGGTGGATTTGATGATTTGCGGGGGAATCAATATTGGTGATAGTTGACCCTTAACTAAATCAATGACTGCTAGCTTTAGCTCATCGAATTGATGATTGATGTGATTGGAATCGGTCACTTGTTTAGTAAGTAATGTCATCATGCTACTAAATGTACGTTCTAGCGATTGGAAATTGGACCGAACTTGTTGATTGACATACAAAATTTCCATTTCATTGTTCTTAATGCCTTTCATCAAGTTGTCCATTCTGGCATTTGCCTTCCTAATATATGAACTGAGATGTTCTCCGTGTTGTGCTAATGCTTTGGAGAGTGATAGTGAATTCCTCGTAAGAGCATTAATGTGCTGTGCTAACATGTTTACATCATCCGAGGTGGCTAAGCCGAAGATTGACTTAGATAGCTGACCGACAAATCCGAGTATAGCTCTCCGTGACCGTGAATTGGTAGGATTACCTTTTGGCAGCAGGCTGTTTATCGTAGCGAGTGTGCTGTTTATTCTAACAGCAGTTTCCGTCCTTACCGTGTTGATTTGTGCTAGAACATTGTTTATGACAAGACACGTCGCATTATCCTTGTGGCACGTGCCGATGTTAGGCATTGGTATGGTGTGTGGAATTATTAGCTCGTACGTATGAAGCCAATATTCATTTCCGACAGTGACCTTGCCTTCCGACTGGAATATCACCCCGTAGTTTAGGCGTTGAACAGAGTCTGAACCATGTGTCGATCCTGCACAGCCAAGCATAACGAATACCAGGAACATGAGCATGAAGCTACTCCGAGGCCAACCTGAAACGATACCGAGAGTTAGCATGGTATACTGCTAAGAAGCCGGGGTGTGAGGTAATTAATCTCACGTAGCACATTTAAACAACAAATCGAAATTTGTTAGGGTGGCCTCCGCAATACACCACAGCAAACCACAGTATCATCTCAAAACCAGTATACATAGTAAAAGTTGGTCGCAGAGTAACAACTTAACACGTTCCGGCATAACTACACTTAACAATCAAGACACTTACATGCTCAGTTTCTCGGTTGAAAATATCGCTTTCTGTGCTTTTTGCGACTTTTACGCTGGATATGATATTGTTGTTTTGCGTAAGGAGTGATTTGATCACTGGGTAGCCATTTGTCTGGAGTTCCGTCACACCATCTGACAAGATATGTCATCCTCTTACCTTTGTTAGTTCTGGAATTGATGACCTTACATTGAATCCAAGGTTCATTGTCTTCCGTATCGGTAATGTGGCCTTGAGAAGCCGGCACGATACCAGGTGCCTGACTTACCTGTGGGTCTGGATGTTCAGTTGAGTCATCTACTCTCTGAGGAGTGCTTGTGACTGCAGATCCTGACTCACCTTTGTTTGCTGTTTCACCAGATTCTGTATTTGATGATTGTTTATCATTCTTCCCAGAATCTGACGGATACAGATCGTTGCTGTCGTCAACTCGTAAATCAGGTGCAGGTGCCTGACTTACCAGTGGGTCTGGATGTTCTGTTGAGTCATCTACTCTCGGAGGAGTGCTTGTGACTGCAGATTCCGACTCACCTTTGTTTGATGTTACATCAGATTCTGTATTTGACGACTGTGCGTCATTCTTCACAGAATCTGATAGATTCGGATCGTTGCTGTTTTTAACTCGTACATCCGGCTCTGCCAAATCCGGAATAGGATTTCGCATACGATACGGCTTAAGGCGACATGCGTTAATAAGACAACTGGACGGTTTGTCTGTTGCGCAGTCACGTAACCGATATGTATAATTGGGACCAATTTCTGTTATGTAGTGAGGTCCAGTATACTTTTCTGTGAGCTTGGACGAAAGTCCAACAGGTACCCTGGTGTTGTGAAGAAGTACCTGATCACCAACGGCAAAATTGGGGATTTTTGCCTTTTGATCAAACCTCTGCTTCATCTTTTCTTGGGCAACTCGCTTGTTTTGTGAGGCCACATCCTGAACCACTTGCAATTTCTCCAGGAGCTGGTTGAAGAAGAATCTAGCGTCTCTACCAAGGGTTGGCTTGGGGATTAACTGAAGGTCAACTGGAAGAGGCATCGGCCTACCAAAGATCATCTCATATGGAGACATCTGCATGGATTCATTTGGTGTACATCGGATGGCCATAAGGATGCTTGGAATAAAGGTGTGCCAATCTTTTTGGTTCTTGTTGACGTAAGCACGCAATGTTTGAGCGATTGTGCCATTCATGCGTTCACATGTAGCATTAGTCATAGGATGGTATGAACTGGTGTGTGTCTTCTTGATGTCGAACAATTCGCATAGCGCCGTTATTAATTTTCCAACAAAGTTGGCGCCTCTGTCAGTGACGATTTTGTTGCTCGGCCCAAATCTTGTGAAGACCTCATTGTATAGTACCCTGGCGACTTCTTTTGCTTCTTGGGTACGGAGAGGGAATGCCTCCGGCCAACGACTGCCGCTGTCCACGAGAAGTAGGATGTATTTAAACCCTTCGTCCGTTTTAGGCAGTGGTCCCAAAATATCTAGGTGATATTTGTCGAACGGCGGTACACATGGCATTGGAGTAAGTGGCGGTGGGTGCGGGTGTCGATTTACCTTTATCTTCTGGCATATATCGCAGGTTGAGACATGATTTGCTACATCTTGAAATGAATTTGGCCAAAAATACTTAGCTTTCAGCTTATCATGAGTTTTTGTCTTTCCGAAGTGGCAACCCCCTGCTTTCCCATCATGGTATGCATGGATAGCATCTTGGCGGAGTACCCGAGGAAGAGCTATCTGCTGAATGATTCTGGGGAAATTTGGGTCTCCTTTGTTTCGTGGATAACCCAGGTGGTATAGTACTCCATCTTCCAGGACGTAATTTTGAGAATTCCTACCTATGTTGGTTGCCGCTTTCTTGTCCTCAGGGATATCTCTGTCATTTGATACATGATATGCATACATGTCCTTAAAATCTGGACATTCCTTTTGCAGTTGTATCAAGTTACACTTGGTTGGTAGAATAGTGTACTCGGTGCTGCATTGATCAGCAGTCTCGTCTTCAGACAATGAGAAAACGGGGTGTGTATGACCATATTCTAAGGTGATCTCCGTAACCATACCTTCAGCATTCTGATGATCCACCAATATGATGTCCTCGTCTGACAGTTTAACTGCATGAGCATCCTGGTTGGCTGGCTGCTGCATGACGTAGTGCAATGAAGCCCCTTCTTCTTTGTCAGACTGTTGTACGTTGTGGACGGCAGATGTTTCTTCCTTTGCTAAGGGAGTTGCCTCCGTTTTGCGGTCAATCGTGATGGTGAAAACATCAGAACTTACTTGCTTAGATGTGCTCTTTTCCATCCTGTCGTCGTCATCATATGGGAGTCTCGAGAGTGCATCTGCTTGCATATTCTTACCTGGTCGGTGTATGACTTCAAAGTCATATTGTTGAAAGTCTAGTGCCCAACGTCCAAGCCGGCTTGATGTGTCTTTCGTTTTATGTAACCATTGGAGAGCCTTATGATCGCTGTAAACGGTAAATGGCCGATGTGACAGATAATGTTTGTATGCTTTGATGCCTTGGAGTATGGCGAGGCATTCTTGTTCAGTAACACCATACTTCCTTTCATCTGTCCGCATGGATCGACCTCCGTATGCAATGACATACTCTTTCCCATCATCCGTTTTCTGGCTTAAGATATAGCCAAGAGCATGTCCAGAAGCATCTGTAGTCAATATGAAATCACGGTTCATCTGAGGGTAACCAAGAATTGGGGCTGTGGTCAGTTTGCATTTAAGAGTATCAAATGCTGTTTGACAATCTGCAGTCCATTCGATCTTTTTCTTGGCCTGATCTTTTTGTAGCAACCGATTCAATGGGTTAGTTATCTTGGAGAAGTTGTGCACATAGCGCCGATAATAGTTGCACAAGCCTAAAAAGGATTTGACTTCCGTCTGACTCTTGGGTACAGGAAAATCTCTTACCTTTTGTATTTTTGACGAGTCAACCATGACACCATCTGCAGTGATGACGTTTCCAAGATACGTTACCTTGTTCATTCCAAAGCTACACTTTTCGGGTTTCAGAGTCAGCTTGGCTTCTCGAAGTCTAGAGAAGAGCTCCTCAAGATGATCCAAGTGTTGGTCAAAGGAGGACGAGAATATCAAGATATCATCAAGATAGCACAGAATATGACGCCAATTCAGACCTCGTAGAACATTACCCATGAGCATTTGCAGAGACATTGGAGCATTTTTCAATCCAAAAGGCATTCTTAAGAACTCGTATACTCCATCATGTGTAACGAATGCTGCTTTATGGCGTGTTTTGGGGTCTAAAGGAATTTGGAAGAAAGCAGAAGACAGATCAACCGAACTAAAGATAGTTGCTTCAGCCTCTCCTATGGCATCAAAAGCATCTTCGAGTCTTGGCAGGGGATGACATATGGATTCGGTTATTGCATTCAAGCGCCGATAGTCCACTGCAAAGCGATAAGAACCGTCTTTCTTTTTGACCAACACTACTGGTGAATTCCATATAGAGTTAGATGGGGTAATGATACCTTTGTCTAACATTTCACTTACCTGTCGTTCTGTTTCAGCCTTCAGGTTGGGTGGTTGTCTGTAGAATCGCAAGTGTACTGGCTTTGCACCGGCAGTAGTTACTATGTCATGCTGATAAAGATCAGTCTTACCTATATCCGCCAAGGAGGTAGAAAATACATCCTGATTGCGACGTAGTGATGCAAGCAGCCTTACCTGCTGTTCCGAGGTCAGGTTTGTGTCGGACACGTGGAATGGCATGTCTGTCGCATTGGCAGGATGTGGGTCTGCAGTTGCAGCATTGACACCAGCATCATCACTGCTATTGCTTTTGTGCCCTGTGTCATCTATGGGAAACACCTGTTCATTATCCACGTTACTCACCATTGCAATGACTTTACTTTTAGGTAAGATGATGTCCTCGCTAGTGGGGTTAATGATGTTGATCACAGACTTACCTTTTGTTACATTCACCAAGCATCGTGCACCTACCAGCGAGAGAGAGCTTAAGCCAGGAATTGGCTCTAACAGCAATGTGTGTCGTTTCTCTTTCCTAGAGATTTTGACTGGGACTGTGGCGATGTGGTTTGGTTTAATAACAGTGGATTGCCTAACTCTGGCGAGACCACCTTTTGTTGTATTGAGACAAGCGACAACAACATGTTCTTGGATATGACATTGTTTCCTATCAAAATCAAGCGTAACTTTGTGCTGATGGAAGAAGTCCTGACCTAGAATAATTGTATGGTGTAACTCGTCAAGAATGTAAAATTTGTGAGTAAGTTGGACACCAGAGACACGGAAATCAAGGTTGAGAGTTCCCAGAACTCTGATGTGTGTTCCACCAACTCCTACTATGGTAGGATGATCTGAGTGTTCTAACTTGCTTAAGTTGACACTTGTTTTAGCCAAAAATGATTTGGAAGCACATGAAACAAAAGCACCACTGTCCAACAAAGCTTGAGTTTTCCGGCTACCAACTGTAATGAGCATTGTATTTTTACAAATTGGCGCCAGAAGGTTTACAGAAGGACTTTGTTTGTTGTCAGACTTATTAGCATTATGGGGATGTGGTTGATTAGTAGCGACATTGGGTTTGGTGTTTTTATCCTTGTGCCCACCCCCAAATTTGTCGAATTTGTGAGTAGGCGCGTACCCCTATCTGTTTCTGTTATTTTTCTTATTGTAAAAAGCCGATTGACATATCACTTCGAAATGACCCTGTTTGGAGCATGTCGAACATACATGGTTACGTGCAGGACATGTGTTTCTCTTATGGTAGTCCTTACCTGCACATCCGTAGCATGTCCATGTCGTTGGCTGCTGTTGTTGCTGCTGCTTCTGGGGTGGCTGTTGAGGTGGCCGTTGAGGTGGCTGCTGCGGCATTGGTCGTTGGTATCACGACTGGTGGTGTGGCTGCTGGTATCCCGACTGGTGGTGTGGCTGCTGCCACTGCTGCGGATGCCAGTTTCCCTGTTGCGGAGCCCACTGTGAATCTTGGTAGGGTTCATTGTGTGGCTTCGGGGCACTGTACGCATTGACGTCCATCCTCATGGACCTGATTTCTTTCACGAGCTCCAATAGGAGCACATCCTGAGTGGTGGGTCCAGAAACCGGTTCTGCCATGCTGACACTGGCTGACACGGGCTGACACTGGGTGAGCTCTGCCAAACATATGGCCTGCCGCGCCTCTTCTAATGTTTGTGGATTTTTCATAATCACCAACGATTTAAATGTTGGCAACAGGCCATTGAGTAGGAGTGTCACTTGTAGGTTTGCCGGGAAGTTGCGCCCGGCAATGGATTCCTGACACCGTGTAAAAAAATCCATGCAGCTCTCCCCCGGCCTTTGTTGTGGGTTGAGGGAGCTGGCGTCGCCAAGTCCATTGTTCCCGTTGAACCGTGTCAAAAATTCTGCTCGCAGTGCTGCGAGGTCATTTTTCGTCGCTTCTGGTAGGGCATCAAACCAGACGCGTGCATGGTCTTTCAAAAAGAATGGCAGCAATAGTTTTTGTTTGTCTGCATTGTATGCATTAGCACAAGCATACCTTTCGAAATATCCGAGCCAGATGTCGCCCCGTTCACTGGCCTTCCCACCAAATGGCTGCATTTCTATGCGGGCGGCCATTTCTGAATATTCTGGATCAAGGTCGTTGTCGGCCTCGCTCACGTCACTTTCAGACGACTCACTTTCTGAGAGTCCTTCTAGAATGTCTTCCTGGTGCAGCGAGAGCTCGTCTTCTTCTGGTTGGTGAGTGCTCCGGAGGTAGTGTTGGTTCTTTGGATTTGGCATGTGGTTCCGTTCTCTTTTCCTCTGCCTCCACCACTCTATTACAACCGTATATATGGTGTGTAATTTTTTTATGGGCTTGGCAGAACCTGAGAAGTAAAACAGCAAATATCCTTAGAACTACGTTTATTGAATGAGAAATCGAAGGTAACTCAATAATCATATACAATGATTATTTCGAATACATCAATACATGTACACAGCTTTAATATTCGAGATCATGAATTAGATTAAAGTACAAATGTTATCATAGTTTACAGCTACATGTGAACTATATTTTAAATGTACTTTAATACATTCTGATGCAATGTTATGACAAAACCATGATTATTTCGAATACATCAATACATGTACACAACATCATATACAATGATTATTTCGAATACATCAATACATGTACACAACTTTAATATTCGAGATCATTAATTAGATTAAAGTACAAATGTTATTATAGTTTACA